>JAZASR010000059.1:0-8055 GCA_036343175.1 Lachnospiraceae bacterium
AAAAATTCAGAAGATGCAAGTTGCGAGCACAAGTGCTAATCAAAGAAAAGCTGGTCCAGGCATAGATTTTCACGAGCACATTGATTAAGCAGTATGCTTACAGCTCATACCAGCAAACCTGAAAATGTCCGGAAAAGTATACTTTTCCGGACATTTCCGGTTTTCGTGCGAAAACTTTAGCACTGTGCTAAGGGTGCCTCATTCTTTGATCTCAAAGAAGTCATGCACCGTATTTTTGGTATCGAACATGTTATTGTACTGTATCAGCTGATACTTATGTATCCATTTATAATACGGGGAAGTGGTGTCATTTACCTTATAATAGCTGCCATCTATCCCATAGTATCCATTTGCCGTGAGAACAGGAACATGTTTTTCAAATTCCAGCTGGAACTTCTGGAATGGAGTCGTCGGCAGACCCAGCTTATCGAGAAGATTGGCCTGGATGAAGTTGATGCTTGTATCCTTCATGAAGTCAGTGCCTATGTCAAAGTTTGCCCATATTCTTAAAGGTACCTGATAGCGAACCATCATCTGCTCATCATCCCACTTCCAGCACTTGCCATCAGTTATAAGCTCAAAGAAGCGGTCCGTGATCCTCGGCTGGTGATCGCCGAAGAAGACTATTACTGTAGGGTCTTTCTTATTCTGAAAATAATTGACCAGATGCTTTACAGCCTTATCGGTCTTTGCCACACAGTTCAGATACATATTAGCCTGCGAGTCCTTTTTATCGCCCAATATCTGAACAGGCTCCTTGAAGTTTGGAAAATTCTTATCATAAGGCGTGTGATTCTGAATGGTCATATTGTATATGAAGAAAGGCTTATCGGACTCGGTCTTTGACTTCTCATAAAGCTGTATGATCTTGTCAAATGAGGACCTGTCGGTAATATAATGTCTCATCCTCTTATATGGAATATCCTTTATATCCTTACCCGAAAGATACTTCTGAAAACCAAGATAAGGATATACCTTAGGCCTGTTATAGTTAGTCGGGACAAATGGATGCCATGCAATATTTCCTGTATATCCCTCTGCCTCGGCATAGCGGACAAAGGACTCCATTGGATGGTGTATGTAAAGCTGGAAGGCTACCGACTGGGACGGGAGAAAAGCCATGGAATTCCCGGTAAGATATTCGAACTCCGAATTGGCTGTACCTCCGCCAACTACTGATGAATAGCATGTCCCCCGCATGCTGTTCGGCTGAATACTGTTAATATACGGGAGTACCTCCTCATTGGTCTCAAAATCACCCAGACAGCTGATATCAGAGAAGGTCTCATCTATGATCGAAATGATATTGGGCTTGACGACAGCATGAGTTGTATCATCCTCTTTCATATACGGGTCCATGATCTTTTTGACCTCATAAAGACTGTAGCCGTCAGGCTTCTTTACAATTGAATAATTTATGCTTCGTGTCAGCGCAAGTGCAGTTCCATAGTCCTGGTAGCATGTCATAGGACGGAACATTCTTAAATATACATTCAGGTTGTTCTCACCAAGCAGATCACCATAGCAGAATCCGCTGACATATATGAATACGCATGTAGCTGCGAGGGCAGTAAAAGGTATCCTGTATCTTAAGCGGAAAGCCTTTGTATTATGGAACTTATGCATGAATACAATATATAGGAACACAAGATATATACAAAACAGCTTACTGAAGTTCATGGAAAGGCTGAAGCTGTCAGCAACTGCCGCAGCCGTGCCGACGATAGCAAAGTCAGCCGCCATGACAGGCACTCCTCTGTACTGAAATACAAAGAAGTTAATGACAGAGAATACGAGCAGCAGCACAGAAAGCATGATAGGCGCTGCTTTATAGCTGTTTGTGATCGCAAGAAATACTATATAGATAAAGCTGATTATCAGAAGATTCAAAAAGAAATATACAGGACCGGTCAGCATTATATCGTCGATATCATATCTGATAATATACTCACTCGCATAGAATGACAGCGGTATTCCCATTAATGAAACTACTATACCAAGGGCCCTGTCAGCCTTTGCTCTGAGCTTATTGTGATACAATATGAGCAATATGAGCAGGACAGCCATGACAGACATGACCACGATCCTTCCGATATAGATCGAATTTCCATCGGCCTGAAGAGTCTTCCCCAAAGTCAGGAAATACCTGTCTGTAAGGAGATTCCCTCTGCTTTCTGCTTCTTCCGGAAGGTTATAAATATCTTCCGGCGTCTCTATATAAAAACTCTTATTCAATATGAAGTAAATGTAGCCGCCAACAGCTGTTAAAAGGCCTATGATCCTGAGCGCAATATGATATGCTTCTTTCAGCCTGCTCCTGAAGCTTATCCTTTTTTCTTTGACCGCGTTTTCTTCCGCTTTGCCGATTTCTGTTATTACAGTATCTTTTTCCAGATCTGTATCTTTCTTAATGTCTGTACCTTTATCTATCTTTGTATCTATCTTTGTATCTATCTTAATCTCTGTATCTTTATTTATCTCAGTGTCTTTATCTATCTCTGTATCCTCATCTGTTTTTACTTCATCAGATGCCTTTAATTCTCCGGTATCATCTGCTTTCTTATCATCTGTATACTCTGCCTTATTTTCAGTATCCTCTGTCTTATCTTCAGCAATTTCTTCATTTATATCATTAATATTTCCCGAACTATTTTCACCAAGATCAAATTTTTTTTCTATTGACATGTATGTCCGCCTCCGTGTTTTTTAATGAAGTTAAAGCGCACAGAATATTAACACCTTTCCCCATAAATGTCAATAAAATCTGATTCTTTCTTTACCTGCTTTTTACCTGTCTCTGACCTTTTTATCTACCTTTTTACCTGTCACTTACTTTCTTATCTATCTTCTTTATATGAGTGCCTATGATCTCAGAGACATCAGTCACAGTTGTAAAGGCATTGATATCTTCTTCCTTTATCATTTTTGTCAGATCATAGATCTCAGCTCTTGTTACCACACAGTAAAGGATATCTTTCTCTGTGCCGGTCACAAGGCCTGATCCCCTCATGAATGTACATGTCCTGCCGAAATGCCTGTATATCTCATTTGCTATGTGTTCACCGTCCTCAGATATTATCATGACCGCCTTTGCCTGGTCAAAACCTGTCTCGACCATATCAATGATCTTTGAGGTTATAAAGTACATGAGCATAGAGTAAAGACCGCGGTCAACACCGAAGAGGGCGCCTGCGACCAGATAGATAACGACATTTATTCCAAGGATCACATTGCCGACTGAAAGTGATGATTTCTTGCTGACAAGTATAGCCACGATCTCAGTGCCGTCAAGACAGCCTCCGGACCGCAGGACCATTCCGACGCCGATGCCGAGTACGACCCCGCCGAAGACCGTTGCAAGAAGACCGTCTTCTGTAACATCGGGCATGTCCTTAAATATCACAAGAAATACCGAGAAAACTGCCATTGCGACGGCTGCCTTTACAAGGAAAAGCCGGCCTATCTTTTTAAGGGAAAATAACAGAAATGGAATATTTATGATAATAACAAGGATAGAAAGTTTTATCGGGAGAAGAGCGTCAAGTATCATGGACACACCTGTGACACCGCCATCGAATATCTTATTCGGCACCAGAAATTCTTCGAGTGCAAATGCAGCGATAATGGCGCCGGCTATAAGGGTAAGCATCGATATTAAAAAGCTTTTGTTAAGGCATTCTTCCTTTAATGTCTTACTTTTCATCTATCCTGACCTCCTTCATATCATAGCCGAAATTCTTCATCATGATATCTGAATCTCTCCACTTATCCCTTACCTTGACCCAGAGCTTAAGATTGACCCTGCACCCAAGCAGGTCTTCTATATCTTTACGTGCTTCAGACCCTATCTTCTTAAGCATGCTTCCGTGCTTCCCAATGATAATGCCCTTATGTGATTCGCGCTCGCATACGATGACCGCGTTTATATCAACGACTGTACTGTCGTCTAAGTATCCTGTATCTGGCTTTTCAGGTTTTTCTTCTTTGCTGTATGAGCTTTGATCCTCCTGCCCCCGGCGCTTTCTCTCATGCATTTTTTCAACAACGACAGCTATGCCGTGAGGTATCTCATCATCCAAATCAAAAAGCGCTTTCTCACGAATCAGTTCAGCAACTATCTGACGCTCAGGCTGGTCAGTTACAGTATCAGGATCGAAGTAAAGCGGCCCTTCCGGCAGGTACTTGAATATTGTCTCTTTAAGGTCATCGACATTTGTTCCCTTAAGAGCTGAAACGGGAATTATCTCGCTGAAGTCCAGGAGCTTCTTATAGGTCTCTATTACTTCAAGTATCACAGCCGGCTTTACAGTATCTATTTTATTAATAACTAAAAACACCGGCTTATCGGTATTCTTAAGATTCTCAGCTATCATTTCCTCATTCTGACTGATACGGGTAGTCGGCTCGACTAACCAAACCACTATATCTACGTCCTTGGACGCCTGAAATGCCACCTTATCCATATACTGTCCAAGTCGGTTCTTGGCCTTATGGATGCCTGGAGTATCCAGGAAAATAATCTGCCCATTTTCATCGGTATAGACAGTCTCTATCCTGTTTCTCGTAGTCTGCGGCTTTGCGGAAGTAATCGCGATCTTCATGCCCACTATGTAGTTCATGAGCGTAGACTTGCCTGCATTAGGCTTTCCTATTAATGATACAAAACCCGATCTTGTCATGTATTCCCTCACTTTATTGATTATGCATATACCTTTTTCAAAGGAATTATATATCAGCGCTGATCTTATCTACTCTATCTGTACATCCTTCATAGCAAGATCAATTCACTGGAATTATAGCATAATTTATGGAATAATACATCTCCTGAGGGCGTAATCTCCATTGATATTTTATTCTATTCTTCTTTAATAAGTGATAAATTACCATGCTCCATCTCAAACACTCTGTCACATAAGGCCTCAATATCTTCAGACGAATGTGAAGTCAGCAGGATCGTTTTCCCGGCTTTTTTAAGCCCCAGCAGATAACTGCGCATTTCTTTCACCCCTTCTTTATCCAGTCCATTAAATGGTTCATCCAGGATCAAAATCTGAGGATCTTCCATAATAGCCTGCGCCAGCCCTAATCGCTGCCTCATGCCAAGAGAATATTTTTTTACTATTTTTTTCAGGTCCGGGTCAAGGCCGACAAGTTCCATAGCATTCCGTATCTCCGGTTCACCAATTTTATTCTGTATGGATGCTAAGAGCTTTAAGTTCTTTATTCCGGAATAATACGGTATGAATCCGGGTGTCTCAATAATCAGACCGGCATCAGGAATAAAGTCCATATCCTGTCCGATCTTTTTCCCCATCACAGATATTTCTCCCTCTGTGGGGCGCACAAAACTGCAGATACATTTCATCAGCATAGTCTTTCCACTGCCGTTGCGGCCTATTAATCCACAAATTTCCCCTTTATTACAATGTAAGGATATATTATTCAATATTTTAGTTTTCTTTATCGTTAATGAAACATTTTTGATCTCTACCATAATTTTCCTGCCTTTCTCAAAATGATTTATTTTTCAATATTTTCATTGATAACGAAGTAACAGCTATTTCTAAAAATATCAAATAACAATAAGAAAATACAAGGGGGGACCGAAAGCTGTTTATAGATATATGTGTTATGCAAGGCTAATACCGCATGGCAAAATGGTGAGACCCACATAAAAAATATATGATGTTTATTAAAAATCAGGACAAATATGATGAGTATCACATTTAAAATAATACCTATCAGCTTTTTATTGATAATGGAGAAAAGCAGGATCACCGTTCCCATCAAAGTAAGGCATAAAGTCAATAACAGAATGCAGTGAATTAAAGCCGGAAACGGCATATAATACTTAAACACCTGCTGATCTATAAAGCGGTTATTATTCGAAAGAATTCCCTCATAATCTGTTTTATAATTTACTGTAAAATTACTCCATACATTTCCCCAAAAACTATATTTCGCGCTAACCAGCACAGACCCCAGTAAAAGCAAAAGCACATAACAAGATGCCACAGTGCGACCTGCAGCACCTCTCCTATGAACCACTGTTTTTTTCCTGTCCTGTAAATAATAAAAAGCTGACTGCTGTCTAATCTGGGGATATCTGACAAAATGAAAATAAAACCGATGCAGAAAATGATCATATAATACCAATGGTTAAGACACATGATAAAAGCTTCAAATATTCCCAATGGCTGTCCTACCTGCAGAGAATAGCCATCAACATACAAAATGAAGCACTCTGTACAGCATAAATACAAAAATATAATACCCCTTTAAATAAATTCCAAAAAATTACAATGGAGGAAATTTCTCTGCCGCTTTCCACCATCTCCCCTGAAAGAATAAAATAAATGTTAATAAATTCTTCATTGTGAATCGGAGTCCGGTCAAAAAAAAACAGCAGACTTATATAATAAAGGCTTACTGCTATTAATACGATCATCACTGCACTTATGATATTTCCAATGATCTTTGCTATATAATATTGCTGCTGAGAGCAGCGTGAAAGCATAAATTTCTTATTTCCGGTCTCTGTTTCTCCAAAATAATTAATCAAAGCAGGAAGTCCGCATAAAACGGGTGCTAAAACAGGAAGGTACGAATTGTCCGTCCACATTGAATACATTCTGAGAAAACATGAGGAATCAATACATGTCTGCCAGTTTCCATGATATTTATTCCAAATTGCCCCCAGTATTGTTGTACTTACATCTCCCAGCAAAACATTTCCGCTGTCGCCAAGCATAAAAACGATATACAAAAGAAAAACAGAAATTACGAACATAAAACTAAATATATTCTTTTTTATTTCTAATTTGATCATTTCTTTTTCCCTCTGAATCTATAGTAAGTTTACTTTAATATCCCCCTGTATCCTCATAGTAATATAAACTGCCGTCCAAAGCATCCACTATTACACTGGCACCATGTCCGTCTTTCGTTCTGGTACCATAAATGGCATTTTCACTTCTCTTTGTTGAAAACAGCCACACTGGTCTTAAATACGTCGTATCATTTACTTCCTGCAAAACATCCTGCTCATTTTTCGATGCAAGTTCATTTTTCTGTGTGATCAGATATACAAGACCGCATTGAACAAAAGACATTCCATTCACATGAGCAATAGTCTCTTTAATTCTGTTAACTGCCCAGAGCGGCGAAATAATCTTTTCCTCTTTTTCTTCCGATTCAGTTTCGAAAAGCTCAGTCATGATATTTACATAATCCAGTTTATTTTTATGACGCATTATTACCATCATATGGGAACCGCAATGTACTTTATCATAACATTTTCCCGGCGATATTAAAAAGTCAGAACATGTATCTATAGGAATATCCCGGTATATTCTTCCTATAACCATATTAAAATCATAACAGTCATTTTCCGGATTTTTTATTACATAAAGATGCTGCACTTTGTACGTAAATTTATTATTTTCATATTGGGAAAGATTCTTGTTAAATTTGTCTTCTACAAACGAAACTGCATCCCTGACTTTTGTTTCTCCATCCACCAATGAAAACTTATCCTCATCTGACAAAACAACGTTGTCAAAAATAAAATTATACTCTTTTATACAATTACTAACTGTAAGCTCAGTATCATTTAAACGCCGATTGTAAAATGAAGTTGGACATCTGAATAAAATAAAGATCCATGGCAGGATCTTTGGTAGAATGTAAGTCACCACAACAAACTTTCTACAGGAGAATCGCCACCATGGACTACTCCCATTCTACCATAGCTTCCCATATTAAGGCAAACATCTTTCGTATGAGGAACGGGTTCTTATTCAGATTCGTCTTAAAGACCACTACTCCATCCGGGCAATTGCCCGTGAGATCGGCTGCTCACCTAGCACTGTCTCGAACGAAATAGCACGTGGCTCAGTTGCCTTGTATAACGGCCATGTGACCCGTTATAAGGCGTCTGCCGGTCAGAAAGCCTATGAGGACAACCGAAAGCACAGTTGCCGGCATTATGACTTCCTGAGCAGATCAGCGTTTCTGGAGTATGTGCTGAAACACTTTACAGAAGATGGCTGGTCA
>JAZASR010000060.1:0-7946 GCA_036343175.1 Lachnospiraceae bacterium
CTTTTTTCATAATACCTCGCTTTCTGCCTGATTTCTGCAGACGAAATAAAATCTGGAAATATTTTGCGACAGAAAAACAAATGCAATAAAGCTCAAAAATAAAAAACAGGGACACTGTATATCATCCCATTTAATATTATTAAAAGATCTGACCTTATGCCACAAGACCGTCAACGAGATGCAGATAATCAACAGACAGATCGTCTGGTCAATAATTTCATTGACAAAATGCGTTTTACCAAGTATCTCTGCAGCTGCTTCGTGATTTATATCCGGTGAAGGGTCATTTATCTGTGCTGCAAATATGTTTTTTTCAGAAAAAACACTAAAATATTTGATTAGTGAAAATGCATAAAAAAATGCAACATACAATTGTTTTGATATTGGTTCTGATCTTCATTCTTTCCCCTCCCGTAATTGAAAATAATAAAACAAATTATTAGTCCTATTAAAGTAAGGACAATACTTTTTTTAATTACCTAAAAACAGCTATAAAACTCTTCTGTTTTACTGTCAACATCTTTTTTTAATATTACTAGCTTAAAAACTATGCAAAAACAACACGGTTTCAACAGTTGGAATAATAGCCTCTACTTTTATATGCTTTCTTTTTTCAAATATATTAAATGATGCAGGTATAGTAATGAAAGCACGTGCGTGAGAGGGCGCCGTCGGTCCAGCGGACCGACTCTTTGGCGCCGACCGGAGCGGAGCGGAGACCGAACCCCGTTCGAGTCCGACCGGACTCGAACGATAAAGGGTCGGATGAGGCTTAGCCTCACCCGACCCTTTATCATTTGACGTGCGTGAGAGGATTCGAACCCCCGGCCTTCTGATCCGTAGTCAGACGCTATATCCAGCTTAGCTACACGCACATATTATGACCTGACTTTTTTCGTCAGCTTTTCCATTATACACACCCTGCTGCAAATTTGCAAGTACTTTTTTTATTTTTCAGGAAGTAAGCACTGATCCATCTGCAATGCGTGATATCCACATACTCATCCCGCATCCGTGATTGCCGAACGGACGGGTATGAAAACCAAAACGGGAATAAAATGTCTCCCTGTGATAAGCAGACATGAGACTTATCATAACTGTTTCATCCTCACTTAAGTCATCCTGTATGAACTTCAGAAGATTGGTGATAAGAATTGACCCCAGATGTCTGTGATGGTACTCGGGACGGACTATAACATCGGTAATAAAATACGTATACCCGCCGTCACTTACGATCCTGGCCATTCCGATCGGCTTATCACCGTCATAAGCTATCAGCTTATAAAAAGAATTCCTGAGTGCCTTCTCAGCGCGCTCAGGCTTTAATAGTATCCATTTTACCGAGCGGCGCAGATCATTGTAATCATCAACACTGATATCATGGCGAAGTGTAATGCCCTCGTCAGCATATTTCTCCATATCCTCTTTGAGGATCTCGTTCAGCTTTTTTGCGGTATACCTCATATTTTCACAGCTTTCTATTTATTAAAATATAATCATATACTTTTTTCTTTTAAAATACGCCTGAAGATACATCTGTATTGCTAATAGTCCTCGCGCAGGCATATGTGTTCAGCCTCTTTCCCACCTGCAAGAAGCTCCACAGGGAAGTACAAGTCCGCTTTTTGTCACTGGCAGGCCAATTTCTTCAGAATGGATAACCCCTCCAAACTTTGACCCGATGATGGTCCGGGTCATATAGTCAAGAACGAGAGGCTGCAGACCCGTCGTATAAGAGTTGATAAGGAAAAACAGGGGCTTATCTGAGAGCAGTCTTGAGGAAAGCAGCAGAAAGTCATATATATTATCTTCCATCTTCCATATTTCGCCCTTTGGTCCCCTCCCATATGACGGCGGATCCATAATGATGGCATCGTAGGTATTCCGGCGCCTGATCTCACGCTCCACGAACTTTGTACAATCATCCACAATCCAGCGGACATGCCTGTCACGAAGACCGGATATTACGGAATTTTCCTTTGCCCATCCTACCATGCCCTTTGAAGCATCGACATGAGTGACCTGTGCTCCGGCTGCCAGAGCGGCAAGTGTTGCTCCGCCAGTATAGGCAAATAGATTGAGTACCTTTATATCATGGTAAGGATGTCTGTCTCTTTCTTCTTTTATAATATTATAAAACCAATCCCAATTTGCCGCCTGCTCCGGGAAAAGGCCGGTGTGTTTGAATTTAAAAGGCTCAATATTGAACTTTAGCTCAATGCCGTCAGGAAGCTCATAATGTATCGACCAGGTTTCCGGAAGGTCAAAAAACTCCCAGCTTCCTCCACCTTTACTGCTCCTGTGGTAATGAGCATTGATGGACGACCAGAGCTTTTTATCCTTCTTTGTATGCCAGATGACCTGAGGATCAGGTCTTAAGAGTCGATACTCTCCCCATCTTTCGAGCTTTTCCCCATCAGATGCATCGAGCACCTCATAATCCTTCCATCTGCCAGCTTTCCACATGAACTTTTATATACCTTTCTTATTCTTATGTTTAAAACCACATCAGAATATTTTTCACAATGATCCAAGTCATACAAATTAATTATTTTATCATAACATCACTTAATTTTCAATTTTGCCTGATACCCTTCAAAATCTTAATATTTCCATATACATGTCATTTTCCTGACACAGGTTTCAAATTTCTTTCAATGGCTCAAATTTCAGAACAGGCGGGAATATATGTCGGATAATTATAAGATTATAAATATTAATAAATTTATCGCAAAATCGCAGGAGCTGCGTAAGAGAAGGAATATTTCTGCAAGAAAGCTTTCACGATCCATTTCAATGAGTCAGAACTATATAGCAAAACTGGAAAAGGAAAACAGATTTCCCTCCTTAGATCTGTTCTTAAAGATGTGTGATGTTCTGAGGATAGATCCGGGTGAGTATCTCGATGGTATATACGAATCCGGATGGTCATTAAGAAGTTTGAATGAGAAGATCTCAGATCCTTACGAATACGATATTCACAGTAATGCTCATCATGAAAAAAATACCCCGGGATCCGGAAATATGGAGCACAGCTTCCGGGGAAGCTTTATTCAGAATAAAGATGAGACATATGACTTTTCTGACAATCTTACCATGACTTCATTTATTTTTCAGGTCAGAGAGCTCCCCGAAGAAGATTTTGCAATTCTCTCAAAATTAGTTCTTTTACTTCATGATGCAAAGAGATCCGGCAGGATGGCGGGTCTTGATATCATAGCTGCAGACGCGTCAGATAATATCGAAGCAGATGCTCATCAGGAGATCATCTCCAAACTTACTAAACTGATTAAGCTATATAATTTCCTTGATTTTTAAGGCTTTCTATTCTATAATTGTGATTTAGATGAAGTGTTCATAAAGCAAAAAGAGATGGTCCCGGATCTAAAAGTCTTTAAGGTGTTTTGAGGACAGATCGATCTCTTTTTTTATGACGCTTTAAGGAAAACAATGCCGGAAGGCAGGAACGGAGGTAATAATGAAATTTGGTTACTTTGATGATCCTAACAGAGAGTATGTCATAAATACACCTAAGACACCTCTTCCATGGATCAACTATCTGGGGAGCAGCAGTTTCTTTTCACTGATATCCAACACATGCGGGGGTTACAGCTTCTATAAGGATGCTAAGCTTCTTCGTATCACAAGATATCGTTACAACAACATTCCTAATGATGAGGGCGGACGCTACTATTACATTAAAGATGGGGATACAGTATGGAATCCGGGATGGATGCCTGTAAGAACTGACCTCGATTCTTACGAGTGCCGCCACGGTATGGGATATTCAAAGTTCACATCATCTAAGAACGGTCTCAAGGCAGAGCTTACAGCATTCGTTCCTGTAAATGATGCCTGCGAGGTAAACAGACTTAAGATCACAAATACTTCCGATAATGAGAAGAGCTTCAAGGTATTCTCATATATCGAGTTCTGTCTCTGGAATGCCATGGACGACATGACAAACTACCAGAGAAACTTAAGCACGGGTGAAGTTGAGATCACTGACGGCGGTTCAACCATCTACCACAAGACAGAATACAGAGAGAGACGCAACCACTTTGCTGTTTATGCTGTTAATTCACCTGTTGACGGCTATGATACGAGCCGCGATGAATTCCTTGGACTTTATCATCCGGTAAGCGACCCGCAGGTCGTAGATGAGGGACAGGCACACAACTCTGTTGCATCCGGCTGGTATCCTATCGGTTCACACCAGATCAACGTAACACTCAAGCCGGGCGAGACAAAGAGCCTGATATTCGTGCTTGGCTATTGCGAGAACCCTGAGG
Organism: Lachnospiraceae bacterium; assembly: GCA_036343175.1. Lineage (GTDB taxonomy): Bacteria > Bacillota > Clostridia > Lachnospirales > Lachnospiraceae > JAEEJA01. The sequence continues at coordinate 4,293 of JAZASR010000060.1, forward strand.
ACAAAAAGTTCACAGCTCCTAACGTTATCAATAAAGAGCCGGCATTAAAGCTCCTCGCTAAATATAAGACTGATGAGCAGGTCGATCAGGCCCTTGGAGAGCTCAAGGCTCAATGGGATAATCTTCTCTCCAAGTTCACTATCAGGTCAGGTTCAGAGAAGCTCGACCGTATGCTCAATATATGGAACCAGTACCAGTGCATGGTTACGTTCAACATGTCACGTTCTGCTTCCTACTACGAGTCAGGTATAGGCCGCGGCATGGGCTTCAGAGATTCATGCCAGGATCTTCTCGGATTCGTACACCTCATCCCTGAGCGTGCACGTGAGAGGATCATTGATATCGCTTCTACCCAGTTCGAGGACGGCTCTGCTTACCATCAGTATCAGCCTCTTACAAAGAAGGGCAATTCAGATATAGGCTCCGGCTTCAACGATGATCCGCTCTGGCTCATCGCCGGTACATCAGCTTATGTTCGTGAAACCGGTGATACTACTATTCTTGATGAGATGGTTCCTTTCGACAATGATGAGTCAAAGGCCACACCTCTTATGAATCACCTTAAGCGTTCATTCGATTATATCGTTAACCATAAAGGTCCTCACGATCTGCCTCTTATCGGACGTGCAGACTGGAACGACTGCTTAAACCTCAACTGCTTCTCAGAGCATCCTGGTGAGTCTTTCCAGACATTCGGACCTTCTGAGGGACCGGTTGCCGAGTCAGTATTCATCGGCGGCATGTTCGTACTCTATGGCGGTCAGTATGCTGATCTCTGTGAATTCACGGGCAATCAGGCAGAGGCCGATTATGCAAGAGAAGAAGTTAAGAAGATGAATGCGGCACTCCTTAAGGATGGCTGGGACGGCGAGTGGTTCGTACGTGCTTACGACGCTTACGGTCATAAGGTCGGATCTAAAGAGTGTGAAGAAGGTAAGATCTTTATCGAGCCACAGGGCTTCTGCGTACTCGCCGGTGTCGGCAAGGAAACAGGAGAAGCCGAGAAGGCTCTTCAGTCTGTAAAGGAGCATCTCGATACCAAGTACGGCATCGTGCTTCTTCAGCCGCCTTATACAAAATATCATCTCGAGCTTGGTGAGATCTCTTCATATCCGCCAGGGTACAAGGAAAATGCAGGTATCTTCTGCCACAATAATCCCTGGGTATCATGTGCCGAGACAGTACTCGGACATGGCAGGCGGGCATTCGAGATCTATAAGAAGACCTGCCCTGCTTACATAGAGGACATCTCAGAGATCCACTGCACAGAGCCTTATGTATACTCACAGATGGTTGCAGGCAAGGATGCCAAGTTCTTCGGTCAGGCTAAGAACAGCTGGCTCACAGGTACAGCTGCCTGGACATTCCTTAACCTTTCACAATATATCTGCGGTGTTCAGCCTACACTCAAAGGTCTTTCGATCGACCCATGCATCGATCCCGATGAAGTAGGTACTCATATTGAGATCACAAGGAAGTTCCGTGAGGGAACATACCACATCTCTGTTGATGACTCAGCTAAGGTCGAGAAGGGTGTTAAGAAACTCATAGTAAATGGCAGGGAGTATGAGAATACAACTGTCATCCCTTACGAGAAGGACGTTACAGAGTACGACGTAAAGGTTATTATGGGCTAAAATAAAGGCCTCTGTGTAAAAGGTCATACAAGGACTGTTTTTCAGATCATGAAAAGTCCTGAAAAATGAATATATTATGATATCCGGTGCTTTTATCCAGGCACCGGATATTTTTTTTCGAAAATTATGCATATTACGCATATCATATGTTCATACGGAATGAATTAATGCTCTGCCTTATCTTATTATGTATATTGAAAATACATTATTCACCATGAGCATAATTACAGGAGATAAGACGATGAGCAGGGAAGAAAATGAAAGGTACAGCCTAAAATTTCCTAATAAAAAAGAGCATGATGACAACTTAAGGCAGGATAATGCATATATTTCTAATTGTTACAGTGAGATAGGCCAGAGAGTCAGCGCCTTCAGGAGCGCACTTAAGCTTACCCAGGCAGAACTCGGAGAAAAAGTATTTAATGACCAGTCCAAGATCAGCAGGATCGAAAGAGGCAGATCCAGCCTTAAAGTAGAAGATCTTATATACCTTGCTGATGAATTCAATATAGATCTGAGTATACTTACATCCAATATAAATAATGGTGGAGGCATTCATGATAGAGACCGGAGGGCAAAAAAAAGACAGGCCTCAGATAATAATCAGGTTAATGAAAGCATATTGCATACAGGGTCCGGTGCACTCGTTAAGAATAAAAATGAAAAAAGTTCAGCTGCTTCAGACCCGGTCTTTTGCAATGCAGGCATTTTTCTTACTGAGAAGCAGGAGGATGATCTTCTTGCGCTTACCCAGCACTATGTTGAATCATGCTTAAGGATCATATTATATTCCGTTGACCACATAGATTCTGATATACTTGAGTCTATACCGGGTTATGATAAATTGAATGAGCAAAAAAAGGAGGCCCTGTTAAAGGACCTCGCTAAACAATTAAATAATAAAAAGAATCATGTTCATTAATGATATAAGATCTTATCAGGAACCGATGAATCCCTCTAATTCCCTGGCAAGACTATCTACATCAGGCTTATTTGCAAGGAAGAACATCTTTCCATCTACCCTTACACGGTAGAAATTAACTCCGTCATAGTTCAGGAAATCGGCGGTATGGGTGCTGCCATTATCATCGGTAACAGACATTGAATATATAGTCTCATCAGGCCCCTCGATCTTTGAATCATCTATCTCTCCAACAGCTTTTATATCCTTGATCTTCTGATATGTATCGATAAACTTCTTACCGTCGATATCCTTCCCATCACAGGAAACATTAAAATCATACTCATATTGACCGGGATCAGGTGTCTCTATGACAACAACATTAGGATTCGGGGTCGGAATAACAGCATTATCCTTTTCAGTGCGGTCGAATGTATATTCGATCGATTCATTGCCATCTCTCAATATGAATTTCTGATCTTTTGAAAGGTCTGTCGTAAGGAATATATCGGCTGCACTAATTGAAGGCTCAATATCCATAAATGATTTTATGAATGTATCCGGCAGAATCCAGACTGGATCCGAATCAGCATTTTTGGCATAATAATTGCCCTTTGAAGCTTCTTTTCCGACCAGAAGATCTATATGATATTCTTTCCCGTCATCATCGGTATACTTGAGGTCTGCCTCATACTCAGGTACATCCAGGCCATATTTCTTCAGATCATCCTCTGAAGGCGAGTAATCCCAGCATTTTGAAAACTTCATATAATTAAATTTCGCAAAGTATGCCCTAATATTATGCCAGCTGCCTGCATATCCTTCATATGGGACAACCATATGCCATCCCCTGTATCTTGAATATTCGCTCTCTTCTGATGTATCTCTCTCTGCATGAACGACTTCTTTTCCATCCTTTTTTACGACAATTGAAAGTCCGTTTTCCATATACATCTTTGGAAAAGCTTCGACCTGTATCAGATCATTGGAGCGGATGTCAGCTGCTGTATAAAATTCTTTTGAGAAAAGAAATACTTTATTCCTGTCTTTCTCATCCATAACATATACGCCTGACTTTTTATCATAGTTTCCAAGGCTTACATTTACACTCTTATC
>JAZASR010000061.1:0-7674 GCA_036343175.1 Lachnospiraceae bacterium
ATCAGCGACATCATCTGTTTAGAGAATGGTTTGTCTGTTATCGAGCCAAAGTGGAAAATCGAGAAGAAGCAGGCAGAAAAGCAGGAAGAGAAAAAGACAGAGCAGACCGGCGAGACGATTCATTTTCTTATTGATGTTGAGAGAAAGCTTACTGAAAAAGGAAAGGGCTATGCCGGCTGGGCAAAGACCTTTAATGCAAAGGAGATGGCTAAGACTGTTCTTTTTCTTCAGGAACACAATATCGATAGCTATCAAAGTCTTTGTGATATCACGGATCAAGCGGCAGAGGATTATCAGAGCCTTCGAACGGAGATTAAGAGAAAAGAAGAAATACTCGATAGTATTTCGGCTCTACGAAAACAAATCATTACATATGTGAAGACGAAAGATGTTTATGCAGAGTATCGGAAGCATGGCTATTCGAAAAATTATCTCGAAGACCATCGAACAGAGATTGAACTTCATAAGGCGGCAAAAAAGTATTTTGATGAAATAGGGCTGGAGAAATTGCCAAGAGTTAAGAATTTAAACGAAGAATTTCGAAAAACGCTGGATGAAAAAAGAGCACTTTATCGTGAATACAAATCTGTAAAAGATAAGATGAGAAATTTTGAAATTGCTCGGAAAAATGTCGAGACAATTCTTGAAATTGAAAAATCGAAACCGAAACAGAAACGGCAAAAGCGCGGAAAGCCGACACTTTGAAATTTTAATTTTGAGAATATGTGGAGGTGGCTAATTTAGCGTTTTGAAAAAACGCGTAGCCTTCTCCGAAGGAGAAGTGTGGGGTCCGGGCGGAGCCCGGCAAGCTGACCAAAGGGCCGGAGGCCCATTTGGTCCCTGCTTGCGCTGGCTACCCGGAGCAGTTTAGGCCCACGCGATGGGATTCGGCTTGCTTGAATTTTATTGATAAAAAGCAAATGATTACAAGGATAAGGAGATGATTAGAAAAATAGAGAAATGAAAGATATCCCGATATGGGAATAATATCAATCATAGAATGTGAGAGCCGTCTTTGCAGAGAATATGTGAAGACGGCATTTTTGATTTTAAAGATTCAAAATTAATAAGAGGTGGTTTTCTATGGAAACGGAGCTCAATCACATTTATAATTTCCTTAAGGGCTATGGAGAACAGCTGTAAAAAAGAACTCTCGCAGTATCATGGAAAAATACAAAGAGGTTTTATGGAACGAATAGATTACGATTTCTCAGATGACGCTAACGAATTAAAGATGCCGGATAGTATGAAGAGCATTGCGTTTTCTCAGATTATGCAAGGAGAAGCAGATACTGATGAAATATTTGTAAGGACGTTTGTGAATGAAGAGATGGAGACAGATTTTCCACTCATTGCCAATGAGTTTCTTCGGCATGTCGGAAGTGATATTAAAAAATATACGGACGAAACCTTTGGAATCGACAGCATGGATGTGCAGTCACCAATGTCGGCATTGCAGGTCAAGGTGATGAATATGATCTTTTCGGCTGCAAGAGACGATGATGCTTATGCTGCGGAGTTGATCCGTAGAATGTATAAGATTTATTATCGCAATGAGTATAAAGCCTTGAAACGATTCCGGGATATTTCATATGATGAACTCTGTGCTTTTGAAAATGAAGAAGAACCTCGAGAGATTACGATGGCAAGAATTTTGGCAGTCACCAGGTTCTTTGGAATTGGACTAAGCCTTGATATACCAATTGCCTTTTTAAAGATCCATGAATATTTTGAAGAGGATTTTTCAGATGATTATCCATCCGATATTGAGTATTTCGATATCCCTAAGAAATTGAGAGAGCAGAGCGATAAGGAAGTGGAAAAGTATTTTCCGGTAGATGCAGTAGAAAATAAGCATTGCCGGAAGAATTACAGAAAATATTTTGATCTTGAAAAATTTACAGGCGCAGCCTTTCGATATTTTGGGATGGTACCGTATTACGATACAGAATGCAATCGGACGAAAAGCTCTCTGCATAATTCCTATACACTCACAAGATCGATACTGTCTCTGGTATATCCAGACCGAACATTCACAGAAGAAGAGATGCGGCTTTATGTTTTGAATTTCAGAACGATTCAGGCATTCTCTTCACAGATAATGGACTTTGATCAGGACCTCGATGCAATTCTTGGAAGGGAAGATATCTGGAGGAAAGAAGAAAGCCGGTGGGAGCCTGTTGATGAGACAAAGATAAAGACGGCAAATGTCAAAGAAAAACCTGCTCTATTGGCAAATGTGGTTCTAAAGAAATCGGAAGTTTCAAATCCGGAAGCATTGGAAGCTGAGATTGAACGGCTTCAGTCGGATCTGAAGGTAAAGGAGCAGAAGCTCATTCATACGCAGAGCCTCTATAGCGAAGCCAGGAGGAGAATCAGGGAAATCGAAACTGATGAAGAGAAGATCAGTGATGAGCATGAAGAACTTGTAAAGCTTCGAAATTTTGTATACGGTCTCACAGAAGAAGATCTTGAAATATCAGAAGAAGATCAGGCGACGATGGAGCAAAAGATTCGCGGTAAGAAAATCATAATCATCGGCGGACATTCGAACTGGACCTCACAGCTTAGGCAAAAGTTTCCTGAATGGAAATTCATTAAACCCGGAGTGTCGGCAGCAAATGATCCACATGTTGTTTTGGATGCGGATTATGTTTATTTCTTTACGGATACAATCTGCCACAGTATATATGGAACATTCATTCATATTGTCCGGACTAAAAACATTCCATTTGGGTACATTCACTCTACGAATATTGGAAAGAACATACAGCAGATTTATGAAGATGTAGTTTAGTAGATGCGCAATCTAATTCAAAATAGAAAGAAGGCATGACAATGAATGGTGATCAGATTTCTGTTAATACACAGAGCAGTATTCGGATTGCAGGGAATAAGATTTTGTATTTTGATCCTTTTAAGATTAGCGCGGAAAGCCATGATGCAGATTTTATCTTTATAACACATGCGCACTATGATCATCTGGATCCTGGTTCGATAGGAAAGGTCATGAAGGATGATACAGTATTTGTCTTTCCGGAGACAATGAAGAAAGATCTTCTGCAATTTACTGTTAGGAATAAGGGAATGGCACTTAAGGCAGGAGACAAAGCCAATATAGATAGCCTTCGCATTCATGCAGTTCCGGCATACAACAAGCTGAAGCCTTTCCACCCGAAAAGAAATGGATGGCTCGGGTATGTTGTAACAATGGATGAGACAACCTATTACGTTGCCGGTGACACTGATAATGTAAAAGAGTTGCAGGATATTTCATGTGATATTGCCTTTGTACCGATTGGCGGAACGTTTACGATGAATCCGAAGGAGGCAGCGGAGCTAGTGAATGCAATGCGTCCTGGTGAGGTGATTCCGATTCATTACGGATCGATTGTCGGGACGAAGGAAGATGCAGAATCATTTCTTAAACTTGTTGATAAGGACATACAGGTGCTTATTAAACTCTGAGAAGGAAAATTATGCAGATGCAGAGCTGATCAATGAAGGAGCGATATGACACAAGAAAAGTTATTGGAGATTTTAAGACAGGCCGGGAAGCTCAAGGAAAATACAAGGCACTGTTGGATTACAAAGGAACGGAAGGAATCAGTGGCGGATCACAGCTGGCGGATTGCACTAATGGCGATGCTTCTTCGGGATGAACCTGCATTTTCTGGTATCGATATGGATAAAGTAATCAGAATGTGCCTTATCCATGATCTTGGAGAATCCTTTACCGGCGATATTCCTGCATTTGAAAAAGGTGAGAAAGACACGGCAAAAGAAGACAAGCTTTTTCATGAATGGGTTGATGACTTTCCAGAGTCTGTCCGCTCAGAGTGGCTTTCACTTCTTGAAGAAATGGAAGATCAGAAAACGGATGAGGCAAAGGTTTATAAGTCGTTAGATAAGCTGGAAGCATTGATCTCGCATGATGAGTCGGATATTTCAACATGGCTTCCACTGGAATATTCATTACAGCTATCGTATGGAAGAGAAAATGTGAAATGCAATCCAGATCTAGAAAAATTCCACGATGTGATCGATCAGTGGACTGAGGAAAAGATACGGAAAGAAAATATAAACGGAAAGTAAAATATGGACAGGATTGTAGAAAGGAAAAAAATAAATGGAAATCTCAAAGGTAGACTGGAAATTGTTTCAAGAAAAGATAGGCGGTTGGCAGGAGCAGTATATGGATAAACTCGATCAGGAGTACATAAAGATACTGCAGAACGAGAAACTTGATCCTTCTGACAGATTTTGGAAGCTGGAAGAAAGAATCAGAAAGGATAAGAAAAGGCCAGGCGTGGAGCTGGAGCTCACTAAGGCTGATGCCTTATACGATATTGTACTACTTATGAGAGCTGGAGCGATTACGATGGAAGACCTCGCTCCGTTCAGTACAGAACTTAAGGAATATGTGCAGGAAGTGATCAAACTGTAAGAAATCTTTGATCACAAAATATCTTTATCAGAAGAAAGTAGGGCTTATTCAATGAAGTCGAAGAATGATTTCCAAAACTATTACGACAAGGTGATCAAAACTCTTTTTCAAATGTCTGAGATGGATAAAAACACATTTATCCTTAGAGAAGCGAGTCTCGTACCTGACGATAAACAGCAAAAATTCTTAAATGATCTAAGGAGTATAACGGAAGATCGTAAGAAGGAAGAACAGGAACACCGTAAAAATCCGGATCTTGAAGAATTTTGGAACGAAATACAGGTTGAGATAGAAAGCCTTAGTCATGAGGCATATATAGATGACCAGATACAGATCGATGTGATCTGGGACATGTCTGAAAAGGCAGTCAAATATCTAAAAAAGAATGAGGAACCATGGGAACTTAGATTCCAAATTTTACAGGATATAATCGATAACGACTACTACGACTATTATGGCGTTCTTGATCCTATGGAGGATCTTATTAAAGCTTTATGTAAAAATGATGACGAGTGGATAAAACTTGCTGAATATATGGATGGGTGTGGCCCTCATATGGAAAAAGATGCTGCGGAGATCTACCGGGCTCATGGACATATGGAAAAATATGTTAAGTATATAGAGAATCATCTTGGAAGAGAGAATGCTCCGTACATTGATCTTATTTCGTATTATCATGCCAATGGAAAGAATGATAAAGCAGTTGCCATTGCAAAAGAAGGTCTTGAGAAATGCAAACAGGACCAGACAGATATCCTTATTTTCCTGATAAGATGCGCACAAGTAAAAGGAGACCAGGCTGAGGTCGATAAACTTATCCATCGTGGGAAACTTCGGCGGCTTGTCAATACAGAAAAGGTGGTTATCGCATATCAAGATAGCAAAGCTTTGGACAAATGGAAAGCGGGAGAATTAGTGTAATTTATATCAAAATTTACATTTGGAAATAGATAGTTTCCAGGAATGAGAGGGGATATCATATGAGGAATGTAACACTTGGATCAACAGGGATAATTGTACCGCAGAATGGTTTTGGTGCGTTGCCAATTCAGAGGGATTCTATGGAGGTTGCTGCGGATCTTCTTAAAATGGCATATGCGGGCGGCATGCGGTTTTTCGATACGGCCAGAGCCTATAGCGACTCTGAGGATAAGGTCGGGCTTGCCTTTGGACAGACGGGCGGAATTTTCGAAACGAAACGGAAAGAGATCGTCATCGCGACGAAAACGCATGCGTTAACACCGGAAGATTTCTGGAAGGATCTTGAGATCTCACTTGCCAAAATGAATTGCAAATACATCGATATTTATCAGTTCCATCAGATGAATGTCTGCTGGAAGCCTGGCGATGGCAGCGGCATGTATGAGGCCATGCTGGAGGCGAAAAAGCAGGGGAAGATTCATCACATCGGCGGAACAACACATAAGATCGGCATCGCGAAGGAAATCGTCGAGTCTGGACTTTATGAAACATTGCAATACCCATTCAGTTATCTTGCTTCTGAAGAAGAATTAAAGCTTTATCAGATGGTAAAGGAACACAACATGGGGTTCATATGCATGAAGGGACTTGCGGGTGGACTCATTAACAACAGTAAAGCGGCGATGGCTTTCATGTCGCAGTTCGACAATGCACTCCCAATCTGGGGCATTCAGCGCGAGAGCGAGCTTCAGGAATGGCTGTCCTATATGGAGAATACGCCGACGATGACGGAGGAGATGGAGGCTTACATCAGGCATGAGCAGGATGAGCTTTCAGGGAATTTCTGCAGAGGCTGTGGCTACTGCATGCCGTGCACTGTAGGCATTACGATCAACCAGTGTAACCGGATGAGCCTTATGATCCGAAGAGCACCATCAAAAAAATGGCTGGGCGAGGAATGGCAGAAAGAAATGGATAAGATTGAGGATTGTATAAATTGCGGTGTCTGCAAAACCAGATGCCCGTATGAGTTGGATATTCCGACACTTCTTAGAGAGAATCTCGATGACTATAGAAAAGTGCTCCGGGGTGAGAGAACGGTGTGAGCGAATATTTGATTTCAATAATAATCAAAAATATTGGTTTGATCTGCGATAAGAATTGAGAGATGTAATGAGGATGGCTTATGGGAATCGACAAAGATAAAGTTTTTGAAATCATACGTTCTGTTCGTCCGCTGTTCAGTGATAACAAGAAGGCTGCGGAGATTCGGGAGAAAGGACTAGCGGATTATGTGACGAGTGTTGATGTTACCGTGCAGGGAATTCTTCAGGAAAAATTTGGTGAGCTTTATCCGGATGTACAATTCCTTGCAGAGGAAAAGGACAACGACGGGATTAATTTTCAGGGAAAGTTCTTTATCGTAGACCCATGTGACGGGACAACGAATCTTGTACATGATGATCGGTTCAGCTGCGTATCTGTGGGCTATGCTGAAGGAGGATCGCTTGTGGGAGGATTCATCTATCAGCCCTATACAGATGAGATGTTCTTTCCGGAACGAGGAAAAGGAGCTTTTCTTAATGGGAAGCCAATTCAGGTGAGCAAGGCGCAGGACCTGGAGCATAGTCTGATCGCAGTCGGGACAACACCGTATCAGAAGGAATATGCTGATAGGAATTTTGATCTTTTCAAAAGAATATTTATGAAGACGCAGGACACCGGCGGGCTGGTAGCGCAGCACTGGACTTAGCTTATGTTGCGTGTGGAAGACTTGACGGATATTTTGAGAGACGACTTAAGCCTTGGGATTTTTCTGCAGGAATACTTCTTGTAGAAGAGGCAGGAGGAAAGGTTTCCGGATATCAGGGAGAGTCAATCGATTTTACAAAGTGGGCAGATATTGTGGTAAGCAACGGAAAGATACATGAAGCTTTGATACAGGAAACATTCCGGTAGCATACTTCGTCGGAGGAAGTTTTGTATGTCAGTATTTTATGTCGATTTTGAGAATGTCAGTAATCAGGGGCTAAGCGGAATTGAAAAGCTTTCGGAGAAGGACAAGGTCATCATTTTATACAGCGACAGTGCCAATTGTATTCATTTTGACTGCGTAGAAAAGCTTCTGAACTGTAAGACACAGTTAGAAATATTTAAAGCAGATCACGGTACGCCGAACGCTTTGGATTTCCAACTTGTAAGTCTCATGTTCCTTCGGATTAGAAAGGATGAAGACACCTATATTGTCAGCAAGGACAATGGTTTTGATGCGGCCGTAAAACTTGGGAGACGACAGGGCATTGAAA
>JAZASR010000062.1:0-7516 GCA_036343175.1 Lachnospiraceae bacterium
ACAATCCGCAAACTGCTGTATACTGTTAATCATGAGAACGCCTTCCTGTTTGTATTAGTTTTGTCGCTAAATACTTTATCACAGGTTATAGGGGTTCTCATTCTTTATGGTACTGAATCCTACAAAAATTTTACGCTAGCCCCGGACAACGAATTATCCAAGCGGGACTATTTCTCTAACCCTTATATCCGTTAAACCCTCTCGGGACGATGATTGAAGGGAAATTCGTATATGCCTCATCCAGGTCAACGTCTCCCTTGATCCCTCCGATCCTCCCCTTGGAGGAATACTGCCAGATGCCGTAATCGCCACGGTACTTACAGGCCTTGGCATACTGCGCCACCCATATCGTAAACCGCTTCCTTACAGACTCCGAGACAAAGTCATGAAGGTAGGATGTTGACATATATAAGCCGGCGAAGTAGCCTGCCCTCTCAAGCGCCGTACAGAAGGTCGTGATGATGGAATCACAGAACGCCTTCCCCTTCTGGAACTGCTTCTTCTCCTCCACATCGAAATATACCGGGAAGTCAAACTGCTTTCCCTTCAGGGTCTGGATACAGCGCACGGCCTCCTGCTCAGCATCCGCCACGCTCATCGCATAGGAGTACCAATAGGCCCCCACATGAAGACCGGCAGCTTTCGCGCCCTCATAGTTGGCTTCGAAGCACTTATCTTTCCCGTCACGCCCATATCCCGCGCGGATGATCACAAAGTCGATCCCCGCAGCCTTTACCTGACAAGCATTTCTTTGTCACCGTGACAGAGCTTTCTCAACACTATTCTGGCATAATTTGGCATAATCCGGCATATGTTGGACCTCATTGGTAGTCAAAAGGTAGTAGAAATCGGAATTTCTTACTACCGTCAAAAAATCCCCCGATCTTTCGACCGGGGGATCTACGCTTTGTGTTACTTCATTTATTCTTGAATTTCATTAAAGCGTCAATTGGCGAATGCGATACCTGGTGATTTAATTGATACGTGTTTTTGCAGGTCGGGCAGGTAATTGAAGGCGCCGTGTTCAGTTCTTCCATTGATGCCGGAATAAAACCGAGACACCCCGGGCAGGTCAACCCAGGCTGCCTTGAACCAGAGCCGCCTACAACCTGATCAAGTTTCTCATCACCTAGCTTCAGAATAGGTTTTAAGTTTTCTGTCTTTTCGGCTTTCTGTTTGTTCGTAGGTTTCATATGCTGTCTCTCCTCATGCTGAAAATGTGTGTCTGGTCATAAGGGCCCTAATATTCCATCCTTAACACTTTCTCCAATTTTCTTTATTGTATCCAACATTCCGCCACCTGCAACTTGATCTAATTCCTCATCTTTCAGTTCATCGATTTGTTTTTTTGCTTCTTTTTCAGGCGTTTTTCTTTCTTCATCTGTCATAGCCGGTCTTCTCCTTTCCGTCAATTGCCTGCCAGTTTTGTCAAGAATTCAGTCTATTATACCACCCTGAGATATATATATTATACACATGACCAGAGATTAATCTTCAAAATAAATCTGATTTTAATGGTTGCAGCTCGGACAAATGTTTGAGCTCCCAACATTCGGCAGTAGGACGAAGCGCTGCGATTTTCTCTTCCAACTTCTGCAGCCAGCCGTTTCGAAACAGCTCACATGTGTATTCGTCGGGTGCGAGAATGTCACCGGGGTGACACATTAGACCGGCAGCACGACAGCCGCCAAGACAAAGCTTACGATATTCACAGCGCCTGCACTTCTCATTATGCTCAAGTACTGTGCCGGAACGGGTATTGATAAGCTCCAGATATTTAGATTCAGTCAGGCAATTCTTAAGACCCAGCTCATGGATCAGCGGATAGTCTGCCTGAAACTCATCATCATTGGAGATCGGCATGCAGGTCAGCGCCCTGCCCTCTGCGGAAATATACATGGATGTGCGCGCATGTGCACACATACATTTATTTTCAGGATCCTTGAATACATGTACGGCAGGGATACTGTATACATCAGGGTCCCGGCCATTCGCAGCAAAAAAACCTCCCAGCGACAGATGCATATTCGGCAGATCGTTATAAAAATCCTCAAGATAGTCTAAATAGATCTCAATTGTCTCGTCATGACTCAGACCATGCTTCTTAGCATAACCGCCCTCGCGCCAGGCTCCTGTATCACTTACCGGATTCGTCTTAAGGCTGCGGCAGCCCACAGAAGCCAGGTAGTTTATACTTTCACGCAGAGTATGTGCATTCTCCTTCCATAAGCACATCTCAGCACCGGTTGGGAAACCATTGTCTCTGCATAGCTCAAATGCATGGCGTACTGCCTTTTCAGCACCGTTAATACCCCGGAGCCAGTCGTGATAGCCCACGCCGTCGAAACTCATATTAAATTCGGGATACAGACCTCGCTGCTTGAATCTCTCCAGAAGACCTTCGTTCACAAGCAAACCATTGGAATAGATCTGGCTGATGTATACGCCTCGCTCGCTCAGAGCATCTACGATTTCCCAGAAATCGGAACGCACCAAGGGCTCTCCGCCGGTGATCGAACACGATAACACCCCCGCATTGCCAAGCTCTTCTGTGATCTTCATCACATCGTCGTGGCTTAATTCTCCATATCTGCCATCTGCGGCGGACAGATAGCAATGCTTACATTTACAGTTGCATCTGCCGGTGACAGACCAGTGCACGGATTCCATAAAGCGATTCTCATAACGATGATATCGCTGATGTTCCTTAATTCCCGCGTTTGGGGTGCAGGTCTCTATGTACCCCTTCTCCTCCAGTTTCCCGATGCTGTCACGCACAGCCCGGGGAATCAGCGGAAGATCGAAATCTACAGAACCGTCACAGAGAGTGAGCGCATCAAACTTCGTCTTATCAAGCCAGTGAACCCGATGCGTCTTGCTGTCAACAACCGCATACGGCAGCAGCTCCCAGCCTCTCAGACAGTAGTCATCCTTTAGTCGGTAGTACATATTATTCCTTCAACAATACAGATTGCAGCCGTCTATAAAAGGACTTATCACCCATTCCACCCTGACCGCAGGGGAAGTGAGGAGGATCTATCTAGTAACTTCCAGAGAAAAGACATCCCGTAGGATTAGAACCCCCAAAGATACATCCTCCACCTGCAACCTGATCAAGTTCATCATCGGATAACACCGCTCCTTGTATTTCCTTAAAATCCTCAGCGGTAAGGGTAAAACCATACTCTTTTGCGATCTCGATTGCCTTCTCCGTGGCAGTATCTTTGTCGGTCAGGGCCTTAAGCTTTGTTTTCAGTCCCTCATTTTTGCTTGCTTCCTCAAGGAATTTCTTCAGGTTCTCGTTCATGTGTTTTCCTCCTTTTTTACCATTTACAAGATGCTGAGAGTTTTTGTTTCAAGTAATTGATGCCTACATAGTATTATACGCATCAATCTGGAAAAATCGACAGGATTTATGAAAAAAAAAGGGGCTGTCGCGCTAAAACGTGTGACAGCCTCATTTTTATGCCTAAAACACAAAAACCGCACTTCGAAAAGCGCGGTCTTTGCTGTAAAATATATTTATGCTACTAAATAAAATCTTACAGGGAGATTATACTCTTTCTACCCTGTATCATCAAATCAAACTTCCACTCGACATAGAAATTTCTATCCCATCGGACGATCCGGTACGCCTTTTAAGCGCATTCGTGGAGGGAATGGACCTTTCTGACCTGTATGCTACCTATGACAGGATCAGAAAAAATCAGGCTTCGCCGCGTCAGATGCTAAAGATAATGATCTATGCCTCTATGAACAGGATCTATTCAAGCCGTGATATCGAATCCTCATGCCGAAGAGATATCAACTTCATGTATCTTCTCGATGGTGCTCCTGCACCGGATCATTCCACTATAGCAAGGTTCATATCGATGCATCTGTCGCAGTGTTCAAGGCAGATAATGTCAGAAGTCGGAACGATCCTTCTTGATCTTGGTGAGATCTCAGGCGAGAACATATTTATCGACGGGACAAAGATTGAATCCGTCGCCAATAAATATACTTTTGTCTGGAAGAATACAGTATCGAAAAATATGATCAAGCTTGGCGAGAAGATATCTGTATTCTGTGCGGAATGTGAAGAACTCTATGGTATAAAGGTAGTCTACGAAGATAAGATTACTCTTCAGACACTTAATAGACTCAAGAAGAAGCTGTACAGGCTGGGGAAAGAAGAAGGCATCGAGTTTGTACATGGCATCGGTAAAAGAAAACATGCTCTCCAGCGTTCGGTAGAAACTCTTGAGGAATATATCAGCAAACTCAGAGAGTATAAAGAAAAACTCAGGATATGTGGTAAAAGAAACAGTTATGCAAAAACAGATACGGATGCAACCTTCATGAGGATGAAAGAAGATGCCATGCTCAACGGTCAGCTCAAGCCGGCATATAACCTTCAGCACGGGGTTGATTCCGAGTATGTCACATGGCTTGGCATTTATCCTAATCCGAATGACACAATGACGCTCATTCCGCTCCTCAAGGAAATGGAACAATATATGTCATTCAAATATAGAAATATCGTTGCAGATGCCGGATATGAAAGTGAAGAGAATTATGTGTTCGTAGAACGCAACGGTCAGGTCGGATATATAAAGCCTCAGAACTATGAGCTGTCCAAAACAAGGAATTTCAAAAAAGACATAAGCCGTCGTGAAAACATGGACTACGATCCGGAATCAGATGTCTATATATGCAGGAATGGAAAGAAACTTTCAGCGGTATCGACAAGAACAGTCAAATCATCCACAGGGTATAAACGAAATGTAACGATATATGAATGTAAAAGCTGTCGCAACTGTCCTTATAAAAAAGATTGTATAAAGGGAAACAATTGCAAGACCGCTTTTAAGGACAGAAACAAAACATTGACTGTATCAAGAAAGATGGAAGAAAAACGGGCAGAGTGTCTTGAACGGATAACCGGAGACTTTGGAACACAGTTAAGGATGAACCGCAGCATACAGGCTGAAGGCTCTTTTGCAAATGTCAAAGAGGATATGAACTTCAGAAGATACCTGTATCGCGGAAAAGAAAACGTCCTGGCCCAGAGTACTCTGCTTGCAATCGGATTTGATATAAACAAACTCCATCACAAGATCATGTCCGGGCGGACAGGAACACACCTGTTTGAACTGAAAAAAGCATCATAAATTTAGAATTTTAAAATCCGGATTTAACTTCACTGCCGATGACATGATTGGCTTAATAGAGTACTCTTCAATTTCAGAAGGTGGAGACAAGGGTCTCAAATATACATATGTAATGGCATAAAAAAGGGGCTTCACCCAGATGATTTAATCATCTAAAGCGACAGCCCCAATGCCACAAACTCAATCGCTATTTCCCATATCCTTCGAGTTCGCTGAGCTTATAATCTCGCCGGAATCGGCATTTTTGAAGTCTACATGGACATTATCAACTTCCTCTCCGGAAAAGATCCCGTACATGCCGCCGTACATATAGAGCGCCATAACCGAAAAGGACTCTGACATATCCGGCTCAGCATTCTTTGTTGTTATAGTAAAGCTGGTATAGTTATCATTATGCTCAACATTCGTTATATTCGGATAATCGCTGGATCCGACCATTTCTGAAAGAGATTTGTCAATGCTTTCTCTGATTCCAACCAGCATTTCCTCATGCTGAGCTTTTGTCATCACATAAGTCACGCTTCCATCGCTGTTAAGGGTTGCCGACTTATATCCCTTTTCCTTAACTGACTCATCCAGCTTCTCCTGCGTAGTCTCCCCGACAAAATCCTTCGGGATGGTCAAGGTCACATTAAACAAACCCTTATCGACATCCACATCTCCAATTGCTTCAAGCTGCTTCATGCCATCATCCGATGTTTCCGCTTCAGCTGCCGCTTCTGCTGATTCTGTCGGTTCCTCAGTATCCGCACTCTGCTCAACCTGATCCTCTACTACGGGAGCTGTACTCTGCGACTCCCCTGCTTCCTTTCCACATCCGGTGAACACAGACGTCACCAATGCCATAGCCATAATGACTGCAAATACTCTCTTTTTCATGATCAATATCCTCCTCTTCTTCCGGTCAGATATACCTCTACCGTGTCAAATGCTTCATATGTATCAAGCTGCTTCGAAAGAGTAGCCCCCGGCTTGATCTCGCTGTCGCCATCAACTATATAAGTTGAATCATACCTGACCACTTTCCCTGCAGAATCAAGGAACAATGCATATGCCTCTACAAACTGCGATGCTTCTGTGCCGTTATTTGTTACTGTAACAACCACATTCTTTGCATTGATGTTCTGAACAACCTCAAGTCCTTCCAAACCGGACTTATAATAGGGTTCTGTATCATATCCCAGCGTGTACTGAACATTATCAATACCCTTTACGGAATCGAAGTAAAAGCTCATGATGGATTGTTCTCCGGGTCCTAAAACATCTATTGAACCGCTGTCAGCACCAATAACATTTCCACCGGCATCGTAGGCTGTCATATTTCCGTTTATTCCGACAGTTTTATCACTGTTATTTGTGATAGCCAGGAAATACATACTGTCTCCGATAGAGTTTTCATATAAGTATTCCTTAACAGCAAAATCACTGTCCGATACCCCTGCTGATGCCGTTGAGGCCTGCCCGTCAGATCTTCCTGTCAGATAGCACTCAACATGATCAAATCCCTTATATGTATCCAGCTGAACAGAAATCGTTCCTCCAGGCTTGATCTCACTGTCTCCATCAGTCACATAGGTTGAGTCATATGAGACCACCTTGTTATCCGCATCGAAGAACAGGGCATAGGCTTCTACAAACTGAGCATTTGTATTTCCATCATTTGTCGCGATCACTGTAAGATTCTGATCATTGATCGTCTGCTCCATGCGGATATTGCCAACAACCGGCTTATAATATGTTTCTGTGTCATAGTTCAGGGCGCAATCAACCTTATCTATGCCGGTAACGCTGTCAAAGTAAAATATCATTAGGCTCGTCTCTCCGGGGCCAAGTACATCAATATTCCTCTGGCTGGCTCCGATTGCATTACCTCCCGCATCAAAAGCAGTCGCATTTCCGTTTACCTCAACAGTCGCCTGCGAATTGTTCTTTACGATGTAAAAATACAGAGAATCGCCAATAGAGTTCTCATACAGATAGCCGGTCTTCTCAAAATCCGAATCCTCCGCTGTCACAACAGAAGCCGCAGCCGAACTTGTATCGTCCTTCTGTCTGTTATCGACAACTGTGGATCCATTTCCCGCTGTATCCTCTGTTGTGGTACGATTATCATTCACCTGCACGTTATTCTGTGCAGGCTGGCTTGATTCTCTATTCGATCCACAGCCAGCGAGCATAACCATTCCCAAAAGCAGTCCAACCAAACATTTTTTCATTGAAATCTCCTCCTCGTATGATATGTTTGTGAGCCAAAGAAATGAGCTCATGAACATATCATTTTTTGTTTGTATAGCGGATGGACATCCTGAAGGTTCTCTTTACCCAGATCCCGCACATACAGTCAACATTGTTTCTTTATAAAA
>JAZASR010000063.1:0-7475 GCA_036343175.1 Lachnospiraceae bacterium
GGCAGAGGTGGAAGAGCAGTAATGCTTTAAGCTGGCTGTTACTAATAGGTCGAGGACTTGACCTGATTGGTTCTTAAAAAAGGTCTGGATAATTTAAGAGTTATCAGTATGCGATTTTGAAGCTGTCTAAAAAAGCTGTGGATTTTTCCACAGCTTTTTTGTTTTTCTATACTTTTTTATAGCGATCATTCAAACATATCTGCTATCTCAAGCACTATATCCCGGATATTCTTGAATTCACAATCTATTACTATATCCGCGTATTTCTCATAGAGGGGTACTCTTTCATCATAGAGTATATCCAGTGTCTGGCCATCACGTATTGCAACTCCGCGGTCTCTTAAGTCGCCCACGCGTTTGCTTATTTCAGCAAGGCTGTGCTTCAGATATATTACAGTCGATATTTCCTTAAGGTGCTCCATTGCTTTCTGACCATATATTACACTGCCTCCGGTAGCTATGATCTGATCGTCACCTTCAATGCAGGAGTTTACCTCTTCCTCTATTTTATTGAAGCCATCTATTCCGGATTCCGAAATTATCTTATTGAGGGCTTTCCCTGTTCTTTCCTGTATCAGCAGATCAGAATCTATGAATTTCATACAGAGCCTTTTTGCAAGGACTACACCTACTGTACTTTTGCCGCTTCCCGGCATGCCGATAAGGCAGATATTTTTCATGAGATTTCTCCTTATTGTTAATGATCAGTAAATTATGCATATGTTGAAAAGCAGATATATGCTGAAACCTGTATATTCTTAATTATAAGATCTGCTGAAAGACCAAAAATATACATTCATTGGTGCATAATAGAAATATTTTATAGAATATCTTAATGACTTGAATATGTCAACAAAATAAAAAAACACACTTCTATATGCTTGAATTTACGGGCTTTGTATATTATAATGAAATGTATTCCTTAAATTAAATCGAATGAAAGGGGGAGGAATATTTATATTCCTGATCTACATATGAATAAAAGAGTAGTTATCGCTTTAGGACACAGTGCGCTTGGAAAGACATTTCCCGAGCAGAAGGAGAATGCGGCTTTCGCTGCAGAGGTTATCGCTGATATCATCGGTGCAGGTTATGATGCCGTTATTACCCACAGCAATTCTGACCAGATCGGCATGATACATTCAGCAATGACTGAACATGCGCATCTTTCCCCGTCCAATACTGTCGCTCCGGTTTCCTTGTGCTCTGCCATGAGTCAGGGGTATATAGGCTTTGATCTTCAGAATGAGATCAGAACTGCCCTGCTCAATAAGGGTTTATTCCGTACAGTTTCCACTATCATTACACAGGTACGTGTTGACGCCTTTGATCCTGCTTTTGGCAATCCGACAAAGATGATCGGCAATGAAATGGATGAACAGGCAGCTAAGGCTGAAGAGCACAAGGGCAATTATGTAAAGGAAGTAGCGCCTGGTGTTTACAGAAGGATAGTTGCAGCTCCAAAGCCGCTTGAAATATATGAGGCAGATGCCATTAAAGCCCTTGTCAATGAAGGGCAGGTCGTTATCGCATGCGGAGGCGGTGGAATACCTGTACTTCAGCAGGGCACGCGTCTCAAGGGCGCAAGTGCTGTTATTGAAAAGGATCTTGCAGCTGAGGTGCTTGCAGAGTGTATAAAGGCTGATGTTCTTCTTTTCCTTACAGGTGTTGATAAAGTATGCCTAAACTTTGGCAAAGAGGATCAGGAAGAGCTCGATAAGCTCAGTGAGGCCGATGCGGAGCGCTATATTAAGGAGGGTCAGTTTACTTCCGGCTCCATGCTTCCGAAGGTAAGAGCAGCGCTTGACTTCGCATCTTCCGGCCAGGGCAGGAAAGCAGTCATTACATCACTCCCTAATGCTCTTAAGGGCCTTGAAGGTAAGACGGGAACTGTTTTTTAAGTAAATGACCGCACTTTAGTCACAGTTAAATTTGTGAACTTTTTGAGCCCCATAAATACTGACTTTATGCGTGATTTTTCATTTGTAAATAGTAAATATAACCAAAGTTTTGAGGACCTGCTTGTGACTTTTGCACAATGACAATGTTGTAAAAAGCACAAAATGGGTCCTCTTTTTGTTCAATTTGTAGAAAATTATTTTTATTTTCGTATAATCGTCACATTATCAGACGGAGATCATTTTGTTATCATTTTCCTGATCCTAAAAGAAAAGCCGTAATTTTAGGATAGTTTTTCCGGATCATCCCGCTGCATGAGGGGAAAATTGTTTTTTAGTTCAGAATTAATACAGGGGTATTTTTAAGGATAATATGGATTCGCAACTTTTATAATGGAACGGGGTCATTATCCTTGAGAGGCCATCCCTGATGCAGGCGGAGATCTTGTGAAAACAGCACCCGGAAAGTAAAGCCCTGCCGGAAAGTTACTTAAAGAATATATAATTTCCCGTATTTATATATTCTTTTCTAATGTCAATAAGGAAAAAGGCCGGCTTTACTTTCCAATATTCCAGTGCTTATAAGCGGAAAGGATAATGTGTATGAATTATGACGAATTTAAGTACTCACTTTTTTTGAAGATAAATAAGGCCTTTGTTAATAAAGGTTATGAGCTGGTCCCGGGCAGGGATATCAGAGTGCAGTCAGTAGTATGCGAGACATTTTATCTGGAAAGCAAAGACAAGAGAAATGTGATCACTAATGATGGAAAAGATGATCAACTTCCGGTCAATGAAAAAAACCCGGAAAGAAATGAGCAGACAGTATCCAGATCATATAATCTGAGCTTTTTCTATGAATATTATATACAGGGTATTACTATCGATGAACTCGTATCATGCCTTAAAAAGGATCTGAAGCTTAAAAGGACCGATCCTGATTCATATTTTGAGAGCTTTGATATATTTAACAGGGTTAAGAACAGGATCGCGTATAAGTTTACTTCACGCAATGAGAAAAATAAATTTAAGGATAAAATTCCTTCCACAAGATTTCTTGATCTTTCAGTTATGTATTTCCTGATCGGCTCTCTCGATAAGGGTGGTATGAAGACCCTGTATATTACCAATCTTACAATGGAGGGCTGGGGTGTCGGAAGGAAAGAGATAGATGAATGCGCCAGGGCAAATACAGAGAGGCTGCTGCCTTCTACTATGATACCCTTAAGTGATCTTATGGATCAGCTGGAAGGAAGGAAACCTTCCAATGAATTATCCGCCCAGCCAATGGTATATGTACTCAGCAATAAAATGAACATAGGCGGTGCGGCGGCAGTTCTTTACGAAAATCTTCTGAAAAAGGTATATACTATTCTGGATGGTGAATATTACGTGCTTCCATGCAGCATTCATGAGATGATAATCCTGGCCGCCGGAAATAGTGATGAGATATATCTTAAGAACCTTGTCCATAATGTCAATACCTCATGCATAGATGACAATGATTTCCTTTCGGATAATATCTACCGTTATGACAGTAAATGTGATGAACTGAAGATCGTAGCTTGAAGAAAGCGTCTGTCTGAAATTTCAGTTCAGATCGTCTGCTGATGGACTGATATTATATACGACCCGCCTTTTTATGTATGATGCTGTATCCTGTTGATCGTAAGTGACAACAAAGCTTTTTTTTGATATTATCATCGTGGAAACAGCTGCAGTTTCCGGTAAGTATATCCTCTTATCATTTATAAATAATAATGATGCCGGTAGGAATCTTAACAGATAATATATTGGAGATAAAGGTCCATGGATATAAGTGCGAATGAAAATAAGGCAAGAAAAAACCGGATAAAGGTAAAGGTCACAGCTGATGCTCTTACATGTTTTTTTATGGGAGAGACCACTTTAAAAGAGCTTACCGGTATCATAGATCCTGATACTGTGGATATAGAGTGCTCTGAACCTGTGATATTTAAGCCGGAAAATTTTAAAAAGTGCCTTTATAACCTGTCTTCATATGACTTTAAAGAAGGAAGGGAAAGATTGTTCTTCATTATTAAAGAGTCAAGGAGAAAGCCCGGAAGGATCATTTCATTCTTTGATATGCTGGATAAGGATTATCTTAATAAATATGAGACAGCTCCGGCGGATGATATGCACTTTATCCCTCCTGTGAGCCAGAAGGAGACGTGTTCTTATATATACCTGATATGTGAATCACTTTATAAGAAAAACGCCTTTACGGGCATGATAGAGGGCAGGACGCCGGAAGAGAGATTCAGGGCTGCCCTGTCTGAATCCAGACAGGCCCTGCAATGTTATGAGGAAAATACATACAATGCCGGACAGGACAGAAAATTTACCCAATTGATGATGAGGGTGGATATCGATGATAATATGTCTGTCTGTAAGAGGATAAGCGAGCTTGTTTTTCTGCTGGCGGCAGATCATGAGAATAATAAGCTTGCTGATGAAGAAGCTCCATTATATGATTTCGCGGATGATATAAGCGCGAAAAAGGCCGCAGGTACATTTATGACTTCAAAAAAAGCCATAAGACTTAAGAGGTTTGCCGGCCTTGTTTCTTCAGATAATGCCATGGTAATGAATGCAGCATTCACGACCCTTGACTATTACAGGGGAGGCTTTAAGGACGACATGCTTATGAGCAGGGCAAGCGCGGATCTGCAATTGATGCTGCGTCATGATCATCTGACTGATAATAGTGATAACGCCATGATAAATGATCCTTTAACTGATAATAGTGATAACGCCATGATAAATGATCCTTTAACTGATCATAGTGATAACGCCATGATATATGATCCTTTAACTGATCATAGTGATAACACTATGATTATTGAATATTTTCTGGGAATGCTTATATTTGGCAAGTATGCAATAGAAGAAGATTCAGAGAAAAAAACAAAACAGGCGGTCATTCATCTGAAGAAAGCTGCTGCTCTTCCGGCAGCCCATAATATGCTGGTGCTTATCCACAGAAAACAATCCAGGAACATCTGAAATAAATACAGATATGAAATAAGCTTCAAGCCCGGTCAGACCGGGATTTGGGGCTTTTTTCTTTATGTCAAAAAAATTTTTTATAATATTGATTGTAATCAAAGATATTTGATTACAATCATGATATTCTTTAGATGTCATAAAGAAAGAGAAAGATCCTTAAAGGTGATCAGCATAAATGGATCAGACAGGATCCTGATCTTTCTTAGAGAATAAACTTAACATTAAGGCCGTTAATATAAGGATCGATACATCCGGTCCGGAAAAGGAGGAGCATATGGCAGATAATAAATTATTTGAAGAGAGCTGGAGAGGTTTTAAGGGACAGAAATGGACTGATGAAGTAAATGTCAGGGACTTTATCCAGAACAACTATACACAGTACGATGGAGACGAAAGCTTTCTTGAGGGCCCTACAGATGCAACAGATAAGCTCTGGGGCAGACTTCAGGAGTTGCAGAAGGAAGAACGTGCAAAGGGCGGGGTCCTTGAATGCGAGACAGAGGTAGTTTCCGGAATAACCTCATATGGCCCGGGATACATTGATGAAAACATGAAGGATCTTGAAAAGGTAGTGGGACTGCAGACAGACAAACCGCTTAAAAGAGCGTTCATGCCATACGGCGGCATAAAGATGGCTGAGGAAGCGGCTGAGACATATGGATACAAGGTCAATCCAAAGTTCCATAAGATCTTCAATGAGTATCATAAGACTCACAACCAGGCAGTATTTGATGCCTATACTCCTGAAATGAAGAAGGCAAGGCATTCACACATTGTAACAGGTCTTCCTGATACATATGGACGCGGCAGGATAGTAGGCGACTACAGAAGAGTTGCCCTATACGGTATAGATTTCCTTATTAAGGAAAAGCAGAAAGATCTGGCTAATTGCGGAGACGGAACCATGACAGATGATGTGATCCGTCAGAGAGAAGAGATTGCCGAGCAGATCAGAGCCTTAGGACAGATGAAGGAGATGGCCAATATATATGGCTTCGATATTTCAGGTCCTGCAAAGAACGCCAGGGAAGCTGTACAGTGGTTATATTTCGGCTATCTTGCAGCCATTAAGACCCAGAATGGTGCTGCCATGAGCGTAGGCCGTATCTCAACATTCCTCGATATCTACATCAACAGGGATCTCGAGGAGGGTAAGATCACAGAAAAGGAAGCTCAGGAGCTTATAGACCACCTGGTACTCAAATTCAGAATGGTCAAGTTCGCAAGGATCCCATCATATAATGAGCTCTTCTCAGGAGACCCTGTATGGGCAACACTTGAAGTCGCAGGACTCGGTCAGGACGGCCGTCACATGGTAACAAAGAACGATTTCAGATTCCTCCATACATTGGAGAATATGGGACCTGCACCGGAGCCGAACCTTACAGTCCTTTATTCTGAAAGGCTTCCAAAGAACTTCAGGACCTATGCAGCCGGTATATCAGTCAAGACCTCATCTATCCAGTATGAGAATGATGACGTCATGAGACCGGTATGGGGCGACGATTACAGCATCTGCTGCTGTGTATCAGCAACACAGACAGGCAAGGAGATGCAGTTCTTCGGAGCAAGAGCAAATCTTGCAAAGTGCCTCCTCTATGCGATCAATGGAGGAAAAGACGAGAAGTTCCTGGACAAGGATGGCAAACATATGCAGGTAGGTCCAGAGCTTGCACCTATAACATCTGAGTACTTAGACTATGATGAGGTAGTCCGCAAGTACGACATCATGATGGACTGGCTTGCAGATCTATATGTGAATATCCTTAATCTCATCCAGTACATGCACGATAAGTACTACTATGAAGCAGCCGAGATGGCTCTTATAGATACAAATGTAAGAAGGACTTTCGCTACCGGTATCGCAGGCTTCTCACATGTAGTTGATTCTCTCAGCGCTATTAAGTATGCAAAGGTAAAGACCGTAAGAGATGAGAGCGGATTGGTAACTGACTACAAGATCGAGGGAGACTTCCCAAGATATGGCAACGACGATGAGAGAGCCGATGCAATAGCAGTCGACCTCCTGAAGAACTTTATGACAAAGGTGAGAAAGCACCATACATACAGGAATTCTGAACCGACAACATCTATCCTTACCATTACATCAAACGTTGTATATGGAAAGGCTACAGGAGCTCTTCCTGACGGACGTGAGGCCTTCAAGCCATTCTCACCCGGAGCTAACCCAAGCTACGGCGCAGAGAAGAACGGTCTTCTGGCATCTCTTAATTCTGTTGCCAAGCTTCCATACGAATACGCACTCGATGGTATTTCAAATACCCAGACTATTGCCCCTTCCACACTTGGAAAGGATATTGACCAGCAGAAGGAGACACTGGTCGGAGTTATGGATGGCTATTTCCACAAGGGTGCGCATCATCTGAATGTCAATGTCTTCGGAGTGGAAAAGCTTAAGGATGCAATGGAGCATCCTGAGAAGCCTGAATATGCCAACTTCACGATAAGGGTTTCAGGATATGCTGTTAAGTTTATCGACCTGACGCGCGAACAGCAGCTGGATGTTATTGCAAGAAATGCGCATAA
>JAZASR010000064.1:0-7448 GCA_036343175.1 Lachnospiraceae bacterium
ATTGAACGCATACCGCCGGATGACCAGATGAGTATCTATGACCTTGATATCCTCACCGACGAAAAGTCCATCAGATTAATCTATCTCTGCGTACCTGTTAAGCTCCTTGATTATCTGGATGCCATGATCGACCCGAAGTACTCAGACATATATAAACAGGTCAGGAGACGGGTCAAGGAATGTCTGGAGTTCACCCAGGCACGCAATCCTTTCCATGCAGGAAGACCGGGAAAGTATGATGTGAACGATATGAAACGAGTCAGGTCACTGAAAAGACAGGGACGGACCTTCCGGGAGATCGCTGCAGAGATCGGGTGCTCTCCATCCACTGCCTCAAGACTGTACGACAAATCGTTCAATATTCTGAAATAATAATTGAACACTCATCCTCGTGTTCCACAATGATTGCAGAACAGTACAGTGGCTGAAGAAAAACCGTCTGGATATAGCTGGAATAATCCGGACGGTTTTTCGGGTTGGAGTCTGTTTCTTATGTGATTGTCGAAAGCAGTTGTTTCATTCCGCATCTGCACTTTTCACCGGCATGCGTGCACTGATCATCGTCAGCTTGCAATATGCACTCAATACCGTCAAGTCTGCACTCTGCTTCGTCCACTATGCACAATTACATCGCCCGGCATGATAAATCGCATCGGAAAATACAATCACCCTGAATCCGAAGATACGGTACACCTTCCGTCCTCTCATATTACCGAAAGACCAATGGTGTGATTTCCGTATGGATTTTGAGGCAGGGATGACGTTGAAGCAGATCGCAGAGAAATACTGCTGTGATGCAAGAACAGTACGGTCCTGTATCCAGAAGAACAAACCAAGTTCTTCGCTTGGAAAGAAGAGCACGGACCCGATCCTGCAGCCATACAGGGAGTTGATTGATACCTATATGAAACAGAATTCCATGCACGATGACAGTATCTATCAGTACAGCAGAGAGCTTACAGAGTATCTCACTGTCCATGGTTATACCGGTTCAGAAAGAACCGTCAGGAATGAACTGAAGACAAGACTATTTGCATCCATGCATATCGTAAAGGAGGAAGATTGACATGCTTACCATCACAACAACAAAACATCAGCTAGGTGCGTTGATTTCGGGAGACTACAATGATCTCAATGAGCTGTATGATTCTTTATCCAGATATCTGGATTTCTACCAGACAAACAATGAGGAACAGCCATACAGTGAATATGAGTTTCTGCTCTCCCTGAACTATGACATCCGTCATGCCTTCCAGGGTAACCGTGAATACATCAGTGTAAAGAATAACGCAAAAGCAGGTGATGAATATCCCGAATGGATTTATTGTGATGAAACGGAATCATCCAAGGAAACACGAGCAAAAAGAAGCTATGGAAATCAGAATCTGTATTTTGGTGTGGAAATTCTGTACCCTTTGATCTTCCACTATCTTGTTTCCTTTCAAAACATCCTGAACACCTGTTATCAGAAGGACTGGTTCAGCAAATACAACACAAAAAATAATTTTGAAGATTACGATATCCTGCAGGCTGATTATGACCGTGCTCGGATTCAGTTGTTCATTGAAGCAGTATGGAAGAACCTGGAGGACTACTTCGGCAAAACAGTGACAATCCCCCTGCATGAGCTGTTCAATGACAACGCATCGGGTGTATGCCAGCCGGCCATGTATGTGGATTATCTCCTGCATCATGAGCTGCATGAAGTACCAAACCTGAATGATGAACAGAGAAAACAGCTGATGTTCATTGATTTCATCTATCTTTCAGATTTCTATGAAGACCGTACCAGCAGATATATTCATGGTGAGTTCAGGCATGCAAAGGAAACACTGAAACCAGTTCTGGAGCATCCGGTCTGGTCATCGGAGCGATTCATTTACTCCATCAATAAGTTCTTCAGCTGGAAAGGTTCTATATACGAAGATGAATTTGAAAAATATCTGGATAAAAAGCTGGGACATGCAGACTGGGATATGGAAATGTGATGGAGATTTACCCAAGTTTACGAGCAGGTGAGTCCTTCCTGTTGATACAATGGGGTTAATTGTTTGGAAAGTGCAGGTAGATTGTGTGCTGAATGTCCATTATGGCCCACCTGCCCTCCTCCGGGCATGTGTATATTCGCTCTTACACGCTTTATAGCAAGTCAAGTCTGCAGATCTTTTGGGTTTATTTTCGAGGCTGCAAAGTTCATTTTGTAACTGTTTAAAAAGCCCGGATTTTTACCGAGCCTTCCGTGCATACGTCTGTGATCAAGTGAGAAATCATCAGCGTAAGAAATACAGATCATCCAGGGAATACAGAATGATATCTTCCGATATTCCTTCTTTCCGATAGCCTTCCTTCGAGAAGAAACCATACTGACGGAACTTCACATTCAGTTCTTCCACCTGACTGATCTCATGATTGATGACAGTGTGATCCACCTTCTTGCTCAGGTACTTGCATTCATAATATGTGAATCCATCCTCATCCTCTGTCACCACGTCAAATTCACCGTTTTTATTATTCACTCTGTCGTGATACACATATTTGCCGATTGAGGTAAACGGTGGGGCAACCCGGTCTATTCTGTTCATCCGAATCAGAAACTCCTTTGCTGCTTTCTCAAACTGCCGCGGCAAGAATACATCCTTCAACTGCCTTTTAACGAATTTGTAATAAAAACCAGTTTCACTCATAACTGCCCTTTCACTGGAATGTCTGAACAGATAGGAATAATAGAAATCCAGCATATTATCCATAATACTGTAAGTCTGTGCCTTCTTATTATTAGGCTCATTGATCGCAGAAATCTTTTCGATCAATTCCATATCTATCAGCTTATTTATGACATACAAAGCATTGGAATGACTGCCGTCGCCGTAAATGTTGTTCAGATCTGTATAAGTCTTCTTTCCTGCCCCAATCGCATCAAGAATTGTATTCAGTCCCTCTGATTTTGCCAGTTCCTTGGAAAGCTGCAGTTTGATTTCATTTTCGAGCAATGAATCCGGCGTGATAAGCAGCCGTTCAATATTACTCTCAAGACCATCTTCCGGACGGACTTCCTTCAGAAAATACGGGATGCCTCCGAAGCAGCTGTAGTATTCAAACTTCTGCACATTACTGCAGGAAGGAAAGAATTTTGCTGCATCATAATAATCAAACGGTTTCAGATTCAGCTGATATTGAAACCTTCCGTACAGAGGTTTATCTGCTTCAATGATTTCCTTCATCATGTCGATGTACGAGCCGCAGAGAATCAACTTCAGATTTGAGGTATTCCTGTACTGGTCGATTGCAATCTGGAACTCGGAATCAACAGCTGCCGCACCTGCTTTTCCTGCGCCGGCCCGAAGAAGCGGATATTCATCGATGAACAGGATCAGCGGTTCTTTTTCTGCTTTCCGGAAGACATAGGTCAGAAGATCTTCCAGTTTTGTAAAACTCAGATATTCTTCATCAAAAGCAGCGGTCACAATCCTGCAAAGAGAACTGAAATTATCTTTGAACAGAGATTCTCTGCAAACATATGAAATTGCCTTCACATCCGATCTCTTGATACATTCCTTGATCAACTCTGATTTTCCAACACGCCTTCTGCCATAGATAAACAATCCTTCAAACCGGTTGCTGTGAAGCCGTTCTGTTATATCCTTGATTTCCTTTTCTCTTCCGACAAACGTCATATACGATTACCTCTGCTTAAATCCGGTCCTCTATTTGCAATTGTAATCCTTCTACGGCGCTAATCAAGTTTATCAGAATTTTTTTAGGCTAAATTTATTCTGATAAAATAAGAATAAATTTTCTGTGAACTTCCAGAAATTGTAACCCTACACGATTAGCGGGAGCCGAATAATGGCTCCCATTGCTGTTAATATTCCTCTTCTTCTGATGCTTCGCTTGTCAGAAATGCCATGATCTCTTCGTGGCTTCGCTTGCTTTTTCTGGCAGCTTCCAGGATCTCCTTCTGCCGTTCCTGCTCCTGTATCTTGAACAGCTCAAGGAGCTTGTCATTCAGTGCTTCGCATTCCTTCTGCTTCTTGAAGAGCTTTGCCTGTGTCCTGTCAATCTGTTCCTGCACTGTGATCTTCCGCCTCATCTTCTTTCCTCTCTTGTCTGCGATACCCGCCGTTGATTCTCATCAGTGTACCGCTCATTTCCTTGATGTTATCCTTGAAGTCATTTGTATTGATTCCGCATGCAGTGAGAATCTTCGTCTGTGTCTTTGTGGCTGCGCGGTCCAGAATGTATATGTTCGTCGGCTGACGGATCATTTCGATCTTTTCAAGTTCCCGTATTGCCGCAGGAACCGTCAGTGTATTCAGCTTCTGGTGCTGTTCTGCCATTGCCTTCCTTAACAGTGTGAAGATTCTGTTCCTGATGATCAGTGCCACAAATTCAATGAAGATTTTCGCTTCTGTGGAATCCGAGGAATGTACTCTTTCCACACTGTTTCCAAGATAGGATTTATCACCGCGGAATAACTTCTCTGATGCGTCTCTGCTCTTGTAGGTTATCAGTGCTTCCTGTGCCGTCATATTGGCTGAAGTAATGATGACAAAGTATCCGCACAGCTGAAGTTCCGCATCGATTGCGTCATGATCCTCTTCACCGCCCATGAAGATGTTGTCTTCCGGTTTAGCCTCAGCTTTCTTCTCAGGACTCAGGAAGTCATGGCTGTAATACAGCTTCAGGTATCTTCTGAAGCCTTCCGGTGCTTTGACAGCCTTGCCCTGGTGCTCCTTGCACCAGTCAAGCATCTTGTTTACCTTGCGGTTCAGTTCTGCACGCACTGCTGCACACTTGTATGGATTGTAATAGATGTGGAAGTGTCTGTCCCTTGTATCTGATGGATACAGCCTATGGTTAACGGTAATACCGTATACCTCATATTCCCTGATGAAGTATCGCCGGCTGTTTTCAAATGTTCCGCTTTTCTCCCTAACAATACTGCTGACAAGGTCCTTCATGCCTTTGACCATGATGACAAAGTTGAAGCCTTTGCTGTCCATGTACCGGATGTTTTCTTTACTGAAGTATCCTCTGTCCAGGACAAAGCCGATGTTCCGGTAACCGTATCCTTCTACTTTCTCTACCATGCGCTGAAGCTCTGCCACATCGACAATACTGCCCATATAGCTTTCGTAGAGAAGAGGTTCTGCATTGTTCTGATCATAGGCAATGGAATAGTTGAAGATTGTCTTTCCGGTATCTACCTTAGGGTGTCCTACTTCAACGAGGTCTACATCACCGGCATCACTGTGTTTGTTGGCGGAGTCATAGGAGATGTAGATGTGCTGCCGGTGATTCCTTTCCTCATTCCAGTCTTCCAGGAACAGGAGTCTCTGATCATCCGTGATTGACTTCAGAAAATCAGAAATCTTTGAATCACTGAAGATCTTCATATCACTGGTAAACAAAGGATGGTTGTACGCATAGTCCGGGTAATACTGTGCCGCATTGCCTTCCGTAATGATGGAGTATGCCGCAAGACCGAGGAACAGGCCGCTGTCTTTTCCGATGATAGTGCGCATCAAACTGTCCAGGCCATAGTCTTTGATGACCTTCCGGATGACAAGCCAGGCGCCTACCTTCTGACATCCGCTGTGGAATGCATTCTCACGGATCTCCGGAAGTTCCTCTTCCGGGAAGTACAGCAGATAATTCTGATTGGGATTCATCTTGTTCGACCTGTCCGGTAATTGTCTTCCTATTGCCTTCCAGTCAGGCTTCGGTTTGCCTGTGGAAGGGTCTCTTTTCGTACCGGTAAGATAGTAGATGTAGGTAGTACCACGGATGTGTTTCCTGGTGATCTTCTGATCAGGGACAGGGACAACAGAATCGAGAAACATAGGCGGTCCTCCGCAGGGATACGTAACCCTATATGCATAATAAAACCTGTCACGTAGCATTTCAACAGGTTGACCATGAAAGTGATTTCAACTCAGTATTCTTTGTATTAAAAAGGTTAAGGACTGGATGTAGGGTTACATTCTGGAGAAGTTCTCAATCAATGCCCACATTAATCAAGTCCCAGTCTGGTGCGTTCTTTATCAGTTTCTATTCCCCATTGTTCTACCATATCGGGTAGAACACCATCAGATGGTTCTTGCTTTCTCAATTTCATCTTGCCATAAAGATGACTCATTCTGATTCTGATAAACGGATACTTCTTGTGGATATTTTTTATTACCTTGAGATTTGCATCTGCAAAGTAAGGGCTGAGTTTTATCTCCATATTGTTCAAAGCATCAGAAATATCGATCACAGCGTGATCAAATGGCATTACCTTTGCAGGTTTTCCTTTCAATATCAGTCTGATTTCTTTTTCATAGCTCCAAACATCATCTTTAACGAAACCAGCAAGGCAATTATCTTTCAGCTTGCCCTTCGTAAACTTCACATTGTGGCTATCGGATACTGACAGAAAATTTCTGTCCTCATCAAAGTATGCCACACGTGCCATAGAAACAGACCAACCAGCACCAGTTACTTCCGTTCCAAGATCATGAAAATCCTTATCTTGTTTCACGAATGATTTCAGCTCAAGCAGTTTATAGAAGTCATCTCGCCTTATTGAAATCTGAACTCCGTCAATCCAGTCAGGAGCATACATAGCCTACATGCCTACACTTTCATCCTGCCCGGTCATGAAACAGGTAAAGTACATTGAATTGGCTATGTTAGAGTTGTAGTTTTTAAACTCTTCAAGATCATTCATTGCTGACGGATTATTTAGCAGCAACGTCTTATTTTCAAGAATTTTCTTCAAGCATTCCACTCGTGTATACTGACACAGGTAATCAGATCTTGTTCTGCCTTTCTGTGACAAGTATTTGGCCAATTCTTCTGGTTCAGTAATAGCAGAAAAAGTTTTCATAACTATAGCTCCGCGAGATTATTCAATCCAGTCTCCTGAACTGCTT
This sequence comes from Lachnospiraceae bacterium, assembly GCA_036343175.1. Classification (GTDB taxonomy): domain Bacteria; phylum Bacillota; class Clostridia; order Lachnospirales; family Lachnospiraceae; genus JAEEJA01. The sequence continues at coordinate 6,918 of JAZASR010000064.1, forward strand.
TGTATTCCACATCAGCATCAGTTCTTCCCTGTGCTTCAAAATCCAATCGTGTATAAACTTGAGATCAGAAGAATGAACAACCGTGCCGACTATGAGTTCGCCACTTTGGATCGAAAATACTGCTTCATGACCTGAGCAATTATAGTGAATGTTCGGTGGATTGTGATCGTGTGGGTAAATGTAGAAATTGAAAGTGCAATGGTAGAGGAGAGGCATCTCCATATTATTCTTATTTTGCTTGTTGCTTTCTTAATGAGATCTGTTTCTGGAAAGTATTCATTCCAGCTTCAGTAAAAACACCAGTCAGAAACGAAACAAAAATAATAAATACGAGACCTGCCAACCACAACACAATATTTCCTTGGCTTTCTTTCACAAAACATTTTATTAACCTTAACTCTTCAGAAATTATACTAGAAGCTTGATATTACGTATCGATTCCACCAGTGTTTTTTCGGTAAGCAGGAGGTCTGAGAACAGGTCCTTCTGCTTCTTTGTCATTGCATAGTATGGCATCCAGGTCCCGTCGCG
>JAZASR010000065.1:0-7375 GCA_036343175.1 Lachnospiraceae bacterium
AGCTTTGTTAAATTACTACAATTAACAACAACATAATCATAGGTAAAAGTAACATCAGCAGGAAAGTCGATTTCTTTAAGATTTTTGCAAGTATCAAATTTTCCATTTATTTCTTTCACAGAGTCAGGAAATACAACTTTAGAAAAATTGCATAGATTAAAACCTCCGACACTAGTGACCTCATCAGATATGTATAACTCACCCGTTTGATACCAGTAATTTATTCCACTCATGTTACCACTGGAATCTACATTAACTTTACCATCTTTCTTTAGCTTGCTCCATGAGGTGAATACACTGCCGTCAAGTAATCCATACGCAAATGAAATTTTTCCGGCACCAAATGTATTACCACCTGTTTTAGCTTTTTCTATGAGCTCCTTATTGAAAGTCAGCAGGGTGATATCCTTCGTAAATGCTGATTTATTATAATCATCATAATTATTCAGCAGATATTCAGAGAAATGCTTTTTGATATAAAGCTCGGTAATTGATGATCCGGTGAATGCATCAGCTTCTATAGATATCTCTCCGTCAGGCATGTCAATATCAGTAAGGCTTGTACATCCATTAAAGACATTTGCACCGATCTCACTGACCGAATCAGGAACAGTCACAGTCGCAAGATTCGTGCATCCTTTAAACAGATCTTCTGAAAGCTTCCTTACCTTTCCAAGACTGATTTTTTTAAGAGAGGTACAGCTTTCAAAAGCACCATTTCCGATCTCGGTTAAACCTGAAGAGAACTTAACATCAGTAATTCCTGTACCCCTGAATGCATAAGCGCCTATTGAGGTCAGAGCATCATCAGGATCGAGTTCTTTAAGCGAAGCACATCCATCAAAAGCACTATCTCCTATAGATACAATATCAGGACCAAGGTGAATACTATTTAAAGATGTGCATCCCGCAAATGTTCCATCATCAATTTTGTTGATATTTTCAGAAAGATTAACAGAGGTAAGCCCTGTACATCCGGAAAATGCATACTTTCCTACATTAGTAACAGACTGCGGCATGACTATAGAAGTAAGTCCTGTACAATCCTTAAAGGCGTTATCAGCGATTTCTGTTACTTGAGAGTTAAGGATAAGCTGACCTTTAAGATTTGTCTTATCTGCACCAGTGATTATACCATTTTCTACAGTGATTAACTTTTTCTCCAGAAGATCACTCCATGAAGTAAATGTATCATCTGCATGCATGCCGGACTTGGAGCTATCAGGAGAAACATATACTGTATTTCCATTTTCATCTGTCGTAGGGTACGACGGAAGCTTCTGATCTGTAATAAAGGTGACGTTTGCGTTTTGATATACACCCTGAGCACCTTCATCCAGAACAATTTCTGTATAATCAGGGATATACATTGTTGTTCTGGCACCTTGCAAGGATCCAGACTTAAGTATCAGCTTCTTAACATTGGTAAAGTCAATATAATTAGTATTGCTTCCAATGCACATTGCATCAAGTGTTACTGTATTTACATTCTTTGAGAATGAAAGAGTTTTTATTTCCTGTCCGCTATTTAAAGCACTAGATGCAAATTCCACATTTTCTGCATTGATGATAACATTGTTCAATTTTCCCCCAGAAAACATATCACTCTTAATTGTCCTGATTCCGGCAGGGAAGCTAAAGTTTATTGGAGGTAAAGGTAAGGAATTTCTTCCGCCATCAATCAGTTTTCCATTTAATTCTGTAATACCATCCGGAAGTATTACATCTGTAAAACAATTCAATAGTGGAACACTGCTGCAATTTATGGATGTAACATTATCCGGAACTATCAGGACAGAGATTGTATCGTCCTTGTAATAATTTAAAAATGTAAAGCCCAAATTACTAATTTTATCAGTCAAGGTCATGCTCCCATTTGTAATACTGCAAGATTCAAACATATTCGGATACGTTCCAGGATAGTAATTATCACCATTTGCAGACCTGCCATCCTTTCCCTGCAGATATTCAAAATCTACATAACCGGATAAATATGAATATGTATAGTCATAATACAGATCATGGAAATAATATCCTGCCTTGTTGGCAATAAGCTCTGTATCCTCTTTGATCGCGAACTTATATTCAGGAGCATTTGAAATCACGTCATTTCCATTAACCCATCCGTAGAATCCGTTATTAACCTTTGTTTTTGCAGAAAGGGTAACAGTAGAGCCATATTCGATATTTTTATCCAGTGAAGCGGAAGAGTCTTTGGAAAAATCCAGGGTACAAGCTTCTGCATTCTTATCAGTCGACTTAAAGCTTATCTCAGATATACCGCCTCCCTGGCCTGCAGAAAGCTTATAGGTATCAATATCATAGAACACTATAAGGGTCGGTGTATCATTGATCTTAAGCTTATATTCATTAATGATCTCACTATCTGCCGGATATGTCAGAGAATCAGCTGTATTAGTGCCTTCTGCCGAAAGGCATGTACCGGCATAATGATAGAAAGGTATCTCTGCGGCAAATATAGAATTTTCAGAGCAGAGTACGCTTGTATCCGCTTCAGCCTTATATGTCTTCATAACGGATGCATTGCTTCCGATCGCATCTGCAGACTTTTTGAAAAGGGCATTATTAGCATATTTTTCTATAAATGCAGATCCTGAAATATATGTATCCTTCTGCGGCTCTTTAAAATAACTTATAACATTATACGAAGCAAGGCCTGCAATCCAGCTGACTCTGAATGTAATATTACCTGTCATATCAGCTGGAATTATAGCTTTATTATCAGTTAACCTGACTGACTTACCGTTATTTAAAAAATACCAGCAGTTGAAATCATATCCGTCCCTCTTTAATTTAGAAGGAGTAATAGTCCTTTTAGCTTCAGGCGTAATAACAGTATATGACTTTGGAAGAGTTTCATCCTTTTCCGGATCAAAGTTCTCATCAGTACCTGAAACCTTGCAGGATTCACCATCACTATCTGTATCATAAGTAATATCATATTTGATAAGCGCATAATGAGCATACAGATCGATATCATGATCAGAGTTAACTAATGTGGTGATGTCTATCCTACCCTTATTTGGAGTTCCATTTTCATCCTCCATTGATTCAAGAGGATCATCATTAATATATGTACCATCAGCCTTTACATCTTTTGAATCTACGGCACCTTCTTCTGTAAGTAAAGTATCATCTGCACTCTGAGCATCTGTGTACCAGCCTGTGAATGCATAGCCTTTCTTTACTGGAATATCAAATTCCTTTGCGCCTTCTGCTTCATTAAAGCTTATACCATATTCAGGACAAGAAGAATATTCATTTAATGCTTTGCCATCAGAATCCGCTAGAATTGCATTCTCACCAGGATGATAAAGCACCTTATAAGATTTTGCCTTCCAATCCGAATAAACTGTGATGATATCGCTATCATGAATTTCAATCTTTTCATTTTCGAGAACAGTCTGAATTACATCCCCTGCCTTATATTGGATAGAAGTATCATCAGCCTGCTTAAGCCAATGATCTGCAGGTTGGTATCCTTTCTTTGTGAAAGGATCAGCCATGAACTCTGAACCATCATCATATCTTACATCCTGGGTTACAAATTCATTTTCAGATGAATCAAGTCCTCCCTGGCCTTCATATCTTACCTGGAAGGCAATAGGGGCAATATCAGCGGTAATGTCCATATCATGTGCAGGCATAGTGAAAGTAAGGCTGTTATCTTCGGAAGTAAGTAATGTTACAGAAGATTTTTCATCTGCATTTTTGTCAGTGAATTTATCTACCTTATAGCCTTTACTTAAAGAATATTTGATATTGACGTCAGCTCCAAATTTGACAGACTCTGGTACTGCACCCTTTTCCAATGTAAATTTATCAGCATTATTTGTCTTATCATCATCAGCATCAGATGGCTCAATAGAAACTTTGTAGCTGTTTCTTGAATATTTATAATCTACTGTATATGTCTTACCCGGTTCTGCTGTTATTTCATCTTTAGAGTCTTGGTCAGGACAATATGTAAATCCTGCAACCTCCTTTGGAACAGCAAGTTTAATGGTTTTCTCCGAATCATCAGGCTTAAATGTTACAGTTTCAGATTTAATATTTCCGGCAAAATCTGCATCTTTGACATATACAGAACTGCCCGTTGCTTCAACAGTAACATTGTAATTAATTACAGCAGGTGGAGCTTCAATTTCAGCTTCAAACTTAAGGTTCTCCGCAGGCATTGATGCAATGGTGAGAAGACCATCCTCATAGGTAAATAAGCCAGGAGTACCATCCGGATCTTCAGAGCCAGCCGCTTTTTTAATGCCAACAATTTTATAACCATCTGCCGTACTTAAGGTAAAGCTTACTTTAGTACCATACCTGTATGATGCACCGGCAAATGATGGTTCAACTGTGAATTTATCTCCCGCATTGGAAGAGATGCTTATCGAGTAAGATAATCTGACATATTTGAAAGTAATAGTATATTTTTCACCAGGCTTTACTTCTATAGTCTGAGCCACAGGAGTCTTAAATCCTGTAACAGAAGCAGGGACCTCTGATGTATATTTCCTCGACTTCTCGCCTGGTTTAAACTCAACTGTCACAGGTTTTATAGCTTCTGCAAGCTTCGGGTCTTCTGCAAAACCCGGGCCTTCAGGGAGTTCAAATAAGGACTTGAATGAAATTGTAGCAGGCTCAGGAATTTCCGGTTCAGGAGTATCTAAAGCTGCAGGGGTTTCTTTTGCTTCCGGATCCTGACTTTCAGCCGGCTTGTTACTTTCTGAAACCGCCGGAGTGCCTGATGCTGCCGGGTCTTCACTTACTGCAGGCTCATCACTTACAGCAGGAGTTGTGACACCAGGTGCAGGGGTATCTGCTGCAGTCTGACTGCCACTGCCGCTCTGATTATCTGAAGAACCGTTACCAGCCGGTGCTTTAGTTTCAGGCGTATCTGTTGCCAGAGTATCATTGTCGTCATCATCGTCATCGCCCGTATAATCAATGTCATCGTCCTCTTCATCAGGATCAATAACCGTGATCTTGCACTTAAGTGTAACACCATTCTTAAGGACAGCCTTAACGGTAACTTTACCAGGCTTAAGGCCTGTGACCTTAAGCTTCTTCTTTCCTTTAACCTTGGCCTTTACGATCTTCTTTCCGGAGACCTTCCACTTGATCTTTTTCTTATAGTTATTTACCTTTATTGTGCGTGTCTCACCGACATTCATGGTGAACTTCTTAGCTGAAAGCTTAGGCGCTTTAGCCGCAAGAACCCCCCCCGATTCCAAAAAACATGCTGAGCGCCAGTGCTATAACGAGCGTCAACATAATATTCCTGTTGAAATGTTTCATGTGGATATACCTCCTCCATTGATTAAAAGTTTGCCTGCTTAAGAAAAAATAAAATGTAAAGATTAAAGTAAGAGAAACTTTAAGAATAATAACAGATCGAATGAATCAGGATGCTTATAGTCTAAATGAAAAAATATAAAAGCAAACGTGACAATAATCTTTTTTAGCCTTTAGCAATGGTCAAAAAGAAAATACATGCCTGTTTCATTCTATTATGCCAAAACCCCAGAATGCCACTTAAAGCCCCATACATTAAGCAGAAGTAACTAAGATAAGTCTGTTCCATCAGTTGATTGCGGTAACATCAGTTGATTGCGCTTATTAAGATAATCACCGAATCAAACTATTCTGACAAATTCCTTTTTTTGCCAGCAGACTGTTTATTACGATTTCATTACCTTTATTATACTACAAAAAAAATCTCCGTGCGCTTAACTTTTTAAGTAAACAGAGATTTTTTTATCATGGCTATAATTTACTTATATTATCAAGATGCAAAACATAATTACAATCAACCATGGAGCTTATCGTGTATAGGTTGGCAAAAAAGGCTGCCAACCTATACATAATCAAAAGCGCCCATGATTCTAATCGTGTATAGGTTGGCGGGAAACTCAGCAAACCTATACATAATTACAATCCACCCATGATTCTAACTCCAATCATGTTCGCAGCCATACCCACGCAAGTCTTGCTATTTGCCTGTAATGTATCCTTAAGATCCTCTACAATCTGCATATCATCTTTAGTGGCAGGCTCAACAATCCGTTACTGTCCAATTCTCTGGGACCACCTCACTTTCCAGTGTCTGAAAATCAGGACTCAGACTTTGTGTAGCTGTCCAAAAATCGGGTAACTACACAACCCAAAATGTCCTTGACAAGGGGTACAGTTTACTCATAACTTATCTTATCATTTGCTATCCACCCAATTCTTCACTTCCATATCTATCATTTGCTATCCACCCAATTCTTCACTTCCATATCGCTATGAACGAGTTTAGCATCAATAGATATTGCACCACTGACATACGGCTCAAGCTTCTTTGCTGTACTTCCAATACCACTGCCACCGGAAGTAGCAAATGCCAGTACTTCCTTACCCGACCAGTCATAACCCTTACAAAAAGTATTCACCACATTTGGTGCACAGCCATACCAAATAGGAAAACCAATCAGGATATGAGAATAATCCTCGAAGTTTTCAACTTTTCCTACAACAGGAACATCTTTCTTACCTATTTTCTCCTTATTACACCTTGCAAGCGGATTCATCCACTTGATATCCGAAGCATCATAAGGTTTCTCAGGCTTAATTTCAAATAAATCAGCATCCAGAAGCTTCGCAGCACCCTTGGCGACTTTAGCCGTAGTGCCCCCGGCACTAAAGAAAACAACCAATGTCCTATCCATTTTACTAATTCTCCTTTATCCAAAAAGTTTCATAAAGCCCCATACTCCCGCCACAATCTGTATTATCAGTATAGCTGGCATACCTATCACGAAGTACCAATGCTTCGTTTTATGCCTGAACATATACATACCAGCCCATGTGCCTATACTCCCTCCAAGCAGACTCACGAGAAATAGCACATTCTCTGGTATTCTCCAAGCTTGACGCTTTGCTTTCAACTTATCAATGGCCATGACTGCTATCCCTATGATATTCATAATCACGAGGTAGATAATCAGAAGCCATATCTTGTTCTCAAACACGCTATCAACAACCCTTTCCGTCTATACTGCAAGCCTGTCCGGCAGCAACACCTGTGCCTCTATCCCCTGCTCTGCAAGATATTTCGGTAAAAAACAATGATGATGTGCCAAAAAACTCTATCCCCTGCTCTGCAAGATATTTCTCCCAGTCGCAAAATTCCTCGCCATTATCACCCATTAGAAAAGGAATGCCTATCTTCCCCTTTTCCTTGTACGGTATGAACAAATCCTTATGTCCTGATATCAAGCCTTCGCCTGCATCTCCAGACGATACGGAACTACACCGTCCATGGGCTTAAGCACTCCATAAAATGATGACAGTATCCTCAAATGCTCTGATACAT
>JAZASR010000066.1:0-7246 GCA_036343175.1 Lachnospiraceae bacterium
ACACCTGCTGGTGATTTTCTAAGATATTACGACACTAAATGCAGCAGGTGTTCAGACAAGCGTTTTCTTCGTGCATGGAAGGATGACTTCATGTGGTGAATTTCATCTCACTCGCCACATTACGCACTGGTGCTTAAAGTTTCTTCACTCAAACCTACATGCTCTGAAAAGCAGGTTCTTGTATCATCAGCCTTCATGATTATTAATAGCACTTTGTGATCAGGAAATGCTGATTTCTGTATAGAAATTAATACAACCGGAAATTGCCGATATTTGCCATCCACACGTGGCAAATATCGAGCAATTTCGAACGCTTGTCGCGTTAGCGACATGCGTTTTTACTGGTCGCGAGGGAGCAACAATCAAAGAAAGCAAACCAGGGCGGATGATTTTTACGAGCACGGGGACTAAGCAGTATTGCTTACAACTCATCCCTGCAAACCATAGGGGAGAAAAGCCAGAAAAGTATAGGTTTCCGGGACAGTAAAAAAAGCTGAGAAAAGCATATAAAAATACTTTTCTCAGCCTGTTATCATTTGAGATTCCCGGTCAGGACTTAGACTCCTTTTTCCTCTTCTCTTCTTCCTCTTTTTCAAGCCTTCTGTAAGCGACCTTGCCGACGAGGGTCTTAGGCAGCTCTTCACGGAACTCGATTTCCTTAGGAAGAGCATACTTTGCAATGTTTTTGCGGCAGTAATCCATAATGGCTTCACGGGTCTCATCTGTAGGAGGCACACCGGGCTTCAGCATTATGAAAGCCTTGACTGCGTGCATCTTGTAGGAATCAGGGATGCCTATCACACAGCTCATCTCAACAATATCAAGAGCATCGAGTATATTCTCGATCTGGCCCGGATATACGTTGTAGCCGGAGCTTATGATGATCCTCTTTGCGCGGCCCTTGAAGTATACGAAACCTTCTTCATCCATGCTGCCAAGATCGCCTGTATATACCCAGGTACGGCCGTCATCGTGGACTCTTAATGTCTCAGCTGTTTCCTTTGGATTATCAAGATATTCCTTCATGACTGTAGGCCCTGAGAGAAGTATCTCTCCTTCCTCGCCGTAGTCAAGTTCCATATCGGTACCGGGATGGACTATCTTGATATATGTGTCCGGAAATGGTATACCTATACTGCCTTCCTTAAATTTAGTCGGAGGAGTCAGACAGCATGCTGTAACAGTCTCAGTGGTACCGTAGCCCTCTCTTACCTGTATATGGGAGTTATGATCATTCAGGAATTTATCCATTTTCTTTTTAAGCTCAATGGAAAGGGAATCACCGCCTGAAAATACACCCTTAAGGCAGGACAGGTCAGCTTTTTCCATATTTGGCATCCTGAGAAGCGCCTCAAAAAGCGTCGGAACACCGGCTATGAAATTGCATCTGTATTTAGTGATCAGCTTAGAATAAGACTTAGCTGTAAATCTCGGAACAAGCACACAGCGTCCGCCGCTTGCAAGCATGGAATGGATGCAGACGCCGAGGCCGAAGCCATGGAACACAGGCATGGCGGATAACATCTTATCACCTGGCTTGAACATTGGGTTCGTAGCTATTATCTGCTGGGAAAGAGCATTGAAGTTAAGGTTTGTAAGTACTATGCCCTTTGTCTTTCCTGTAGTACCGCCCGAATAGAGGATAACAGCCGGATCATCGCATTTTCTTTCAACCTTGTAATTATAGAAACAGTAGCGGCTCATACGCATGAATTCATTCCAGCGGATGACAGGAGCGTCATCGGGGATCTTCTGGATCTTCCTGCCCTCTGTCAGCATATATCCTGCCTTAATAGGTCTGGAAAGCTCATCACGGATGCTTGCGATCACTACGTTAACAAGTCCTGTCTCAGCCCTGATGCGTTCAAACTTGTCATAAAACATATCGAGGGTTATGGCTGTAACGCTCTTTGATTCATTGATATAGAACTTGATCTCATTCTCGGCAGACAGCGGATGTACCATGTTTGCAATGGCTCCGATAAGATTTACCGCATAGAATGAATATATTGCCTGAGGGCAGTTTGGCATGGCAATGGTTACCCGGTCACCCTCACGGACGCCTATGGTACGGAGTGCTCTTGCACACTGGTGGACGCGCCCTACAAGGGTCTTATATTTTGTTGCTCTGCCCATAAAGTCAAACGCGACCTGATCAGGGTATTTTTTTGCTGCTTCCTCAACTTTTTCAAACATAGTTCCCTGAAAATATTCAAGGTGCTCCGGGATACCTTCCATAGCATTGAGCCATGGTACCTTAACTTCTGACATGATTATTCTCTTTCTTTTACGATCACATTCCTTTTTTGTGACTATTTATTTTGACTGCTTAGATTGACTGTTTAGATTAACTGTTTAGATTGACCTGTTGAAAAATAAAAGGCATTATTTACTTTCCAACTTTACCTTGGCATCGAATCTCTCTTCCAATAGTTCCGGCTCCTCGATGAGCTTCTTAAGAAGTTTAACTGTCTTTGAGTAATAATATCCGTCTGCTATTCTCTCATCGATCGTAAGGCCGATCGTCACGCTGTCACGCATATCAAATGTACCATCTTCATTGTAGAACGGGCGTTTTTTGATCTTGCCTATAGCTATGAATACTGAGTTGGTGCCCCAGTTTACAAGGTGATGATATCCTGAATCAAGACCGATAGAGCCGAGATTTGTAAGGACTATTGAGCAATAGTAAGGATCAGTCTCTATGAGGCTCTTTGGAACATGCCCGTTCTTATCGAGAAGCATTACAAATCTGATAAGTGCCTTGCATACCCACAGGGGAAGACTAGCAAAGGCATCCATAGCCTTGCTGGACTGATCTTTTTCTTTAGCCTTGCTGCCCCTGTTTGATGTTATCTGGTCATATATTTTCTGATGAACATTATTGATATTGTCGGAGGGAAGGCCCTTAAGCACAGCAAGTCCCTCATCCCCATTATCAGCAAACTGCTTTTTTACTACGAATGAAGCTGTAACGTCATTTCTCTGATAGACGTAGCTCTTCTGTATGAAGCGGTTCATCTTGGGACGAAGGATCAGAGTCTTAAGTGCCGCAGAAACCACTACCTGAAAAAGATTATAATGGTACTCTGCCCCTTCATTCTTTTTCTTTAAATATTCATTTGTCTTTGTCAGATCGATGGTCTCGGAAATAAAGGCCTCATTGTCGCATCTGTTGGGATAGAGGATTGGTGTGATCACGTGCAGGGCATCCTGTCCTCTCAAAAGTTTTCCATCTCTGCGGTCTCCCGGCCTTCTTCTTTCTTTTCTGTTTTTCATTACTGGTATCTCCTTGAAAACTTACGGCATGCTTTTATAAGATCGCTTTTTTATAAAAAAGCATAAAATATTTCTCTTCTATGCTCTCTATTCGGATCATTCCTGCTGTTATTCAACATGCAGGACAGCCCCAAAACATTTCTCATTATAATATAAGCAGATCTGACTTACAAGAAACAAAATTATAAAAATATGAATGCGCATGACTGTTATATTCCCTGTAATCATTACCCCGCGACAGCTGTTTTAGCAGGTATTTACAGGCTCATTAATTTATGATAGTTAAATAAAAATAACCGGCAATATAAGAACGGATCATTCTTACATAGCCGGCTATTGCCATACTATTACCCTTTGAGTTCCGTAAGGCACTCATCGAGTGCTGTTGCGAACCAGTCAATATCACAGTCCGCAAACTTAAGAGTCGGACGGATCTTTAAGATATTTCCATCATGTCCGCAGACAGATGTCAGAATATGGCGGTCACGCAGCATTTCTATCAGGTCAAGAGCCTTTTTCTTATCAGGTGTCTTCTCTTCTGCATCGCTTACAAGCTCGAGCCCTATGAAAAGACCTGTCCCACGGACATCGCCGACCGAATCCGGATGCTTCTCCTGAACATCTTTCAAAGCCTGAAGAAGGTGTGAACCTGTAACTTTTACATGTTCCAGTATATTATCTTCTTTTATTACCTTAAGAACTGCTGAAGCCGCCGCCATAGATACCGGATTTCCGCCAAATGTATTGAAATAAGGGAGTTTATCGGTGAAAGCCGCAAGGACCTCATGCCTTGCAGCCAGTCCTGAGCAAGGAATACCATTAGCCATAGGCTTTCCCATAGTAACTATATCCGGAATAACGCCATGTCTCATGAAGCCCCAGAAAGAATCACCTGTACGGCAGAATCCGGGCTGTACCTCATCAGCTATGTATACACCGCCATTCTTATGGACCAGATCGGCAACCTTGGAAAGAAATCCCTTAGGATCAGGAAATACTCCGTCTGAAGAGAATATGGAATCTGCAAGGAAACAGGAGAATCCGTATCCATTAGCCTTCAATGTATCTATCTTCTCCTGCATTTCCTTTAAGAACCAGTTTGTAAATTTATCAGCAGAACCGCCATGCCTGTAATAATCAGGCGTTGGTACAAGCTCTGCATAGTCCAGCAGCTTCTGACCTTCTCCAAGCGATGGTGAAACGCCTGAGACCAGAAAAGTATTTCCATGATAGGCTTCACGTGTAACTATGATCCCTTTTTTTCCGGTATAAGCTTCTGCCACACGAAGAGCGAGGTCATTAGCCTCTGAACCGGAGCACATATATGTGATCTTATCAACTTCTTCAGGCATCTCATGAAGAAGTGCCTCGCTGTAATCAATGATAATATCGCTAAGATATCTGGTATGTGTATTAAGTATCCGCATCTGGCGATTGACCGCTTCTACGACCGCAGGATTGCAATGGCCGACTGAAGCAACGTTATTATACATATCCAGATATTTATTGCCCTCATCATCCCACAGATAATTACCCTCGCCCCGGACGATATATACGGGCTTACGGTAGAAAAGACGATAGCCGCTGCTCATATATTTTTCACGGCGCTCTATCAGCTTTCTTTCCTTATCACTCAAAAGCTCAGCATATCTGCCACTATAACTGTTAGTATCAAGAATACTTGAATATGCAGCCATTAATTTACCTTCTTTCCAATTATTTATCAGTATTAATATTACAATGCCGCGTCCCCTCGTTCTCCTGTCCTAATACGCACAGCATCATCGACGGGACGGACGAATATCTTCCCATCGCCGAATGACCCGGTATTGAATTCCTCTTGAATTTTTTTCATAAGACTTTCAACTATTTCATCGCGAACTACAGTCCTGACATCCAGCTTGGGCATCAGATTGATGCCGACATGTTCGTCACGGGTATAAACCTGATGCGGCTGCCCTTTTTCTCTTCCATAACCGAAGATCTGGGTGATCATGACCCCTGCAGCACCCTCGCTGTCAAGGATACGCTTCAGATTCTCGATCTTGTACGGCTGTATGATTATCTCCAGTTCTTTCATAACATTAACGCCTTTAACCCTTCCATAATAAATTCTATTCTCCGTCAGAATTCCATCTTCCCGTCAGGTGTCTTCATCCATACCTTGTCATGCTTCCAGCGGAAGAGAACCATATAGAGCCAAAGGATAAGACCAACCCCCATATATCCAATAAAGCCCATCCATGTTGCCCTGCCGATACCGGCAAAAAGCATGAAAGACTGGACACGGCCAGCGACAACGTTCTTATACAATGAAAGTAAGCACCATGCTATTAGCATCAGTATGCCTGCTAAGACGAAGCCAGGTCCGTGAAGATTGACACCGAACTGATAATTGATCCACTGCAGGATACCAAGGACTCCTGCTGCAGGAACTGCGACCCAGGAACACATGATAAGCCAGGCAGACCAGAAGCCTGCATGCTTATTGATGCCTATTGTATTGAAGACAAGACAGGAACCTGTACTTGGAAGCATCGTTGAGAACTCAGCATATACAAATGCTGTTGGAAGCACCATTAAAGTCATGAGCGCAAATGCAAGGAAAGTAGCAGGCCCTGTATAGGACATAAAGATACCATCCCAGTAACACATAAATGTGAATATTGCGCCTGTCGCCATAGCATAGACGTATATCAGTTTCATTGACTGTTAATTAAAGCTTTATATAATATTTTTCCTGAGATAAAGATCAGCTATATAGCGGAACTGATGGGATACAGCAGCCTGAGCTATTTTGGGAGCATCTTCCACGACTACACCGGACAGTCACCATCAGAATACCGGAACAGCCTGCATCTGAGCCGGAAGTTCTGATTCTTTAATTAACTATCTTTAAAAAAATCATTATATTGGACAAAAAGACTGGATTTTGTTCTGTATTTAGTATAGAATAATGTAATATAAAGTACAAATTTCACATATTCTGTTCTTTATATTGAATATGACAGTAACAAATAATTTTGTAAAACAAATTTTCCGCTTTGTTAATTACAGGAGGTGCCTATGAGCAGCTATCTTTCACATAATATTGCAGTAAACCTGCAGAAGATCCGCAAAGCCAATAAAATGAGTCTTGATGAGGTATCTGAGCAGACAGGAGTCAGCAAGAGCATGCTGGCAGCTATAGAGCATGGAGGCGCAAACCCTTCCATAGGCGTGATCGGCAAGATAATGAGCGGCCTGCGTGTAGACCTGGATGACCTTGTGAAAAGCCCGGATGACGATATGTACCTTGTGAATATCAATGATCTCGAACCAACCAAGGATGAACCCGGCTGGTATAAGGTATACACCATTTTTCCTATAGCTGACAATCATACGATCGAATTATACAGGATCGAAGTGGAGCCTCACAGGATGTACATAAGCGGATCACATGGAGATCACACCAGAGAATACATTACGGTGCTGGAAGGTGTTCTTGATCTGGAAATCGGCACAGGCCCGGAATTTGAGACTGATGCGCTCACATACCTGAAGATGAAAAAGCAGTCCGCTAAAAAGACAGATACTGATCCTGAGAAAAAATCAGTACAGATCCACCCGTCAGAATGCTTCCGTTTTGAAAGCAACTGCCCTCATTCATATATAAACCGGGGTAATAAGAAAGTCGTATTCATTTCATTTTTCCAGGCATACTGATATTTTGAAGATAATATTATCAGTACATTACCGTTTAAAAAGAAAATGCTTATTTTCAGCTTCTATATATATTAAAAAAGGCTGCCTATGCTTAAGGCAGCCTTTTTACAATTCAGGATAAGAAAATATTATTTTTCATATTGATAAGAAAAATGATACATAGTTTTTTCTTCAGAATAAGAATCAACATTAATGTTTCCATTCCAATTTACTTTGCCGTCAGAATATACAGGTGTCTGGCAGGGATTAAGCATTGCCTTTG
>JAZASR010000067.1:0-7177 GCA_036343175.1 Lachnospiraceae bacterium
AGGGTATGCAAGTTTATATATTGCATTATATAAATTTTCATTCTTAATGAAAGACCTGTCAACAAGTGGATCCTCTTCCGCTGCACTCGCAGCCTTTACTGTACCTGCTTTACTACCCAGGTCAAAAAGGACCGGACTGCTCGTCGGAAGTGTAAGCACCATTGAAACGGCAAGGGCAAAGGTCAGACCGCGTCTTAATATCTGAACTCCCTTTTGTTTCATGTGAGTATCATGATGATTCCTTTTTACCATATTTACCTTCTCCTTAATTTTCTAATACAGGAGTCTATCCTGCTTTCTGACTGCTTGCAGGTATTACCTGTATATACTTTTACTAACAGACCTAAGACATGATAAATGTTCGTGAATATAAAAACAAGGCATAAGTCACCTTATGCCTTTCATGGCTCAGATCATTTTATCAAAGTTAGCCCCAAGACCAGGATTGACAGAAAGCTCCATCATTTTCTTCAGTCCGTCTGCCTGTATCTGCTGCTGATCAAGAGTCTTGCCAAGCATTGCAGTTTCTACTGAACCCATAATCTTAGAATTGGCCATGAGCATTGATATCTGACCTGCGTTGTCTGTGCCGATACCATTAATATCCATTTTCCTCACTCCTTTCAAAATAAAAAAACCGTAGACTATTGCATCATCAATAATTATATAACTTTTATTCAAGATAATCAAATTAATAATACCATATATATATATATATATAGAGCATCATTTTTTTGTAAAGAACAGGTTAAATCAATGTAAATACCGGAGTGTTCATTTCCTCAAAACATTCCCGGCCTGATCTTTACGGCAAGCTGGGCGAGTATCCGGCTGATTGTGCCTGTACGGATAGCTTCGGCAATGGTGCCGTCCACAAAGCGCTCGTGGCGGATTATGGCCGTGAGCATGGAACGGAGAACATAAGCGTTGGCTATATCTATGTGTTCATCGATACTCTGAGCCGATATTTCTATACCGAAGTGCTTAAGTGTATCCTCATATCCGTAATCCGCGAAGTCCTTATCAAGGGCAATCTCCTCAAGATACTGAACCTCGGATCCGTACTTCGGATACGGGAAGGGCTTCTCATCTCCTACAGGCTTTGGCGCATACCATTCAGTCTTGCCGCGCTTATCAAAGAAAGGCCGGCAGTCAAAGAGAAGATCGAACTTCTTTTCGCGATCCTTGCGGATCTTCTTAAGGAACGTTTCATAGCTGTCAAGAACAGCCTTTAAGTCATCATCAAGAAGGGCCAGAGCCTTTTCCTTAAGGTCTGAGGGTACCGGATAGTAGCTCTCAGCTATTGCTCCTGCCGCCATGGCTATTGCCGGAAGCTCCTTCTCCGGATCTTTTGTGGAAAGACCTGCAGCCACTGCGCGATCAATGGCGTCTGTAAAGTCAGTCGCAGCAAGGAAGGCATTAACAGCCGCAGCTATGGGTGCGTATCCGCTTTCATCAGCACCGTCACCGCCCTGTTTATCCTGTTCCGGGCCTGTACTATCTAAAGCCCCGGCAAGCTTTATGCCGCAATGATGCTCGAGATAGGCCTTTATATCCTTCTTGTCGATCCCCTGGCGTGACAGAAATATTGCTGATGTAACAGCCACAGCAGCCTTTGAAGCTTCGGAACTTTTATGAGTGACATGAGTCACTATCCCAGTATAATAATTAACATATTCGAGTGAATTGTATACCCAGGCAGCTGAAGATGCACGAACTGCCGCATCAGGAGTTACAGTATTGTAAGGCGCCGGAGGAAGCTCACCCTTATAGTCAGATACCCAGTCTGTGAACTTATCTTCATAACCCATATCAGGGTATTTTTCTACAAGCTCCTTAAAGTACTTTCCGACCTTCACGCCGGTCTTTCTGGTATTTCCAAATCCATGCTTAAGGCCCTTGGCAGCTGCAAGAGACACCACAGTATTCCCCGTAATATGCGAGCCTTCAAGAGCCTTCCCAAGGTCTTTAATATTCTCTTTGCTTTCAGCAGCGAAAACCCCCGCTGCATCCCCGATGATTGCACCGATCATAAGTAACCCCCTTTATGATATCAAATAAATAACTTTACACTCCTCTTATCAAAAATGCCATATACAGCGGCAGAGTCAGGATCCCGTTTTCCATGCCAACGTTGTAATCTCCGAACTTTATGGCCATTGAGATGTGATACTTCTCCGGATGATTAAGGACGGTTCTTGTGCTCTTTGTATTTCCCGTCTTTGCCTTGCATTCCACCGGAGTAATTTTCCTGTTATATCTGATGATGAAATCGATCTCCAGACCTGAATCCTTACGAAAATAATACAGTTTTCTGCCCATTTTCGCAAATACACCTGCAAGGTAATTTTCAATTACCGCACCCTTGTAGGTATACATATTTCCTGCCAGAATGTCATATACTGTACCATCTTCAAGCATTGATACCAGAAGCCCTGTATCTTCGAGATACACCTTGAATTCTTCATTTACCGCATTCCCCTCCAGCGGAAGTTCAAGCGCTGAAAGATTGCGGCATCGATGGGCAATTCCGGCATCCTCTATCCACTGTATAGATCCTTCATACTGTTTTGCCCTGCCGCCCTTCCTTACGACAGAATACTGAAACTTCTTATTTTCCTTTGACAGCTGTCTCGGAACAGACTCAAAACACTCTACGATCCTTGCTTTATCACTTCTTTCTGCATATTTTAACATATCCTGCTCATAAAGTCTTACTATGCCGCGCTGCAGCTCCAAAACCCGTCCTGTATCATGATACTTTATGAATGAATCCACGACCTGCGGCATGCCGCCTGTAATAAGATATTCTTTAAAGAGCTGCTTAAGCCTTCTGTGAAGAGCTTCCGGGACTTTTTTTCTCTTACCAAAAGCATCCTCCAGAACTTTAATAACATCCTGCCCAATGCCCTGAGCCCAGATAAATTCTTCAAAATCCAATGGATACATATCTACAAGTGTTTCGTAACCAACAGGTACCTGCCTCTTTGTACTCCTGCCATAGCCCTTTATACCCAGAAGCGAGCCTGTACCAATGACATCATAGCGTCCATCGATCTTAAAGAATTTAAGAGCACTCTCCGCATTGGGGCATTCCTGGATCTCATCAAGTATTATCAGAGTCTTACCCGGTATGAATCTCACAGAAGTTCCTAGATACGCCGACATGAGCATTATGATATGATCTACACTCAGATCTCCCTCAAATATTGCAGAAAGATCCTCATTTTCCACGAAGTTAAAGTAAGCGGTATATTTATAATATTTTTTTCCGAATTCAAGCACAGAATACGTCTTTCCGCACTGTCTGCAGCCTTTTATGATGAGAGGAAGTCTGTCCGGATCCTGCTTCCACCTGGTAAGGGTATCTTCTATCTTTCTTTTAAGCATGTGTGATCACCTCCCTTTATTCTAAATCAAATGCATAACATAAATGCACAGCACGGCAAAGTGATTCAATTCAATATTTACTGTTATTCTACAAGATTATTTACATTTTTTCAAGGGAGTTTATGTCAAGGGTTAACACTTTTTCTGGCGAGTTTTTTCCATTTACTTACATTTTTTCAAGGGAGTTTTCGCAGAATATCGACACTTTTTTAAGGTAGTTTTTTCGAAAGCTAACATTTTTTCGAGCGAGTTTTTATCATGTACTTACACTTTTTCTAAAAGCAAACCGCAAAAAGAGCCATATGCATCTGCATATGGCTCTTTTTATGATCGATATCTTACTCTGCTGATCAGATTTTATTCTGTTAATAGATACCCTGTCTCTATCTATATAAATAATGTCTCTTAATTCATCAGAAATCAAAATACCCGCAAGCCTTGAGAAGCTCTGCTGTTATTCATCAGAAATCAAAGTACCCGCAAGCCTTGAGGAGCTCTGCTGTGAGGACTGCTCCGCCTGCTGCGCCGCGCTTTGTATTATGTGAGAGACCTACGAATTTCCAGTCGAAGAGCTTGTCTTCACGAAGACGGCCGATAGATACGCCCATGCCATGCTCGTACTCTACGTCGAGTCTTACCTGAGGGCGGTCATCCTCCTCCAGATACTGGATGAACTGCTTAGGTGCGCTCGGAAGATTAAGCTCCTGAGGCTTGCCCCTGAAGTTCTTCCATGCATCGAGGATCTCTTCCTTTGTCGGCTTATTTTTAAAGCTTACAAATACCGCTGCCGTATGGCCGTTGAGGATAGGTACACGGATGCACTGGGTAGTGATGAGCGGTGACTCTGCCTTAAGGATCTGACCATTCTCTATGTGGCCCCAGATACGTAATGGCTCCTGCTCACTCTTCTCTTCCTCACCTGATATGAAAGGAATGATGTTTCCTTCCATTTCCGGCCAGTCCTTAAAGGTCTTTCCTGCGCCGCTTATAGCCTGGTATGTTGTAGCTACGACCTTAGTAGGCTCGTATTTAAGCAGGGCATTAATAGCGGGCGTATATGACTGGATGGAGCAGTTAGGCTTTACTACGATGAAGCCGTGCTTTGTGCCGAGTCTCTTCTTCTGATACTCTATAACTGCGAGGTGGTCAGGGTTGATCTCCGGTACGATCATCGGTACATCAGGTGTCCAGCGGTGGGCGCTGTTGTTTGAGACTACAGGGGTCTCAGCCTTGGCGTATTCCTCTTCTATCTTCTTTATCTCGTCCTTGGACATATTAACTGCGCTGAAGCAGAAGTCAACATCTGCCGCAACGTTCTTCACGTCAGCAACGTCCTTTACGACTATATTCTTAACAGCCTCAGGCATAGGAGTCTCTATCTTCCATCTGCCGTTTACAGCCTCTTCATAGGTCTTTCCGGCTGATCTTGCACTTGCTGCGATAGTCTTTACTTCAAACCATGGATGATTCTCGAGAAGAGATATGAATCTCTGTCCGACCATACCTGTACCGCCTAAGATGGCTACTTTTAACTTTTCTGACATTTTATTCTCTCCTTTTGCTTGCTGAAGCTAATGCTTTTCGATCTGAACCGGCACTTTAATATTAATAATGCTGTATTAAAACCCGCACCATAATACAATAATGCTGTATTAAAACCCGCATCATAAAACAATAATGCTGATTGAATGCCGTTTTTACTTTTGACTTAAGCACACAGCGCTCCAAAAAATAAAACACAGAAATTCTACAACCAGTAATGCCGCTTGTCAACTGATTTTCCATGTTATTCATGCAATTTTCCAGCTGCTCAGTGTCCTTTCCTTCCCTGAAAAGCTGGCACCTATCTTTATTATTTTCTTTCCGGACATCATATATGGCCCTGCATAATTATTATCGTCTATCTGCTGAAGCGCTTCATCGGCAGTTTTATCTTCCTTAAGCTCAAATATATAAATGTAATCCCTGTTTTCAACTATACAGTCGCTTCTTCCATTCGCAGAATGGATCTCAGCTCTGACATATTGCCCAAGGATGGCAAACACGGCATATATGATATTCCTCCATTCCTGCTCATCTTCCGGAGCCCTGCCTTCATGATAAGGGATACCAGAAAGCAGTGCTTTCAAGGCTTTCATAACCGAATCCGCGTCACCATCATGCAAATATTTTAATAATGCCTGTATGCTGAATCCATTATCCGATGAAACACTACGTCGGGTCTTGGGAAGCAGGGCCTCCAGGAAACCATATTTAACTTCATCATTTGGAAAAGCAAGTTTATAGGTATTAAATACATCATCGTATCCTTTTATGGTAAGGTAACCGGACTGATAATAGAGTGGCACCAGGTCATTCTCATCCGCCATATAGTTTGAAATCCTGGCATCATTTACCTCAAAACCGTCATTAAACTCCTGAACCAAAGCGCCTGACTCTGAGAGTTTTTCAAAAATATAAGCAGGAGTACCCGACTCAAACCAATATCTTTTGAAAAGCTGGTCTGACAGGGCATTAAATAGGCTGAAAGGATTATATACACCTGGACCTTTAAAGCTGAAATGATAGCCATCATACATAGCCGCAAGCTTATTGTATGTCTCATCGATAGTCATATCAGAGGCTTCAGCCATATCTTCAACTGATCCATTAAGATCATTTACAAGCTCTTCAGACGTTATTCCGCAAATATCAGCATACTTCGGAAGCAGAGAAATATCCTTCAGCTGGTTCAGATCCGAAAATATCGATACTTTGGAGAACTTTGTCACTCCAGTTATGAACACAAAATGCGTATAATCATCAGCATCCTTAAGGGTACTGAAAAATGATCTGAACGTCCTTCTGTTTTTCTCCTCCATTTTCCTGTCTGAAATATTCGACAGGAGTGGTTTATCGTATTCATCAACAAGGACAACAGCACTGCGTCCTGTCTTTTTCTTAAGGTTCAAGAGCAGGTTATAAAACTTTACGGGCAGTGTATTTGCCTTTATAGAATCTTTATCGATCCCATATTTTTCAGCTGTATTACTGATAACAGAATTTAAAACATCATCAAGTCCTGAACTGGTCTGAAAATCACCCTTTCATGCTTTTAAAAAATTCCCTGTATCGAAAATATTACACTCCCAGCGCTTCGCATATTCTCCTATAATGCAGAAAATGCCCTGATCCGCCGATCCTTTTGATCTCGTCGAATGAGGCTATCTTAAAGTCGTTGACCTCTTCTTCCTGGACACTTATGTCTTCTTCTCTGAAGTCAGCATCAAAAAGATAGATGTCTGTGAAATAATTGTCTCCGGAAGGATCATCATTCCTGTATGTATATATGACTCTGCCATCCTCTGCCTTAAGGTCAAGACCCGTCTCTTCGTATGCTTCTCTAAGGACCGCTTCCATTGAGGTCTCACCTGCCCGGGCACCGCCGCCCGGTATCTCCCAGTCAAGGGCAGCCCACTTCTTGTCAGCAGTGCGCTGGGTTATCAGGTACTTTCCATTTTTATTCCTTATAAGTGCAAGTACCACGAGCATGTACTGACCCGGCCTAAGCACTGTCGTCTTGCGGGGCACGCGCTCTCCGGTCTTTATTCTGTCTTTATCATAAATATCAATATATTCGATCATAATACTGCCTTTTACCATTAGTATTGCTTATACCCTTAATACAGCTTGTTTTCCTCTTAAATTGCTTATACAGCTGATACTGCTATATATAAATACAAGTGCTATCACAGCCCGCATAAGCTCTCATCTGCCCATGCGGCTCTCATCACAGCCCATCCAGCAT
>JAZASR010000068.1:0-7081 GCA_036343175.1 Lachnospiraceae bacterium
GTCTGTTTGTTATCGGCGGCATGAGCGCATCGCTCTCTAATCTGACAACGCCGATTGCATTTGGTGAAGCTTTCGTTCTGCAGAACGTCCTGGACGGAATTCTGCCGAAAGCAATTCCCTTGGCAATGACCTGGCTGATGTATTACATCGTTAAGAGCGGAAAAGTAAAACCTATGACAGTCATTATCGGGTGCTTTATTGCCGGTATTATTCTCAACTACTTCGGTATTCTTGCAGCATAACTTTCGGAACATAAATAACCAGACGTATATAAATAACAAGGAGGAGAAAAAATTATGTACGACGTTAAAAAGACAATCAGTGAGATCTGCGCAAACAAGGAAATCAGAAATGTCAGCTTCACCGGCTGCGGTGGCTCGCTGGCATGCTTCTATGCACCATATTATTTCATTACACGTGAGTCTGCAGTGCTTTCTGCAAACTATGGCAATGCAAATGAATTCAGCCATGATACACCGAAGAATGTCAATGAACACTCTGTTGTTGTCTGTGCTTCCCGCCGTGGCAATACCGCCCAGACAGTAGAAGCAGCGAAGAAAGCAAAGGAGCTTGGCGCAACTGTTATCGCTCTGCAGCTTGAAGAGGGCACACCTCTGGAAGAAGTTGCTGATTATACAATCCAGTTCAAGGACACAGGCGCTGACGGAGCACTGTATGAAGAAAGCAAGAGCGCATATGCCCTGGCAATCGCAAATGAGATTGTTCATCAGACGGAAGGCAACGACGCTCTGTATGAAAAAATGAATGCCGCAATGAAGAAGATGAATGAGATTGTTCCGGCTGCCCAGACTGCAGTTGTTCCGGAAGCCGTAAAGTTCTCTGTTTCCTACAACAATGATGACATCATCTATACTATGGGCACAGGTACAGCATGGGCTGCAGCACAGCAGCAGACAATCTGCATCTTCATGGAAATGCAGTGGATCAACTCTTCTGTCATTCATTGTGACGAATTCTTCAACGGTCCGTTCGAGATCACAGAAAATGACACAGCATATCTGCTTCTCAAGAGTACTGGCAGAACAAGAGAAGTTGATGAAAGAGCCATCGCATTCCTTGACAAGTTCAATGCCCATACAACAGTCATTGATGGTTATGACTATGGCATGAAGGAACTGGGAGAAGTCAGTGAATACTTCGACCACAGCTTCTACAGCGAACTGCTCGGTGTTTACAACCACCTGCTCGCTGACCGGCGCCAGCATCCGTTATCATGGCGTAAATATATGTGGAAGTTCAACTATTAATCCTGACGGCATCATAAACTTTCAAATTACAAGCAGCCTGCATTTCCCCTTTTGCAGGCTGCTTGTATCAATAACAGAAAGGATGGATTAGCATGGCAAAGACAAATACTGCGACAGACAGGAAGATTCTGAATATTCTGATTCCGGTTATTCTGGAAAATGCGCTGATGACATTATCAACAATGATATTGACGGCTTATATCGGCCGTCTGTCTGTATTTGAGATTAATGCCTATGGTATAACCCGTCGGATATACGGCATTTATTACTCCGTTTTCAAAGGCCTTTCGATCGGTACGATGATTGCTGTTGCCAAACGTTTCGGACAGGGCGACGCAAGGAAGTGCGAACGGTTGCAGCAGGAGAGTTATTTTCTGTTTCTGCCTCTTGCGCTGCTGGCTTCAATTCTGATCTTCTGTAATTCACGCATTTTTCTGGGATCCATGACAGGCGAAGCAGCTCTTCTGGATGCCGGAGCCGGACTGCTGAAGAATATGGTCTTTTTTTTTCCGCTGCTTGCTGTTATCCATCTCAATGCAGCAGCTTTTCAAGCTAATGGGAATACACGTACTCCGATGGTTATTGCTGCCCTTGGCAATCTGGTAAACATCATTCTTGGGTATGTGCTGATCTTCGGCTTTAATTTCATTCCGGCTTTGGGAATCGATGGGGCAGTTATATCTCAGAATATCTCATTTGCAGTAATGGCGTTTTCCGGTTTGGTTCTTCTGTATGGTAAAAGCGGACCCTTTGCACATTGCGAAAAGAGCTTCCTGAAGCTGCCGCAGAAGGAAGATACCAGGGAAATACTTTCCAGCGGTATTCCTGCAGCTCTTGAAGATTCATTCTGGCAGCTGGCAAATATTGTTATCAGCGCAGTAATACTTTCCTATGGACAGGATTATTATGCAGCGTATCAGATTGGCCTTGAAGGCGAAGGCTTCTGCAATATGATGTCGGCCGGATTCATGACTGCAGCTATGTCGCTTTCTTCAAATGCCATCGGCGCCCGGGACGAAAAAAACTATGAACTCTCCTTTAAAAGACTTTGCCATTTTTGCGGGATCATCACTGTTATTACGATGCTGTTTCTGACCTTTTTTACAAAGGCAACTTTATCTCTGATGACGGACAAGCCGGAACTGATTGCTATCGCTGCCGGTTATATGTATGCGATGATCTGGTCGCAGTATCCGCAGCATCGTCAGAAAATCGAAATCGGTTTTATCCGTACTGCCGGACATACCCGGACGACGATGTTTACAAATCTGATCGGTTTATGGGTGGTTCGTGTGCCGATGGTGATTCTGTTTGGCAGTGTTATGCATTTGAACATAACCTTTGTCTGGTGGGTATTCAATATTGATCAGTGGATCCGTCTGCTGCTGTCTTTCTTTTACTACAGAAGATATGACATTGCAGATACGGTTCATCGGAACAGTAAATGTTCTTTACAGGAAGGATGCATATGAAAGAAAAGAAATATATAGTTTTTGACGTAGACGGTACATTGCTGGATACAGAATTCATCTGGGGGGAAATCTGGAAACAGATCGGCATGAAATACGGCCATCCGGCTTTTTGCCATGATGAAGTCGTAGGAATAAGCGGACCTGCCCTGCGGGCTGTCATGGACAGGCAGCTGGAAGGCGTACCGAAGGAAGAAAGAGATGAAATGCTGCGCGAGGTGCGCAGAATCGGCCTTCCCTATATAAAAGAACATACAACCCTGATGCCGGGTGCCAGAGAAATGCTTGACTGGCTGAAAGAGAAAGGCTTTACGCTGTGCATCGCAACAACGACAGACCGCAGTCTGACAGAAGAGCGTCTCATAAAAAACGGTGTATGGGATGATGTCTCTTACAGTATCTGCGGTGATGAAGTAGAGAAGAAAAAACCGGATCCGGAGATTTATCTGAAAATGGCCCGGCTGCTGAATGCGGAAACAGAAGAAATGCTGGTTATCGAAGATACCGGCTTTGGGGTTGAAGCAGCTTACAGGGCAGACTGTGAAGTAATCATGATTCCTTCTGTTAACCCTGCTTCGGAAAAAGATAAACAAACGGCTTTGCGTATTGAAAAAGATATGTATGAAGCGCTGAATTGGATACAGGATAACATCAGGAGGCAGGAATGATGGGAATGCTGGAATACATTCATGAAACACCGGCAGCAGTCCGTTATATTGTTTCCCGGAAAGATATTCTTCTTCGTGATGCTCTGCATGAAACAAAAGGAAGAGAGATACATGAAATCATCCTGTGCGGCTCCGGTACAAGTTATCACGCAGCTTTATCAGCTGCCTGCCCCATGCAGGAGATACTGGGTATCCGTGTAGATGCGGTTTATCCGGTTCCTTTTGTCGACCGCTGTTCGATTGTGGATGAGCATACACTTGTCATAGGTATTTCCCAGGCCGGCCAGAGTGCCTCTACAGTGAAGGCGATGCAATATGCCAAAGAACACGGTGCACTTGTTCTGGCATTGAGTGCCGCAACGAATTCACCTGTTTTTCAGCAGGCAGATGCAGGTATCTTTCTGGACATCGGTGAAGAAAATGTCGGGCCCAAAACAAAAGGATATTTCTGCTCGGCTGTGCTGCTTGCTTTATTTGCCTGCGCATATGCAGAAAAATGCAAAGCAGAAGACTATGTCAGCCGGATGCTGGCGGAAACCGATGGCATTGATGATGTACGGGAAGCATTTGAAACATGGTATGCAGATCATTCCGCGAAACTGAAGCCGGCAAAACGGGTAATCGTTGTCGGGCATTCTGCCAATCTTGGCGCAGTTTACGAAGGAGCTTTGAAACTGCTGGAAGGCATGCGCTGCAGCGTTGTAGGCTATGAAATGGAAGAATTCATGCACGGTATCTATCATTCTGTTGATGAAAATACTTATATCTTTGCCCTAGATATGCCGGGTGAACACAGAGAACGTCTGCACAGGCTTATGCGATATCTTCAAAAAAGAAAGCATACTCATGTAATTTTAATTACAGACGTCAGGACAGATGATTTTGACTGCTTCGTATGGCCGTTTAACAATGATCCGCTGTTCGCTTTTGTACAGTACATTGTGCCTCTGCAGGTCAGCGCAAGACGAATCTCTCTAGACCAGGGAACAGATTGTGAAAAATCTGCAGATCCGGATTTTCACAGAGAAATGGAAAGCTATATTTACTGAGGAATGACAAATGCTTGAAATTCAGGGAATCCGTGTGGAAGGCGGAACAAAAAAAGAGACATATATCGGCCCGGATGCGTATCCGATGCCGGCATTTCTGATTGCCGGGAGGAGAGAGGGAAAGACGATTCTTGTCACCGCCCAGATTCACAGCGGTGAATATCCCGGCACACCGGCAGTTATAAGGATAGGAAAAAAACTGATCCGGAAGATATGACAGGAAATATGATCCTGATGCCATGTGTAAATGTGAGCGGCTTTCAAAGCGGATACAACACCAGAATTCCGGAAGATGACGGCAATCTGAATGCTGACTACCCGGCCGCAGGAAAACCGGTTACAGACAGTATTTCTTCTTTCTTTATAAACGAGGTTTTTCCCAAAGCAGATTTTATTCTTGATCTGCACAGCGGCGGCATTACCGAACCTCTGACACCATGCCTGTTTTATCCTGCGCTCGCCGTAACAGAAGAAAGCCTTGCTGTTGGAAAGAAGCTGGATATACCGTGGCTTGTTGCTTCAGAAAACAAGAAGGGGCACTTTTCTTATGCGGCACATGTTATGAATATACCGGGATTACTGCTGGAAAGAGGTTTCGGAGGACTATGTGAGGAAGAGTGGATCCGTGCGTATGAAAAAGATATCCGGCTTGCTGCAGATGCCTTGGGAATTCTTCCCTGCCGGCATTATGAAACATGCGAAAAGGAATTAATCCGCAGGGCACGCTATATTTCATTTACAGAAGATGGATTGTGGTACAGAAGTGTTAAACCGGGAGATGAAATTTCCAAAGGACAGGTTCTCGGTCACACAGAAGACTATTTTGGCAATGTTCTGCGGGAATACAGAGCAGAGGAGGACGGTATTGTGTTGTATGGTAATGGCGGTCTGAAAGCTGCGAAAGGACATCTTGCCGTTGCGTATGGACGAAATGCATACAGGGAGGTGCTGCTGTGATTGTCTGGATTATGATTGCTGCAGTTGTTCTGATGTGTTTTCAGTACCGCCAGAGACAGACTGTAAAAGTTCTTTCCGATCGTCTGTCGCGCCTGCTGATGGAAGGCAGATATGACGAATTTGAAGAATTGCTGAATAACAGAGAAACACGGATGAATCTTTCTGATTACAACTTGCAGCATCTCGCATTTACAAAATTTGTACTTCAAAACCGTAAAACGGAAGCAGATAAAATCTTTGATGCAATGTCTGGAGTACGTATGAATAATACACAGAAGGCATCATTTTACAGTCATGCAATGCCTTTCTATACAAAAAAGGATGATAAAAAGCGTATTGATGAGTGTTATGAACAGATTCTTGCAGTGAACGGATTTGATGAGTTGAAACAAAGCACAGAAAAGATGTACCGGATTCTAAATATAGAACAGAGCAAATAATAAATATATCTTTTCGCTGGATGAATTGCCTATGATATAATATTTGTTGAAGGTATATATTTATGGGAAAAGAGCCGAAATACAAGGAAATATATCACTATTTCAGACAGCAGATTCGCGAAGGAAAAATCAAGACAGACGAGCCGCTTCCGCAGGAACCCGATATTATATCCATGTTTGATGCATCACATATGACGGTTAACAAGGCAATGACGCTTTTGGCCCAGCACGGATATATTCGGCGCGTGCCGGGATACGGCACTTTTGCATGTAAAGATTACAGTGTGGCAGTACAGTCATCACAGATGCAGAAGGAAGGCATAAATCAGATCATCATCAAAACGGGAATGACACCACGCACAGAACTGGTCTCCTACAAGATACGGAAGGGAAAAGAAATTCCTGAAATTGCCAAGATTCTCAAAACAGAGGATGAGCAGTTCATTCATGAGATTATCCGTCTGAAATACGGGAATGAACGTTTAATATGTGTAACTAAAGCTTATCTTTCCCAAAAGCTCCTGCCGGTAGTGGATGTCACCAGACTTGAGAATTCACTGGATGAATATGTCAATGATATGGGTATCCAGAAAACAGACGGCTATTCTGAACTGAAGGCATGTCTGCCCGATGAAGAGCTTGCGGGTTTTTACGGAACAGACCACATTGCCCTGATGCATCAGAGAATTATGTGGAATGCGGATAATATTCCGTTTGAACTGACAGACAATTACTTTGATGGTGAATTAATCACGATTACTAATCCCAGAAGAATGGAAATAACATCAGGTATTGAGAACTGAGATCTGTTCAGAAAACTATTTGGACCGGACTCTCAAAAAACGGTATAAAACAGTATAAATCACATAGATGAATAATGTTCCAGACTCCCTCAACTCCACTTATGAAAAGAAGGTAATAATCCTTCTTTTTCTTTTGCAAATCATGACTGTCGTTACCTGGTGTGAAGTATCCTGCTCTGATGGTTCTCCTGCAGCAGATATCAACAACAAGAAAAGCACTGACTCCGGTGGACTCAAAACCCAAAAAATACATTAAAATGAGAATTATGAAACAAATAGATATTAGATTAGGCCATGTATGCGAAATGGTGAACGGAGTACCATAAACGGGACTGCTGGAATCTGAAGCTCTCATATCATTCAAGTGTGAGGTGAATGATATGGTTGAGAAAAGAGAACTTGCAGAGCTTACGCTGGAAAATGTCCA
>JAZASR010000069.1:0-6919 GCA_036343175.1 Lachnospiraceae bacterium
CATTTGTGTGCTGTGTGGAGCTTTTATTTTTGGGTTTTCGAGGCTTCATGAGGGTGTGGGCTTGAGCGCAGGTGCGAGTGCGGATTCTTATGTCATGGAGTCGGCGGCTTCGGTTGCGCCGATGATGAATGAGATGGCTCCTGTCAGTGTAAATCTCGGGATGAAGAAGAGTGCAGCGCTTGATACGGGTAGTAATAGTGCGGCTTCGTTTGATGTGGCGGAGGCTGCTGCTTCAGATACAGCGGATTTCGGAAGTTCTGATCATGGTGATATCGGGGAGACTGAGATTTATAGGGAGACGACAGCCGCCGATTTATCGGATGGTGTCGATGAATCGCTTTCTTCAGAGGTGGATACGCAGGATACGGCCGCGGACAAAAAGCTGATCCGGACAGTAAATCTTAGTGTCGAGACGTCAGACTTTGCGTCATTCACATCGAATCTCGAGAAGCAGGTGCAGACGCTTGGCGGATATATTGAAAATAGCAATATTTCGGGGAGTGGCGATCCGGACAGTACACGGTATGCGGACTATACATTTCGGATTCCGAAGCCGCAGGTGGATGCATTTCTGACCTTCACAGAGGGTGAGGGGAATGTCACGTCGAAGAATGAATCCATGCAGGACATCACCCTGCAGTATCATGATACGGAAGCGCGGAAGAAGGCACTGCAGGAGGAGTATGACCGGCTTCTTGAGCTGATGGCACAGGCAGAATCGGTCGATGCGGTGATCTCGATCGAGCAGCGACTATCGGATCTTCGATATCAGCTGGACAGTTTCTCATCGGATCTTCGACTCTATGATAATCAGGTAGAGTATTCGACGGTTTATGTTTCGGTTTATGAGAAGAGTGTACTTTCACCGACGACAGATACGAGTTTCTGGGGCCGTGTTACGGCAGGACTAGAGAATAATGTTGAAGCGCTTCTAAAATCACTCGTGAATTTTGCCATCTGGTTTATCAGTTCGCTTCCGATGATCATACTTTGGGTGATTCTCTGTGTAGCAGTCGTGAAGATCACGAAGCTTATTCTCAAACGACATGATGATAAAATACGGAAAGCAGCGACTTTTACAAAAGATCCGTCAAAGGAAGAACCGACATCGACGTCCATGGAAAATCCGTCAAAGGAAGAACGGTCATGATCTCAATCGGACGTTTTGCTCTGTTTATGATGTTTAGCGTCTTGTTAGCCGGCTGCTATAACATAGGATAAAAGCGTTTTTTGCTTGCCGCTTTTCGAAGGAATCTGTAGAATATTTCTATGATTGTTAACTATCGGAAAGGGGAAGCATGCTAAAACTTTTATTTTTGTATTTTAAACCACATCGGAAACTGTTTATTCTCGACATGATCTGCGCGGTGATTGCTTCCGCCGTCGACCTGACATTCCCGATGGTTTCAAGACATGCCATGTATCAGCTGCTGCCGGAAAAAGCTTTTGAGGCTTTTTTTAGGGTGATGCTTTTTGTCGGTATCGCTTATTTTATTCGGGCTATCTGCTATTACATCATGACATACTGGGGACATACCTTCGGTGCAAGGGTTGAAGCGGATATCAGGGAGGATCTTTTCAGACATCTGCAAACGCTTGATTTTGATTTCTACGACAAAAACAGAACCGGTGCACTCATCAGCCGTCTGACCGGTGATCTTTTTGATATCACAGAGCTTGCGCATCATGGACCCGAAGATCTTCTCATTTCAAGCCTTACGATAATCGGTGCGATTATCATGATGTTTTCCATTCAGTGGCGGCTTGCACTGGTTGTACTACTGCTTCTTCCGATTTCACTCGGAATCATCATGCATCAGCGCACGAGCATGTCCACGACATCAAAAAATGTAAAGGTCAAGATGGCGACGATTAATTCGGATATTGAGTCAAGTATTTCCGGCATTAAGACGGCGAAGGCCTTTGCCAATGAAACGGTAGAGAAGGCGCGTTTTGATGGTGCTAACAATCAATATAAAACGGCAAAGAAGGATTTCTATCAGGCAATGGGTCGCTTCAATGCGAGTCAGGAATTTTTCATGGGCATCATGCCGGCGGTCGTGATCGCAGCCGGCGGGTATCTCATCATGCAAGGTGAGATGAATTACATCGATCTTATCACCTTCACTCTTTTTGTTTCTACCTTCATCACACCGATTCGGAAGCTGGCTCAGTTTGCGGAGGTTTTCTCGAGCGGTTATGCCGGGTTGCAACGTTTTGCCAGTGTAATGGCGATGAAGCCCTCTGTTGTTGAAAAGGCTAATGCCTCCGATCTCGACATAAAAGGCGGTGCTGTAGACATTGATCACGTGAGCTTTCAGTATGAGAACGGACAGAAGGTGCTTTCGGATATTGATCTTCATGTGAAGAGCGGTGAAATGATCGCTGTTGTCGGCACCTCTGGCGGTGGAAAGACGACACTCTGCCAGCTGATTCCCAGGTTTTATGATGTAACAGCAGGCGCGATTCGAATCGATGGCACAGATATCCGGGATGTGACGAAGGCATCACTTCGCGGTTGTGTAGGCATTGTCCAGCAGGAGGTCTTCATCTTTCCGGATACGATCATGGAGAATATTCGATATGGCAGACCCGGAGCGAGTGACGAGGAGGTTATTGAGGCTGCGCGGGAAGCAGAGCTTTATGATGATATCATGGAAATGGAGAAAGGTTTTGATACCTATGTTGGTGAGCGTGGAACGAGATTATCCGGCGGGCAGCGGCAGAGAATATCGATTGCGAGAATTTTTCTTAAGAATCCCAAAATCCTGATTCTTGATGAAGCAACCTCTGCTCTTGATACTGTCACTGAGCAGCGAATCCAGAAGAGTTTCGAGGATCTCATGAAGGGAAGAACCTGTTTTGTGATTGCTCATCGTCTTGCTACGGTGCGAAATGCGGATCGTATCGTCGTGATTGAGGATGGGAGAATCGTAGAGGAGGGGACCGGACAGATGCTCATCGAAAAGAATGGAGAGTATGCGAAGCTCCTTCGCACACAGGAGCTTGCAGGAAGCATGTCCAAAGACTAGAGGGAATAGAAGAAAAAATAATGTAGATATTTTTACAGGAAGTATTCGTTAAGCACTTTTGTGTTGCGATTGCGACATAATATTTTTCTTGAGAAGGGTATAGTCCTTTTGAATTGAATTAAAAATGATATAAAAAGGAAGGTAATAAATTATGTCAGCATTTCTTGGACCTATTCATTTCTGGCTTTATAATAAGATCAAATTTCAAGAAGATCTAATCAGGGATCTTGCAGAGACGTTCCCGGATGCATGTGATGCACAATCCTATGTAGTAGAACTTCAGCCGCTTGAAGAAGCGTGTGATATAACAAATATTCATCGTTGGCTGCAAAGCCGCATCACGGATGCAGAAACCAGGTACGCAGAGTTGGTGACAAATCTTCTGAAAGAAGATAGCAGTCGGCTTGAAGCATTAAAGAAGTCAGCCTATACCGTAGGAAGCAGAATGAAGACTTCCCCTTCTGCTGATGCGATTGACTGCTATAAGGCACTTGATGATGCATTTCTCAATGGTATGCCATGTGAAAGAGTAAATGTTATCACGGAGAAGAATGCTGAGAACGTTTTGTATACAGAAGAACAGCGGATTCATGATGATGTATGGATTGACGCTGGGGGTGATCCCGAAATCTATTATACACTCCGTAAAAGCGCTGCTGATGGGATCCTTTCAGATACAGCGTTTATCCTGAAAACGGACGATAACAAGAATTACAACATTGTAAAAAGAAACTTGGGTCAAGCTTCCGCATAAGCACACAGTAAATATGATAGTGAACAAACAGGATAAAATAAAAAAGTCAGAATTATTATCTGTACCTCTTTTTTCCGGTATTACAGAGAATGAACTTAATCAACTTCTTTATTGCTGCCGAAGTTATGAAGCAGAATATAAAAAAGGCGATTTTATTATTCTGGATGATGACAAGGTGACTTATGTAGGCATCGTGTTATCCGGTTCTGTGAATATGCTGAAAAATGATATTTACGGGAATCAGACCTTACTTACTTATATTGGGCCAGGTGAGCTTTTTGGTGAGAATTTTGCAATACAGAAAGAGCAGAATGCGAATGTCAGCTTTGTTGCCGGACAGACAACGCATGTTCTTTTCATGGCAGCCTTTAATCTGATACATAGTTGTTCCAGAAATTGTACATTCCATCAGACCTTAGTGCAGAATTTTTTTGACCTTCTCGGGAAGAAGTCCGTTCGTCTTATGGAGAAAATTGAGATTACTTCAAAGACAACGATCCGCGATAAGATACTTGCTTATCTTTCTATGCTTTCCCAGGAGCAGAAGTCCCGATATGTTACACTGCCTATTACTAAGAGTGAGCTTGCAGAATATTTATCTGTAAACCGGTCGGCAATGATGCGAGAGCTTACAAATATGCGGAATGATGGTTTGATCGATTTTGATAAGAATACTTTTCGGATACTGATATAAAAATATACTTTTGAAGGAAAAATTCCTTCGCATAAGTTTGATCCAAAGATATATTTTGACATCTAAAATGCAAAAATTATTTTGAAATTAAGTATTTATTTAATGACGCGTGTGCTATAATACGGTTCGTTGAAAGGAGTTACTTTAAATGAGAAGTTTATTTGCCACGCTGGCTTTTTCAATATTATTTTCCACGGTGAGTTTAGCTGGAACCCTAGGTGATGCATCGAGACGTGCTCCTGCAAATTCATATTCATATGTTGAAGCTGATATTCCTGATGGCTTCGTCGAAACTGATCCCAAAGAAATCTTTTATGGCTGTACCGTTACCATCAATGGAAAGCAATACATAGCTGCTGATTTCGGTCACCAGGTATCAGGCAAAACGATACTTGGAAAATTTAATGGTGAACCTGCCAAGGGGAATATTGAGATCGTTTGGTCTCCTTCAAACGGTTCTTTTTGATCATATACTCGAGTGACCAGAAATAGATAAAAAGAAAAATATAAAATAGGAAAGCAAAAATGGTCCGGCCAGAGACAACCAAATGTCACTGGCCGGACCATTTTTGCTTCACTCTTTAAGGTTTATCAGATATCCACGTGCAGCTTTCCGCCAAGGAAATAGGGGAGCTCTTTCCCTTCTTTTTGCCACTGACGGTATTCGGCGGTTGCTGTAAATTCGACATCGCCAGAAGAGTTTAGGCAGGTTTCTACAGAATCCTGGATAACACCAATGATGAAGCCTACTGCGACAACCTGCATGGCAACATCATTGGAAATACCAAACATTGAGCAGGCCATAGGAATCAGAAGAAGAGAACCACCGGCAACACCCGATGCACCGCATGCGGCTAGCGTCGATAAAAGAGATAACATCAGAGCCGAAGGGAAATCAACGGTAACGCCAATGGTATGAGCGCAAGCAAGTGCCATAACGGCTATGGTAACGGCAGCTCCGTCCATATTTATGGTAGAACCCAATGGAATGGATACGGAATAGAAATCTTTATCAAGTCCTAAACGTTCACAGGTATTCATATTTACGGGAATGTTTGCGGCAGAAGATCTCGTGAAAAAGGCGGTAATTCCGGAATTTTTAAGACATCGCCAAACCAGTGGATACGGATTTCTATGAAGCGTAAGAAAAATCACAAACGGATCGATGATGAAAGCGACAAATAGCATGGTTCCAACCAGAAGCAGCAAGAGTTGCCCATACTGCGTAAAAATCGCAAGACCGTTTGTGGAGACATTTGTGAAAACAAGTCCCATGATTCCAAACGGTGCAAGATTTATAATCCAGCGGACACACTGTGATACTGCATCTGAAGCATCCTTCAGCATCGTTCTTGTGGAATCAGAGCAAAGCTTTTTCATGGCTAGACCAAGAAATACCGCCCAAAACAGAATGCCAATATAGTTTGCATTGGCAAGTGCAGAAACTGGATTTGAAACGGCATTCATCAGAAGATTGCGCATAACTTCACCAATGCCTTGCGGAATAGTTTCTGCAGTTGCTGACTCTGTTAAGACGATTTTCACAGGGAAAAGAAAGCTGAAGATTACCGCTGTAAGGCCGGCGAGAAATGTAGTCAACATATAGAGCCAGATGACGAGGCCAAACCGTCTGTCGAGTTGTGCATTTCCTTGTGCCAATGCTGAAAGGACAAGTACAAATACTAAAACCGGAGCAATCGCTTTTAATGCGCCGACGAAAAGATCTCCGAATACAGAAATCCATGTGGCATGCGGAACAATCATCGCTAAAATAATACCGATAATCAGACCGGCAAGGATTCTGAGTATTAGACTAGAACTATTATATAGATTAACTATTTTCATGAACGATCTGCCACTTTTCATATTATGTCCCCTTCAATAATAATCTTTCGTTAGATATATTAGCAGATTATTTCATATGAAGCGATATAATATTTTTTAACAGGTTGCGAATCTTTTGAATGATGAAGAAGGCTACAGAAAAGACTGTCCATTCCTTCAGAATGACATCGATAAAATAATCCACCACATTACGGTACATCCGAACGGTTGGATCCAGTATTCAGTTATAGCTTTTGATTTTGACCGAGTCGGAGACGAGATAAAGTCACGAGAATGCGGCGGCCAATTTTTCAAAATTGATAAAAGGTGGTTTTCTATGGAAACGGAGCTCAATCACATTTATAATTTCCTTAGTAGATGTGCAATCTAATTTAAAAAGTGAGGTGATTCCATTATGAGAAATGTAACACTTGGATCAACAGGAATTGTTGTACCGCAGAATGGGTTTGGTGCGTTGCCAATTCAGAGGGATTCTATGGAGGTGGCTGCAGATCTTCTTAGAAAGGCATATACAGGCGGCATGCGGTTTTTCGATACGGCAAGGGCTTATAGTGATTCTGAGGACAAGGTAGGACTTGCCTTTGGACAGCCGGG
>JAZASR010000070.1:0-6898 GCA_036343175.1 Lachnospiraceae bacterium
ACCTCCATGTATTTTTCTTCTCATACCATGAATTCTCGTCTTATATGTGATTGTCCTTCGACCATAGCATCTGGCATCACAGCTTAAACTTCGAAACAACGTTCTTCATCGTACCCGCCTGTGCCGCGAGCTCCTCGCTGGCTGCTGCGCTCTCCTCGGCTGTCGCGGAGTTCGTCTGGACGACAGAGGATACCTGATCGAGGCCTTCTGTCACCTGCTTAACCGAAGAAGATTGCTCCTCAGAAGCTTTCGATATATCCTCAATCAGCTTCGTCACCTTATCTGTATCATCCATAGCAAGCTTCAGCGCATTTGCTGTATCCTGTGTCAGCTGTCCGCCCTTCTCTACCGCTGTGATGGACTCCGTAATGAGACCCTCCGTATTCTTTGCGGCTTCTGCAGATTTTCTCGCAAGATTACCGACTTCATCTGCAACCACGGAGAAGCCCTTTCCGGCTGCACCGGCACGAGCCGCCTCGATGGCAGCATTGAGCGAAAGAATGTTTGTCTGGAACGCGATATCATTAATGGTTTTGATGATATCCGAGATCTTCGCGGACTTCGTCTTAATATCTATCATGGCCTGCTCAAGCTCTTCCATCTTATGATTCGACATCGCTGCCGATTCCTTCGCGTGCTCGGAAAGTTTCGAGGCTTCAGTTGCTCTTTCCGCTGTCTCCGTGATTTTCTGCGACATCGTGTTCATCGACTTCGAGAGATCCTCTATGGATGATGCCTGCTCTGTTGAGCCCTGTGCGAGACTCTGCGCACCGGAAGATACCTGATCCGAGCCGGAGGATACCTGCTCCGCCGTCGAATTAATCTGACTGATTGTCTCACTGAGCTTCGTAAGAAGCAGCTCAAGATTATCCTTCAGCTTCTTAAACTGTCCATCGTAGGCCCGCTTCGGCTGCACTGTAAAATCACCATTTGCGACATCCGAAAGAATTGAAGCCGTCTCATCGATATAACCCTGATAATCCTTCAGCTTCAGCGTTGTTTTCTGAAATGCTTCCTGGAGCTGTCCGACCTCATCCTTTGAGGTCACCTTTACATTCACATCGAAATCTCCATCCGCAATCTTCAGTGCCACATCGCGAAGCTTCAGAATCGGCTTCGCGATACTGTTGCTGAGGATAATTGTCACAACGAACACCAGCATCAGCACGACAATGCCAAGAACTGTCGCTGTACTAATCGCCTTCACAACACCTTTGTTAATGAGATTGACAACCTTCGTCAGAGGGATCCCGACGAAATAAATACCAATCACCTGATTTCCCACGTCCTTCAGTGGTGCATAGGCAGTCATGTAATTTTCACCGAGAATATTCGCCTGGCCGATGTACTCTTCCCCTTTATTAACTGCCGCATAGGCTTTTCCCGCTGTATCGAGATCGGTCCCGACAGCCCGTTTGTCTCCTTCCTTAATGGTCGTCAGGATTCTCGTATAATTCGTCCCGTTTTTCGCAAAAACCGTCGCCACCATGCCTAGATTGTCAGCAAAAGTATCGATATAATCATATCGTCCCTGGATATCCTCGCCGTTTTCATCGAGAAGAATACCATCTCCGCCCAGTGTCAACGTACCAAACTCTTCTTTGAGATAAGAAGCCAGCATCTTATTGTCGGATTGCAACTGGTCGTTCACCACCGTGTCCACTAGCAAATTCATGCTCCTCTTGCTCTGCGTCATCGCACCAACCATCAGGATGATTCCGGTGATAATCATCAGAGAAATCACCGATACAATCATTCTGGTTCGTATACTCTTTTTCATGATCACGTACTCCCTTCTGGTATATTTATTACGTATTTCTTACATTATATACCGTCTTAAGGTAATGCGCGTTATTATTTAATGTTTTATGTTTGGCCTTTCTAATTTGTAAGATTCATCTGTAATTTTTCCCGAGCGAAACAAAAGCTCCTCGGAACCATAATCCGAAGAGCTTCATATTTTTTTCTCAAATATCTGATCTGCAAGGACCTTTGGTCAGCTTCTCGGCTATTGAATAACCGAGCATGCAGTAGAAGATCCGCGGATCTCCGTTTGCAATCTTGTTTAGATACAGCCGCACGTAGACAGGAATTCCCTCCTGTCCTCCGATGAGACCAGTTAGAAAGCGGTTAGCCTGGTGAGTTGCTTACCAGGTTTATGAATTCACTGCCGTCCCTTATGGTTTTATCCTGAATGTCTGAATTTGCTCAGGGTACTTAATCAGACAGATCCACCGGATCCCATCCATAATCCTGATAAGCGGTGATGTCCAATTCGTTTGCCTTGACATAGTCACGGATAAATCCCTTCCTTACGCTGAGTAGCGGTTCCTGTCCGGCATCATTGGATGCAAAATACTGAGCCTCCAGAGAATTATCGCCGCCGCAGAAGGTCTTGATGTCCTCGGCGTACTCTGCCCCATCGCCCGCAAATTCAGCGTCAGTCACCTTCATACCATCACCATCTCTGGTGACAATCATATATCCAGGAGCTTCGCCACCGGAAGTATTCTCCAGTATCTGTCCCTGCATATCGTAGTTAAAGATCCAGAAGTTGCCATACACCTTTACGTGGTTATCATCGATTTCCTCCTGCTTCAGGATCACAGGAGCAGGGATCGATACATCATAGTCGGAGTAATATCCGGTCATTACATCTGCCATATATGAAGTCACAGCTGCCAGTACTGGATCACTGCCGGGATAGATGTAGGCCGGCAAAACAGATAAATCAGTGGGCTGATTCTCCACAGGATCCATATCAATCAGCAGCAGGCTTCCATCTTTGCCGCTTTCGGAGATTGCACGCGAATAGGTCTGTCCGTTACCATCTTCCCATTCAATCATTCTTGAAGGAATGCCCTCCGGAATGACGTCCGTAAGGAAAATGTAGTCTCCTGCTTTCATATCCGGTGTCTCAAACAGGATATCTCCCGGGGTCATGTTGGCATTTCCATCGCCGATGACTTCCCTGAGAGAGAAGAATGATGGGGCGAAATTGGCAGTGATGATGTACTGCGCGTATCCATTACTATCGGGCTGGACAAATATTGCGTCTTTGCTTGCACTTCTATCTGCAAACGAAATGGTAAACATCTTATCCGGTTCCGGTATTTCCTTAATGGTGTCTGTTGCCACAGAAGCATCCTCTGTATCAGCTGATGAACTTACTTTGGCGGAGGCGGACGCACTTGATCCGCTGGTATCTGCAGAAAGGGGTTTATTTACCGTAGCTGATGTTGAGGATCTATAGGGAGTCTGCTGTGTATATCCACATCCGGCTATCATGGAAGTCAGTACCAGGGGGAAAATTATGGTAAGCTTTTTTCTCAAAGTAACAGTTCCTTTCTGAGTGATCGTATCAATCTTGGTATCATTAATAAAGACAGCAATCAGGTAGCGAAGGTTTCACATCAGGATCTCATCTCATCATAATATTTCTTGTCCAGGGATAAGGGACTGATGAGTTCATAGCTAGCAGGCTACCCACTCTCGCTGCCGAAGTTCTTAAGGAGCAATTCTGCCGTTTGTGATAAGGCGGTAATGACGTCCGGCATTTCCGGTCATCCTGAACTTTTCTAATAAAATCAGCAGCTCTGGCAGAATATGTTTGTTGTAACATAGCTTCAGATTGATATAATTTGATTAACAAGCTGCTATATTGGAGGTCAATATGCCAACTATAATAAAACCTTCTCGCCATTCAAGAAAGTCTGTTTTTCACTGCTTCTATAGTTTGTTAAATCAGGATTTTTCACAGAGTTTCGGATAAAAAACAGGCCCTTTCCCAAAACGGAGAAGACCCTGTTTGTAAAACATCTATCAATTAAACTGTAAATTTCTTGATCATCTGAACCATCGGAGTGCCTTCATCAGGAATCCGATCGATTTCTTGAAATAAATTGTCATGATAAAATTTTAAAAGTTTTTCTTCATCATGACATTCTATCATGATATATCTGCCTCCGACAGCCTCCACAGCTGATGCAATAACATCAAATGCCACATTAAGAAGATCTTTTCCCGATATGGGATTGTTTTCAATTGCGGAATTCTTTGATAACTGACCAATCAGATAACATGGAAAATCGCTAATCTGTTGTCCATGTATCTTCGCACTCAATCCATCCAATTCCTTCCGGAGTCTGTTTGAAGCATTATCGGGAACTGATAATATTTTTAAGGCAAGTGCTACATAACCATATATGGCAGGATGCTCTTTCCCTTCGGTAAGGTCGTCTTCATCCATGATAAGATAAGTTCTCGATTTTGAAAGCTTTTCAAAATTCACGGCTTTGTTATGTAAAAAGCTCTCTATATCTGCATCTTTTGCACAAGAAAAAGAGGACAGAAGTTCTGTTAGAACCTTGTCCTCGAAATTATCCATTAGTGCTTCGAGCGGGACAACCACTGTTTTAATAAGTCTTTACTCCTCTCTCTTTCGGCTGAGCCAAATGGATGCTCTGAAATTGGTTCGCCGGATGGTTCTGATGTCATAACCTCAACCAGTTTTTTGAGGGCATCCGGACTGGTAATCTCAATTTTTCTTTCAAAAGTACTTGTTGCCATGATGTACCTCCTCTCTGAATGATGGCACATGAAACCTTCACTGATATTATACAAGAACAGGTTCGCTTTGAAAATAAAATTTCTATTACTTTCTAGTACCGTTCTTCTATTATTAGGCTTTTACATCCAGGGATTTCTTGACTAATTTCTCTCCGTATTCCCCCTGCACTACTCCTGTATTTGCCTCGGCGCTTTCCCGTGTAACGCTGTCCAGAATGCCTGGATCAAAAGGCTCTCCAATTTTCCAGTTTGGGTTTGCGCGTTTCACTGCATTATAAAATTCTCGGCGATATAGGTTCTCATACTGCTGAAGGGTCCAACTCCCTTTCAGACGATTTTCTAATTTTTCGCTTTTTTGATAAGCCGTATATATTTCGGTGCGTTTTGTGGGTCCCTTTGCTGCGCCATCGTCCCGAATATATTCCCTTTTTGTTGAATCGAACATCATCTGCCGATATTCTTCGGATATGTTAATTACTTTATGTTCGTCAAGAATATTCTTTCCGGTCATATCCATACCGGCTACGCCATAAGCATTAAGTCTGTTGCCATTAGAATCATATTGCTTCATCCTATTCTTTACGATTAGTGCACGAGTACCCATCATTTCATAAGCCAGCCGTTCATCCGGGGACATTTCCTGTTCTGCGCGGAGAATTTCTGCCATATCATTTTTTTCTACAGCTTTATATTGTCCGCTGTTTGTATCGATACCGGCAGTTCTCATTTGTTCTTCATTGGACTTTGAGGAATTTTTATTTGTGGAAAAAGAAGTCTCTTTTGATTTACCAAAGGTGGCTTCTAAAAGATAGCGATAATTG
Source organism: Lachnospiraceae bacterium (assembly GCA_036343175.1). Taxonomy (GTDB): domain Bacteria; phylum Bacillota; class Clostridia; order Lachnospirales; family Lachnospiraceae; genus JAEEJA01. The sequence goes on from JAZASR010000070.1 coordinate 5,391, forward strand.
GTCACATTCATGGACATAGATGATGACCTCCTTTCATAAGCCATTAAACCTGATGATTCTTTTCGATAATAATCATATCGGCATTTTCTATAGAAAAGTAATTCATGTTCTATATTTTCATGAAAGAATTCCACACCATGTCCGCCTGCTATATCAAATACGCATAAGTTTTTGATACGGTCCTCGAGCGACGATTTTAAGCCATTTTTGCGTATCGAAAATTGATATCAAAAACTATCCGCATTTTTTCCGAATTGAATGGCGATACATCGTCATCTCAGCGTGGCATTTTCCGCCATGCCAATCATTGTTACATGTCCGCGGCAAATGGATCGAGACTGGAATCGCTATTCCAGATGTATTCCATCCTTTCTGCAATGATCTTGGCTTTTTCCTCACCATACTGATCACGGACGAAACCGAGAGCCATATCTATTCCAGCCGAAACGCCTGAAGAGCTATAATAATTTCAGATCATGCCTCCTTCTCTTGCAAAGCGATCCAGTGTTCTGTATCGTTAATGACATCACTAAGGGACATTCCCTCTAAAGTATCCTCCAGCGATTTCTGTGCTTTTTCCAGTCTCCCGTCCATCACCCGGTGCATGTTCCTGCCTACCGGACATAGCGTGCTCGGATTTTCATGAAAATGGAAAAGTGTATTATCCGGGATGCTGTCAACTGCCTTATAGATCTCAAGAAGATTGATATCCGAAACCGGCTTTGCAAGTGCTACGCCTCCATTGTTCCCTCTCTGGGCAGTAATGAGCCCCGCCTCCTTCAGCTGCCCAAACAGCTTCCGGATGATCACTCTATTCGTTCCGACACTCGCAGCGATCGTATCACTGTTCATCGGCATCTGGTCCTTCAGCACCGCCATACATGTCAATATATGTACACCCATTGTAAAACGGCTGGATATCTGCATAGTAATTCCTGCTCCTTTTCTGCTTTTAATGTAATCAGAATAATAGCATTTATAGAACGTAATTGCAAGCATTACATTAAAATCACTTTGATTTTAGTCATTCCCGAATGTAACACAAGATCACTGTAGGGCTTTTCAACAACATCCAGATTGTTTATTGTTTTGATCAAATATCCATATGACTCAAGATCACCATTCCGAATATAGGATATTTTTTTCACTCCTTTTCCAGTCAGGCGAATATCAATTTAGAATGTTGCCCTTCTCTACTCTCCCATCATCTTTGCAAGAAGAACCAATATCACTAGGAAAATGATATTCCAGACAGTAAACTCACCGATGTATCTGCCCGGCCTTGCATTCCTTGTCTTATTATAAAACTGAAAAGAAATCAGAGAAGCCATTGAGGCTATGAGAGTTCCTAGGCCACCGATATTAGTACCGATAATGAGTGCACGATATTGATTTGTGAAGGATGAAAGGAGCATTGCCGCAGGAACATTGCTGATGATCTGACTGGCCACAACGCCTGTAAGCATTTCATGGCCTGTGATGATTTCAGAAAGCATCTCTGAAAATCC
>JAZASR010000071.1:0-6797 GCA_036343175.1 Lachnospiraceae bacterium
AAGAACTCAAATCTAATTGTTTAAAGTTAAGAGATGGCTATATCGCTCATGGATTGAAAAATGCCGATGAAGAAGCACAAGTGAATTTCTATGACCTGTTTGAATTAGTCAATAATGGAATTGATCTATTCCATGCATTGAGCTTTGAAACAAAGGGATTTTATAATTTGGCAAAAGAGGGAGATGGATACGACTTTTCAAAAGAAATTTCTTATACTGAAAAATCGTTCTACTCTTTGATACGATATATTATGCTTTCGTCAACACAGATAACAGAGATTAGTTGCAAAAAGGATGAAGTTTACGATAATGAAACTCTTCAGAAGATTGATCAATTAATTGACGATATAAATAAAAGCAAACAGAACTCATAATATGAAACAACAATAGAGTGTGTTTTTGCAAATTATTAATAGATTTTCATAAAAGTAGATAAGTATTTCAATATGCAAAAGAAGGAAAATATTCTCGGAACATTTATCAAAGGAAACCCAGTCCTTTCATTATTGTTTGCGATATCGGTTATTCTTCTGATAAAGAATTCGAAAATTCCAATGTCAGTCAATCTAGGACTTATTGGTGAGGCCCTTTTTATGAGACCATCTGGCAAATTATGGGTCGGTGTACCAGAATTAGTAGATGTTTTTACGGGAGCATATACAACAAGCTTACTGTTTTATTTCCTAGTGGAATATGTTCCAAGTGAAAATAAACGTGTTGCGGCAATGACATCCATTTATCCAGAAATAAAAAATTTAAATATATATCTTTCATACTTTATCGCTATGCTTGAAACCAGCCAGTGTAAGGCGGGCATTGAAAATTTAGACAAATTACTTATTTCGGATGAAACTGTTTATGTTAAGGTAGACACAATTTTTCAAAATCGGACATCAGAGACTACGCAATCTTATAATTTGTATCGTGATACTAAAAACTATGCAAAACTTATTCTGAAAAGCAGCCGGAGGATTGCCGACTCCCCTTTGAGTAATTATTGCGATGGAGAATTTCTTGCAGTTATAGGTATGTTAATGGGATCATCGACATTAATTTATAATTTTGAGGGTGAAGATAACGATATTGTTGATAGTAATGAATCTTTTTCTATCATCAAAAAATTTATTAGTAAGCAAGGTTATCAAGTATTAGCTCTTCAGGAATCAGTTGATGAATTTAAGAACGGATTAAATGTAATAAGGCAGAGATATCCTGAATTACCATCTGAAAGATTTGTCCTTATGAGTGATGATGAGATTCAATTTTTTAAGGAAAAGCAAAAAGAGGAAGCGGCTTTATTAGTAAACTCAGTAAGTCAGGAGAAAAATAATGCCTAATAAAAAAGTAATGCTGGTCTTTGGCACAAGGCCTGAAGCAATCAAGATGTGCCCCTTAGTTAATGAATTAAAAACACGAAAAAATATCGATGTAGTAGTGACCGTCACTGGGCAGCACCGCCAGATGCTCGATGCAGTGCTCGAGGTATTCAACGTAGTCCCTGATTATGATCTTTCTATTATGAAGGAACGCCAGACGCTGTTCGATATCACTACGAATATCCTGAACGGGATCAAGGAGATCCTTGAGAAGGAGAAGCCGGACGTGGTACTTGTTCATGGGGATACGAGTACGACCTTCGTGACTGCCCTTGCCTGCTTCTACTTACAGATTCCTGTCGGACACGTCGAGGCGGGGCTTAGGACTTACAATATATATTCCCCTTATCCGGAGGAGTTCAACAGGGAAGCTGTATCTATCATCTCCCAGTACAATTTCGCACCTACAAAGCTTTCCTATGATAACCTCGTGAAAGAGGGCAAGGACCCGAATAAGATATGGATCACTGGCAATACCGCATGTGATGCATTGAGGACCACTGTGAGGGAGAGTTACAGCAACCCCGAGCTTGACTGGGCAGCGGGTTCAAGACTTATTCTTATCACCGCTCATAGGAGAGAAAACCTTGGTGAGCCTATGCGTCACATGTTTAGAGCGATAAGACGAGTTATGGACGAGCATCCAGATGTGAAGGCTATCTACCCGATTCACTTAAATCCGGCGGTGAGAGAAGTAGCGGATGAAGTATTTGAGGGCGAGGACAGGATGCATCTCATCGAGCCGCTCGACGTTCTCGATTTCCACAACTTCATGGAGCATAGTTATTTGATCCTTACTGATTCCGGTGGAATCCAGGAGGAAGCGCCTTCACTCGGCAAGCCTGTACTCGTCATGCGTGATACGACCGAGCGTCCGGAAGGCATCAAGGCTGGAACTCTTAAACTGGTAGGAACTGATGAGGAAACTATTTATAAAGAATTCAGCAGGCTGCTGAGCGATAAGAACGAATATGACAAGATGAGCAAAGCTTCAAATCCTTATGGTGACGGGCACACAAGTGAGAGAATTGCTGATATTCTGGAATTTGGAGAGATAAAGCCGGGGCATACTGTTGAGGCGTATCTGAAGTAACTGCTCTCCACATCAATGCCCTACTCACGCCATCTACCCAAGGCCCGTTGCAACCTTTTTTATGACCCGGGATTGTTTTGGATTGTTTTGGATTTTGACGTAGGATTTTGATGGCGGGGGCGGAGTAAGTGATTCAGTGATGACCGGGGATAGTGTTAGAATCTGTGATCCGTAATAAGAGCTTGTGATGTGAGGAGCTTTACATTGGACGTGACGATATCTTGATGTGACGATATCTTGATATGACGATATCTTAATTTGACGATATTATGGAGGTAGCATGGAAAATATCGGCGGATATGATGAAAGTGCATTTATAGATCATCTAAGCTGCCATTTCCTTGCTTTGAAACTCCTCAAAACCGGATATGTAATGCCTTATCTCGCGATGCAGGATAAGGGACCAAATCTTGATGGCTATATTGAACTGCTCGAGGATTATAAGAATGTAGAGGCCAACTTGCCTTCCAATTTATCAAAAAAACCTATAAAAAAGGTTCCATTCGGAAGAATAGAGGTCCAGGTCAAAGGTCTGCCGAAGGGAGGATATCTAAACCATAATAGCCACGGAGTGAAGTCAGAATATAAGTACTCCTGTGAGACAAAGGCAATAAATGCCGTGCTGAAAGGCGTCACTGCGAATGCAGTAGCTCTGTGCCTTGTTGATTATGATCAAAAGGTAGTATTCTTCATCCCTCTGACTTTGGAGTACTGCGCTAGTCTTGATGTTGGCTCTCAAACGCATAAGACCATCTATTTTGATAATGAGGATAGATTGTTCTTTGACAATACCTGTATGGAGCAACTGCGGTGTGTATATGAGTATCATCAGAAAGAGCTGCATGATTCAGGAACTTATTTAATATCGCCGGGACTTCCGCAGAGTCAGAGAGAACAAGTCAAGGATGCTTATGAGTATCTAAATGATCTCATGAGAAATCAGTTGTCTTTCATAAAGCAGGCATTCTTCCCGGATATCTGGAAATTTGGAATAGCTTATCTTGAAGATGAAGAACCGGTTCGTATTTCAATAAGAAGACTTCTTGCAACTGCAAATGCTGCTGTTGATACGCAGAATGAAGTAGACAGAAGTGAGAAGGAAGAGGAGATGCAGATCACTTCTTCTGGTTCTCGGGCTGTCGGTATTTTCTTCATTAAGAAAACAGAAGATGGAAATTTCCTTCGTGTATTTGATTATAACGAGCAGTACCCAGCATCCTGTTTTTATGGCCCTGGATATTCGCTGGATGGAGCCATTCGTGATCTACTGAAAGGATATGTGGAGAATTTCTTCAAGAGAGGCAATTTAATATGTCAAGTGCAATTCTTGCCTAATGTTGCCCTTGAAGAGATTGTGTCCGGTGTTTTGAACCATATAGTTTCGCACGATGCAATGAGTAAGGCAAAGGACGGCGATGTAGTAACTTTTGGATTGCCTTCGGAGCCGATCATTATTGACGATGATTTGCGGGAGCGAATATTCGAATTCGAAAGTGAGTTAGAGAGGCAAGAGGCACTTCTTTGTGTTGACGAACTAGAAAAGAGAGGAATAAAGCAGTTCACACCCCCATGGAGGCATGTTAACACATATAAGGTCGCGCAGGAAGAGAAGGGGGTCCTTAATTTCGATTCAGATAGAGACAGTCTGAATAATGAAAATATGAAGAGATGGCTTGAGGGAATCGAAGACTTCTATTATGACACGTTAAACCAATTTGGAGAGAACCCAGTTCTAAAGTGTAATAGGAAATTAAAGATCCGCTTCTCTGAGAACTTTAGCAATTTTATTGTATTGAGCCGTTCTTGTAATCGTTTTGCTTTTTCGTGGTCGCAACAAGACGGAGACTTGAGTGAGGTATATAAGGATTTTAGATCCCAGGTGACGGTTGATAAACAAAGTACATTTACTTGGGGTAAGTTTTTCAACAACGATTACTCTTGGTATAAACTATGGCGTGTTTATTGCCGGACACAGGTTCTTAAGTATCTCGACCCAAAGGGTGAGAGTAATAGGGGCTTTTCGGAATATATGGCTGAATTGTAACACCTTTTAGGAGTGTGAAGTGGTGGTGGGTAACTGCTCATACCGTCACATGAGCAAGAAAGAACAAGATATGGTATAATCTATCTGAAATAAACGCAAGCACCAGATAGGAGGCAGAAATATGAGCCTGCAAGAACATTTTATAAATTTCAATAAAAAACTCAAACTTCCCACCCACAAAGTGGGCGTAGTACCTTGAAAATTCAATACTTCTGACAATAATTTATGAACATCATGCCGCTGCCGGAACAGCAAGTGTCGACCGCATGTATTCCGGAAGACGATCGTAAAAGTTCTGTGTGAAAGTGTTCATCTGATCATCGGTCAACCCGAAGAATTCCTGGACTGTGTCCAGCATCGCTTCGAGCAGAAGCTGCAGGGACTGATTGAACGTGATGTCTGCAAGTTCGTCTGCGATCAGATAAAACAGCTCTCCAAGAGAACGTTCGTCAGTATCGTACCGCTCGTTTACAGAAAGCAGCATATATCTGGTGAAGACAATTGCTACATGGGCTGTCATCGCATCGTAGGAGAGGCTCCGACATCCATTGACCAGTTCCAGCATCTGCTTGCAGGTCTTGAAGAATACTTCGATACTCCAGCGTTTGCCATAGATCTGGATGATCTCTTCTTCTGAAAGGCTCTGGTCAGTGCTGATGATCGCGATCCAATCTTTTCGCTTATTGCGGTTTCGTACAAATACCATCTTTGCAGGTACTGCCGGATGGCTGCCATCAGGAGCATTTGTACTGATGCGGACATCAACAGACAGAAGGTACTTCGATCTGCCGCGGCGTTTCTTACAGCGGGCGTATATCTGCTTGATGTTGACATCGTCGCCCTCAAATTGATAGTAGACTTTGGCGTTTTTCTTCACCATTGCGATCACATCGAGACTTAAGTTCTCCTTGATATCGATGATGCATTTCGGAGTAGCAAACCATGTATCAAAGAGTACGTACTTTGCTCTGTGCCCGGCATACATGGCTTCCTTCAGCAGGGAGATGATCACTTCGGGGCCTTTTGTTCTGGCCATGATCCGCCGCTTTCCGGCGACTGTCCGTCTGTCAATGGACGGATTCGGCCCGAGGACATTCTGATCATTGCCGCTGGCAAGCAGGGCAAAGTTGATGGGGACGAAAGAATTACCATCCGTCCACCCAAGCGTCATCAGGCGGAAGCCTCTCTTAAAGGTCATGGATACATGATCAAAGACCTTTGAAACCAGTTCGGAATGCTTGTAACCAGCTTTAGAATACAGACTGTCGTCGATAACGAATACATCATTCCGGTCATCGGATGTCAGATCCCGCATGAAATGGTTGACGACCTTTTCAGAGATGATCGTTGTAAAACGGAGCCAGTTCGTTTTGGCGGAATTCAGAAACCGGTAGACAGTATTCTTCGAGAAATCCTCTTTGAAAGAGCCTGTCTGAAGCTGCATATACATGCTGCGGTGAGAAAAGACCAGGCTGAACAGATACCGGAAAATGACGACTGCTGAAACACCGGATGCCTTTTCAGCCCGGCACCGACGTAAAGCTGCAACAATTCCAAAGTCCCGAAAAAAGTTGTTGACCGAGGTACTCAACTGATGTTCATTTCCGTCGTACTGTGGTATCATTGACATAGCATAAGCCTCCGAAAGCGTTGGTATTATTGGTTTGTCGCTATCTCAATTATACCAGACCCTGTGGGGTCTTATGCTTTTTTGTTGTCAGAAATATTGAATTTTCAAGGTTCAGCACCCGATTACGGGGTGGGAAGTTTTAGTAAAAAAATCCATATCAATCAGTCGACCAGAGACAGCTTGAAAGACAAACGTCGCGTTTTAACGAGCATATTAAGCGATACAGAAGGAATTCCGGATTTTACAGCGTTTAACCAAGGCAGCTATGGAATGTATCTGGGTGTCGAGCCGATTACCGGATCTGATGGAAAGAAGCGTGAGTACGACATCGATGTGGCGCTTCGCTTCTCAGAAAATAAGGATGATTGGAACCCTCTGGATATAAAGAAAAAGATTCGCGATGCACTTGATGGTCATACGGAATATGGTGCAGCAATCAAGAAACCATGTGTTACCGTTACATACAAAAAAGATGATCAGCCGGCATACCACGTGGATGTCGTACCTTATATGTAAAAAAGGGTCGGGCGAAATTAAAAAAGTATAAACTGTCGGAAAGGTATTGACTTTGAATCTTTTCCCAGAAGGTGACGTGAAATCGCTTAGAAGCCGAGATCAGCTATAAGAAATTAATGATTTTTGACGTGAAAGCAT
>JAZASR010000072.1:0-6695 GCA_036343175.1 Lachnospiraceae bacterium
AAAAGATTTAGTACAAGGAAGAAAATGTTGAGATCATTGCGTGGATGACCGTGAGTGGATCTTATAACGATACGGAACATGTGAAGTTTAAAACTCTTCCTGAAGTAAAAGTTGCAAGTTGTATTATTAAAGGCAGCTACAATCAGATGGGTGAGGCATATGCAACTGTGGCGTCATGGATCAAAGCTAATGGATATAAAATGAATGGACCTATGTTTAATATCTATCATGTGAGTCCTGCACAGACACAGAATCCTGATGAGTATGTAACGGAAGCTTGTTTCCCTATTGAGTAAATACTATCTATGCCAAGGAGCTTAAGTGTTCCTTGGCATATTATTGAAAGGAGCGGTCATGGAATATGTTCATGTAACAAAAGATAACCTCGAAGAGGAGCATATTTGCTGCGCGATATCAAATAATAAGGATGTTCAGGTTTCTTCTAAGAAGGCATGGCTTTCGGAGAGGTTTGATGAAGGACTTGTTTTCCTAAAGAGCGTAGAGCGCGGAAAGTGCTTTATCGAATATATCCCGGCGGAAAACGCATGGATTCCGATAGAAGCAGATGGATATATGTACATTGACTGTCTCTGGGTGTCCGGGGCTTTCAAAGGACATGGATATTCTACTGATCTACTTACTGCCTGCATCGAGGATAGTAAGGAAAAGGGGAAAAAAGGGCTTTGTATTCTTTGCGCTTCAAAGAAGAAACCGTTTCTGGCTGATCCGAAGTTTCTGAAGTACAAAGGATTTGTCGTGAGCGATGAAGCTGATAATGGTATTCAGCTTTGGTATATGCCGTTCGATAAAAATGCAAAAGCTCCGGTGTTTAAGGAATGTGCAAAACATCCGCATATAGAAGAGCAGGGATATGTTCTGTACTATACGAATCAGTGCCCGTTCAATGCAAAATATGTCCCGGTTTTGGAGCAGACGGCAAAAGAAAATGGTATTGCATTCAAGGCAATACATCTTGAAAGCAAAGAAGAAGCACAGAATGCACCGACACCGATTACGAATTATGCGTTATTCCATGATGGGGAGTATGTTACAAACGAGCAAATGAACGATAAAAGATTCTTAAAACTTACAGGAAAGTGATAGTCGTTTATATCGGAAGATTTCCGGAAGATAAAAGTAATTGGGTTCGTTGATTGGGAAGTTAAAATGTTATCAGGAGAAGTGATGTCAGTTCTAATATATGGAATAGATAATGAGGCAAAAGGTTTTCCTACTTTAATAGTATCAAGTGAAGTCAATTTCCATACGATTTGGGAACCTGCAATTAATGAACTGCAGTTGACTTATATAGGTAATCAGCGATGGCTATACAGAAAAGATCTGGATAGAATACTTGAGGAGTTTAATAAGTTGCTTGATTTTTCCAGAGACAAGGCAGAGTTGGATAACATTTATTTCCATGTCTCGGATATAATTGACAACTTAAAAGAATATTGGGACGACACGGCACCTAATGCGGATAGGTTGTGGATGGGATAGAGCATAATACCGGAAGATATTTTTAGAGGTGTGGATTGAAAGCAGACATTAAGGCGCTAATTACAATAACAAATAAAGATTGTGTTTATACAGGATATCGTCCGGCTCATCAAATAGATGGGTATTTAACTACAGGGTTACATGAATATATAGATACTGATCGTATATGCAATGGAGAAAGCAAAGAAGGATTTATTACATTCATTTCTCCTGAAGCTTATCCTCATTCATTAAAAGTTGGAGATAAGATTCCATTTCAGGAAGGAGCGACAGTAGTAGGTTATGCAGAGGTTTTAGATGTGATTAATGACATTTTAAAAGCATAGCAAATCGCAGTTTGTAAGGGAGAAGCCAAGATGGGTGACATAATTATTAAAGAAGCACAGCCAGGAGATGCGGAGAAGCTATTCTGCTTTAAGAACAAATAGAATTCATTTGTTTCTTCGGTAAGCTGACGGGGTGGCGCCCATTACTTTAGTAAATGTCCTGTTAAAATAACTGATATTGTTGAATCCCACCAGGGAAGCGATATCGGTTATTTTTTTGTCTGTTGTGCTTAAGAGTTCGCAGGCTTTGATTATACGTATGCGGTTTAAATATTCAAAAGGCGTGGCGCCGGTATAGTCGTGAAAACTGTGGCAGTAGTAGCTTTCGCTGTAACCGGATATTTCCGATAACTGTTTAAGGCTTAAAGGTTCAGCGTAATGCATCTGCATATAGTCCATGCTCCTTAACAGATCTTTTGATAAGGCATTGTCACCGGTTGCAGAGTTTATCTTTGAAAGGTGCAGATTATACAGTTCCTGCCAGCATACAAACAAAAGTCCCTGAATGGTCAGCTCACAGGAAGTAACATCTTTCTTACGGTATCTTAAGATCTCCCGGATCACGGAGAGCAGTTTCTTATTTTTGTTTTCTCCGGACATTGCGGTATAGATGCATTCCGGTCTGTGTAAACCGAGGCCTTCAAAATACGGACTTGAAGCGGACGGAAAGCAGCGTTCCATGGGCTCTGTGGAGAATACGATCGCAGAGAATTTTATAAGCTTTCTGTCACCTTCACATCGAACCGCGTTATGCAGCATACCGGGCGGGATAAATACCGCGTCACCTTCTTTGAGTCTATAGTGACCGGTTTCAACATAAAAATCAACTTTCCCTTTTTCCATTATGAAGAATTCAGCCTCCGGATGACAATGAAGATACAGGGCATTATTAAGATCTGGCTTTATTATCGTATGATGCAGGGAGAAAGGGCTGGAGCCGGTTTTATGTATGATGTTTTCAGTATGTGATGGAATCCTGTTTCTCATAGTTATCATGATACAGAAAAAAGCAAAATAGTGCAAGCTAATAACATAAATATTAAAGTTTTTGTGATGCAACAACAATATAATGTTACCAAAAGTATCCCGGAAGGAGAAAACTTATGAGCATCACTATAGAAAAAGACCGTATCATATTTGAAAGACGTGATGAACTGACTGTATTTGAACCATACGGACCGGACTGTATCCGCTGCCGCTCCACGAAAAACAGCAGACTGTCGGATGAGAACTGGACGCTTCTGCCGGCAAAGGAAGGAGCATGTTTCTCCATAGAGGGTGATGAAAAGAAAGCAGTCCTTAAAAACGGACACATGTCTGTAAGTGTCGATGCAGGCACACCCTGGTACGGCGGGATAATAACCTTTTACCGCGATGATGTTCCCATACTTAAAACAAAGTATGAAGGTGATTATACCTGCAGGAATATCCATACTGAAGGAGATAACTATCAGGTTAAAGCCATATTTGAATCCAATCCGGGAGAGCATTTCTACGGACTGGGCCAGGAGCAGGAGGATTTCTTCGACAGGCAGGGCAGCAGCTGTAACCTGCTGCATTATAATACCAAGTCTGCAGTGCCTGTTGTATATTCTTCTTTAGGTTATGGTTTCTTCTGGAACAATCCCGCGCCGGGAAGATGTGAGACCACAAAGAATCATATCATGTGGGTGGCAGACAGTGCCTATCAGGCGGACTATCTGGTATATGCCGGAGAAACGCCCGCGGATGTAATGAAGATATACTGTGAGCTTACGGGCTATGCACCTGAGTTCCCTGAATGGGCAGCAGGCTTCTGGCAGAGCAGGCTGCGTTATGAATGCCAGGAAGATGTACTTAACGTGGCAAGGGAATATAAGAAGAGAGGAGTTCCCCTGGCTGCCATAGTTATAGATTATTTCCACTGGACTGAGCAGGGCGAGTGGAAATTTGATCCGAAGTACTGGCCTGATCCGGAAGGAATGTGCAGGGAGCTTAAAGAGATGGGAATACAGCTCATAGTCTCAATCTGGCCCACCATAAATCCTGCAAGTGAGAATTACCGCGAGATGAATGACAGGAACATGCTGGTGCGTACCGAGTGCGGCCAGTACGGAACTTTTGATTTCTACGGCCAGCAGACCTTTATTGATGTGACTAATCCTAAGACACGGTCTTTTGTATGGGATAAGGTTAAGAAGAATTACTATGATAAGGGGATACATAATTTCTGGCTGGATGAGGCAGAGCCGGAGGTCCATCCCCAGCAGTTTTCAAACCTTAAGTTCTATGCAGGAAACGGTGCACAGACGGCCATGCTTTATCCCTATTACTATAGTAAGCTGTTTTATGAAGGATTAAAGGAAGCCGGAGAGGATAAAGTGATAGTACTTACCAGAGCAGCATATCCGGGAAGCCAGAAATTCGGATCTCTTGTATGGAACGGTGACATAGCATCCACATTCTTAAACCTGCGCATGAGCGTGAAGACAGGCCTTTCAATGGCAATGAGCGGCATACCCTGGTGGAACAGTGATATAGGAGGTTTTCATTCCGGGGATACCAGGAGTGAATACTTCCGTGAGCTGATAGTGCGCTGGGCACAGTTCGGAGTGTTCTGCCCTGTAATGAGACTGCATGGTGCCAGGATCCGTACACCGGAGCAGACAGAGCGCTTCCCCGGGATAAAGGAACGTACCGGAGGCGAAAATGAGATATGGAGCTTCGGTGATGAAAACTATGAGATACTGGCTGAACTGGTAAAACTCCGTGAGCGCCTTAAACCCTATATATGCAGGTATATGGATATCGCATCAAAGGAAGGTAAGCCCATAATGCGTCCCATGTTCTTTGACTACTATAAGGATCCCGTATGCTATGAGCTTGAGGACCAGTATATGTTTGGTGAAGATATACTCTTTGCTCCTATCACTGAGCAGGGCTGCATATCAAGGAAAGTATATCTTCCGGAAGGCAGCTGGCAGGACGTGAACAGCAAGGCGATAGTCAAAGGCGGACAGTGGATTGAATGCGAAGCACCGATAGATAAGTTCATCGCTTTCGTAAAAGAAGGCGCGGAAGTAGCGGAAGTATTCTAGGAGGGAATATGTTTACACTCAGAGTATTTACAAGAAAACCGACAGGTAAGAATTATCCCGCAGCGCTTGGAAACAGTGTGCATTTTGCGGTATGCAGTGACGGGAAGGAAACAGTCCTTAACCAGGATTACGGTATTTTATTTGCAAAAGCAAAGATAAAGGAAGACAACACTCTGGATGAAAGAGGGATACGTAATCCGCTTGTGGTTAAAAAAGACGACGGGTATGTTATTTATGCCGAAGTGATCGATAAGGAAGGACAGCCGGTTGCGTCAGGAGAAGAAAGTATCATTGCCTGGAGTACAAAGGATTTCGTTAACTTTGAAGAATGCTCTGCGGATGCTGTTGGTCCTGAGGCTTCTGAAAGCATAGAGCTCCCGGATGAGCTCTTTCCTGCTGTTAGTGAACGCTGGATACCTTTGGAAGTTAAGAGTGTTTCCGTACCCGAAGATGTAAGGGTTGATTCCCTTAAAGAATTAAAGGATATCCGTGTCAGAGTTATCTATTCGGACGGATCGGAGGATCTTAAGCCTGTATACTGGAGCATCGAATCTCTTAGAGATATGGGAAACAGAAGGTACAGGATAACGGGACATATGCAGGCGATAGATACCGGTTTTCCGTTAACAGTGGGACTTGCAGATCCGGTGATCTTCTTATACGAAGGAAAGTGGTACTATATAGCAACGAATGATAACGTAAACGATATAGGTCTATATGTCAGATGTGCGGATACCGTTGACGGATTATTTACAGATGATGTCGAGACAAAGATAATCCTTGATTATGATGAGGAAAGGGGACTCTGTCAGACATTCTGGGCTCCGGAATTCCATGTGATAGGCGGAAGGCTTTATATACTGTTTGCCGTAAGCAATAAAAATTGGGGGCCCCAGTGCCACATGATGCGTCTTAAGAAAGGCGGGAATATAATGTGTGCGGAAGACTGGGAAGATCCCATACGTGTAAAGAGGATGAACGATCACTTCCTTACAGAGGACGGTATCACACTTGATATGACGTATTTTGAATCGGCAGGAAAGGCTTATCTGGCATGGTCGTACCGTTATGGTATCGGAACGCCAAAGGATACGGGATCCATGCTCTATATCGCAACCACGGATCCTGAAAAGCCCTGGGTACTCACATCAGAACCGGTACTTTTATCAAGGCCTTTATACGGCTGGGAAAATCAGTCGGGTACTATCAATAATGAAGGACCTTATGCATTGATATCCGGGGATACGGTATATCTTTCATATTCAGGCGGTGATGCCTGCGGACCGGCTTATGTTGTGGGATATCTTAAGGTAAAAGTCGGTGCGGATCTTCTGGATATCTCTTCCTGGAAAAAGGAGCCTACGGCAGTTCTTCATCTTCAGTCTGTAGAAGGTATACTTGGACCCGGCCACAATTCATTTTTCTATGATATGGACGGCAGGCTGATGATAGCCTATCATGCCCAGGAAAGAGATAAATACAACTGCCGCTGCAGCGCTTTCCACAGGGTACATCTGTCTGCATCGGGCTTTCCTCTTCTTAATGTGGTGGGTGAAAGAGATCTTCCTGCAGAAATGTCAGATGTCGAGATGGAGTTTACGATAGGTTAGCAGGATTTTACATAAACCTGCTGATATGATAAAATTCACTTTCCGGGAATGGTAAATGGTAAATCTTGCTAATGTTTGTCAAGCAGATTTTTGAAGATTTCGAGAACCTTGAGAACAAAAAAGAGAGTAACCTTAATAAGACCTGCTGTTGCAGGCCGGCAGTTAACGGCTATAATGAAAGC
>JAZASR010000073.1:0-6522 GCA_036343175.1 Lachnospiraceae bacterium
ATATTTATAAGTAATTACCCAGCATATAAGCAGATATGATATTTATAAGTAATTACCCAATTTATAAGCAGATATGATATTTATAAGTAATTACCCAATTTGAAAGCAGATATTATTTTTATAAGTAATTAACTTATTTACAAGCGGCTGCTGTGAAATCGGATCTTACAGGCATTCATGCCGATCTGATCTTAAAGCTTATAATATCACTCAGTGTATAATGCGCAGTTTGCTGGTGTTTCATAAACTGCTGCGCTCTTCATAGGAAAGCCCTTTTCCTTCATGGCATCGAAGAAATACTTTGCGAAATTCTCCGCTGTCGGTCTGAATGGTACTTCATTAAGCTTAAAACCTTCATCACTTAGAGCTGTGAGAGTAGTGTTCTTAAGTGAACCTTTCTCAAAGATGAAAGAGTGATCAAGCTCTTCAGTCAGGTCTCTCAGAGCATGCTTAACATCAGCAAAGTCAATGATCATGCCATCGCTTATCTCACTGCTCTCAAGTACTATCTCGACCTTCCACCTGTGGCCGTGGAGATTCCTGCATTTGCCGGGGTGACCTTTAAGAAAATGAGCTGCATCAAATGAACTTTCTGTCTTTAATTGATACATAACTTATCCTTTTATATTAATTATTTCTTCTTTTTCTTGGCTGCATTCTTCCTTGCAAGGGCCGCAAGCTGCTGCTCCATTCTCTTTTTCTCAGCGTCTTTGCTGTTCTTATTCTTTCCGCTAAGCTTACTCATAATAACACTTCTTTCTATCAAAAATATGTGCATGAAATATAAGATCCTGAAAATATATACATAAATTATCAGATCTTTTTTACGCGTGCCTGTCTATTGTAGAACAATAAAATACAATTTTCAAGGGTATTTTTATCCGGCTGTCATAGCTCTTCAAAGTATATTACATCATCATTTTCCTCAAGCAGCTGTGTGAATTCTTTTTTGGTGACAGACTTGAGGTCTACAGTGAGGGTCAGGATCGGGCCTTCACCCTTAAGTTTGCTTTTTGTGATATCAACATCTGAAAAGTTTATACCGTTTGTGCGGAAAAAGGCGACTATCCTTTTTATGGATTTGGTCTCGGCTTGCTCCATGTACAGGGAAAAGTGCCTGCCAGCGCAGCAAGTAATAATCTTATGGCTATGGAACCGAAACTCATGCC
Organism: Lachnospiraceae bacterium; assembly: GCA_036343175.1. Lineage (GTDB taxonomy): Bacteria > Bacillota > Clostridia > Lachnospirales > Lachnospiraceae > JAEEJA01. The sequence goes on from JAZASR010000073.1 coordinate 1,170, forward strand.
TGTAAGATATACCTGAAGATCCTTTAACAGCTGCATGATGCTGCCTCCTTTATTCTGCATGTATAAAGTTCCTGGCAATCTGTATCATTGACGATTGCGGTTTTATTACCCATTGTAATATCAGGTGTTTTATATCACTATTTTACAGTCATTTTAATACAATGTCATCAATTGATGAAACGAAATCTTAAGGTTGAAAGATAATTTATACTTGTGTTTTAGATACATTTGCCGTCATTTATAAAATTTCTGTAACTGTTAAAATTTCCAAAAAGTATCCATTATATTTCCAAATTAACTTGATGCAGCTCACACATTATGATACAATAGTAATTAATGGAAATGTAAGTTTCCATTAATCTATATAAGCAGGTGATAAGATGACAGAAAACAGGGTAAAAGCTGATAAAAAAAGTGCCAGGTCTGAAGAGATTGAAAAGCTTGATAATATAAGAAAAAGGCTTGGCCTCACATATAAGAAAATTTCTGAACTCTCGGGCGTACCTTTAAGCACAGTACAGAAGGTCATGAGCGGCAATACCGAAAGCCCGAGGATGTCGACGCTTGAGGCTTTGCGAAATTTACTTATGGCAGAAAACCTAAGATTTTCAGATGATGGGGATTATCCTGATAGACCGGATGCATCAGCAAATGACTCATCATCGATATCTCACCGGTCTTGCCTTTTTACAGTACATGATCTTGAACGGTTACCCGATGATAACCGTGTAGAGCTTATTCATGGGGTTATCTATGATATGGCATCACCGAATACTGTGCATCAGATTCTGGTTACAGAGATATGGTCATCACTTAGAAAATATATCAATGATAATCATGGGAGCTGCATTCCGATGCTTGCTCCATATGACGTACAGATCTTAAAGGATGATTTTAATATGCTTGTGCCAGATGTCCTGGTAGTCTGTGATAAAAACAAGCTCACTAAGAAGAATCTTCAGGGAGCTCCTGACCTAATCATTGAAGTGACTTCGCCTTCTTCTGTAAAATATGACAGGATAACAAAACTCTCCATATATTCTGAGGCTAACGTGCGGGAGTATTGGATCGTTGATCCGGTAAATAAAGTAATTCTGGTATATCATCTTGAGAAAACTTATATATCTGAGAAATATTCCTTTACAGATATAGTGCCGGTAGGTATTTTTGACGGCAGGTGTAAAGTGGATTTCGGAAAGATCAGCGAATATATCTCAAATATAATTGTATAGATCATAAGTCAAAGCGATTTGCCGTTTTGGAGGAGATTTACGAGCTCGAGCCGCGACAAGTATCGTGCTTATAACCTTTTTTTATATCCTTGGCTGGCTCCTGACTTAGGCGGCATTTTTTGTATAAGTGTTGTTTTTCACCAAAATAAATATATGATATAATAGCTTTAATGAAAATGATGAGCAGCCAGGTAATATCATTCATGATAATAATTATATTTTTAATGGAGGACATAATGTCATCAGGAAGGAATAAAGACAATATTGGAAATGTTACATTGCTGGGGAATCAGCACACAGAATATCCGCAGGATTATGATCCATCGATATTGCAGACATTTGATAATAAGCACCCGGATCACGACTATTTTGTGAAGTTCAATATTCCGGAATTTACAAGTCTCTGCCCTATTACAGGTCAGCCTGACTTTGCGACTATCTACATTTCATATGTTCCGGATATTAAAATGGTCGAGTCAAAGTCCCTTAAATTGTACATGTTCAGCTTCAGAAATCACGGTGATTTTCATGAGGATTGCGTAAATATCATCATGGAAGATCTTAAAAAGCTTATGGATCCCAAGTACATTGAAGTGTGGGGCAAGTTTACTCCGCGCGGAGGTATCTCTATCGACCCTTACTGCAATTACGGAAGGAAAGGAACCAGGTGGGAAGAGGTGGCCTGGGAGAGGCTTTCACACCATGATATGTATCCGGAAAAGGTAGATAACAGATAATGACAAGACTAGACCATGGCTTTGGCCCCTATATCGATGATGAGAGCAGGATACTCATATTGGGAAGTTTTCCTTCAGTCAAGTCACGGGAGGCTGCATTTTTCTACGGACATCCTCAGAACCGCTTCTGGAAGGTGCTTGAAAATGTCTTTGAAGACAGTATACGATCATCCTGCTTAAGCGATGATCCGTCTAAGACCGATATACAGCATATAGAAGAAAAAAAGTCGTTCTTAAAGAGGCACCATATAGCCCTTTACGACTCTATAGAAAGCTGTTCCATCGAGGGATCTTCAGATGCATCCATAAGAGATGCGGTTCCGGCGGATATTCCTGCACTGATAAAAAAAGCTCCTATTGAAAGAATATTCGTAAATGGCAGGACCTCTGAGAAGTATTATAATAAATATATTTTCCCGGCATGCGGTGTGACCTGCACATGTCTTCCTTCTACCAGTCCGGCAAATGCAGCCTGGGACCTTAAGAGACTTACTGAGGAATGGAAGGTCATAAGGACACCGGAAATAAAGTACGTAAAGCCTTCTTCTGCATTTTATGATGATAAGGATATAAGTGACGGATACCTTGATCTGACAGGCGATATTCCCCTTATAAGGTCAAAGGTATTAAGCAGCTCGGGCATATTCGATGCCGCTTTTTCTACAAAGCTTGGCGGAGTGAGCTCAGGAATTCTTGGTTCACTTAACTTAGGCTTTTCAAGAGGTGACAGGGAAGAGAACCTGAAGAAGAACTTTGAAATATGCGCTGAGGCTATGGGCTCAGATCTTAAGCATATGATAGCTACAGACCAGGTCCATGGGACTAAGATCGTTAAGGCTGACCGGTCAATGGGGCTTGGGAGTGAGCTTACACGGAAGAAAAAAAGCGTGGATGGCCTGTGGACCGATGAAAAGGGCCTGGTGCTCTGTGCATCATTTGCTGACTGTGTCCCGGTGATCATAGCAGACCAAAGATCGGCAGCAGGCGCAGGGGTACATGCGGAACGAACACAAGGACGCATAGCCCTTGTACATTCCGGCTGGAAGGGTACAGTCGGCCAGATATCTGCTATTGCTGCAGAGATACTTGTGAGTGAAGGCAGCAGAAAGAAAGACCTGGAGGCTTTTATAGGACCGTCAATAAGCGGAGATCATTACCAGGTAACTTCTGATGTGATAGACAGCTTTGCAGGCGTTTACAGCAGAGAAGAATTAAAAGATATCTGCCGGCAGACCGATAAGATCCATTATCAGCTGGACCTCTGGGCCGCCATCTGGCATACACTTGTAAATGCGGGACTTAAGCCTGAAAACATTCATTTCAGCGGCATATGTACCTGGGAGAATGCGGACATTCTGTGGTCTCACCGCAGGAGCGGCGGCAGACGCGGCAACATGAATGCTTTTGCCAGGATCGTTTGATAAAAGTGCTGCCACAACCCCTATGCTTCAGCACAGCGGGAGCGTCATATGAAAGACGCGGTTGAATGAAAGAAATGACTTCCTGTCAAATTATTTAATGGATCAGGAATGGTAACATCTGTTTTTAATTGATCTTCATTATTTTACTTATCAACGGAGGTAGGTTTATGAAAGAAAAATTTTCAAGAAAACTTTCAAGACCATTTGCATTTGTACTTGCATTCTGCCTTGCATTCAGCGGCCTTACTGCATGCGGAGGTACAGGCACAGATTCATCGGCGAATAAGTCAAGCACTGAAAAAGCAGAAGCTAAAACCATAAAGGATAAGAACTCAGATGCTTCAGAAACGGATGCTTCTAAGAGCACCGGTTCTGATAAGACATCTGCCGATGAACTTTCAACAACTGTCTCCAGGATCAGTGATGATGCTGATTCCCTGAAGGGCGGCAGCGGGGATTCTCTGACAACGACCATAGTTTCCACCAATTCCTGGACTCAGGGAACTGATACCTTCTATCAATACGATATAGAAGTAACCAATAACTCCGACAGCCAGATAAAGTCCTGGTACTTGGATATCCCTCTGGATCAGAAGCCTCAGGTAAATTCAGCCTGGTGCTGCAAGTGGGAGATCAGATCTGACAATACACTCCACATCTATAATGAAGATTACAACGGAACCGTAGATGCAGGAAATAAGGTCACAGGCATAGGGGCTATCATCCAGTTCAGTAAAGAGGAAAAGAAGCTTGAAGGCACCTATATTTCAGCCGTTACTGATGGCATGAAGGACGGCACTGATAATGGTTCATCCGGATCATCAAAAGCCTCAAGGACAGGTGATGCTTCTTCAGATTCGGGCTCAAAAGGCGGTTCAGATGCAGGCAATGCTTCATCAGATGCCGGATCTTCTGACACAGACTCTGATGATGCCAATATGGAAAATGTCGATCCTGACTCATACTCGAAGACTTCGTATTACGGGAAGCACGGCAGACTGCATGTGGAAGGCCGCAATCTTGTAGATAAAAATGGTAAGAAGATAGTACTTAAAGGGGTCAGCACCCACGGTATCGGCTGGTTCCCTCAATATGTGAACTACAGGTCATTTAAGACATTAAAGAAGAAATATAAGGTTAATGTCGTCCGTCTTGCCATGTATTCAGCAGAGGGCGCAGGATATGCGACCGGAGGCAATAAGACAGAGCTTCTGGAAACTATCGACCGTGGTGTTAAGGCAGCCACAAAGCTTGGTATGTATGTGATCATCGACTGGCATGTCCTTCAGGATCAGACTCCTTTAAAGTATCAGGGCGATGCTCTTAAGTTCTTTAAGAAGGTCTCAAAGAAATATAAGAAATACGGAAATGTGCTTTATGAGATCTGCAATGAGCCGAATGGGAGCGCCTTATGGTCAGATATTAAGCAATATTCAAAAAAGGTAATACCTGCTATCAGAAAGAATTCACCGAAGTCAGTTATCATAGTAGGTACGCCGACCTGGTCACAGGAAGTGGATAAGCCTGATCAGGATCCTCTTAAATATAAGAATGTCATGTATACACTTCATTTCTATGCGGCTACCCATAAGGATGATCTTCGGAACCGCATGGAGACAGCGCTTAAGCATGGAACACCGATATTTATAACTGAGTTCTCTATCTGCGATGCCTCAGGAAACGGCGGCATAGACTATGGTTCGGCTGCAGCATGGAAGAAGCTCATCCGCAAGTACGGCATATCTTACTGCGCATGGAGCCTCTGCAATAAGGCCGAGTCAGCGTCACTTATAAAGTCTTCGTGTACGAAGACCTCCGGCTGGAAGAAGTCTGATCTGTCTGATACCGGTAAGTGGCTTAAGAAAATGCTTGCAGGCAAGTGAGACTGTAAAGTGGATCACGACTTTTGACAGTGTATCTTTTTACTTGAAATGTCTGCAGGCAGCGAAAGCTGTCTTTCATA
>JAZASR010000074.1:0-6518 GCA_036343175.1 Lachnospiraceae bacterium
CCTGTCTTTGACAGTATTTAAGAGCAAAAAAGGTCGCAAACCCAGTAAACACAATGGGTTGCGGCCTCTTATGGTTTTCCCGTGAAAATCGTAACAACAGCAGTTTCCGTATAAAAGGAAGCCATGCGACCGCTTCGCTACCGCATGCCTTTGAATGGAAGATGCGCGACTATAGTCGCGGTTATGATTCATTCCGGCTTAGGTGCCTTTTATCTGCCGACTGTCCAGATGTCAAGGGCTTAAGTCCCTTCGGGATGCAAAGCACCCTTGACATCTGGACAGCGGCAGATATTTTTTAATCAAGCCGGAATGAATCTTATTGCGTCCTGAAGGACGCCTTCTGTTCAAGATAACGCCGCAAGGCGTTATTACCTTTTTGTTTTAAAGCCCCTTTGATCTTCTTATTATCCCCGCCATTGACTTCGAGCGTGTTATCTCGTAATCGGTTCTAAATCCTGCTTTGTCGTGGAGCGCATCGGTAAGTTCGGTTCTGGTATAGCAGGGGATATATCCGTGATCACCTACTTTTCTCATGTCCATTTCTCTGAGTGTATTTATTATATTTTCGCATGTGTATTCTTCGTCAAGCTCTTTTTCAAGGATCCTGTATATCATGAGTGCTATAAAGCAGGTGAGAAAGTGAGCCTTTATTCGGTCATCCTTTTGAAGATATACAGGTCTTGCTTCAAACTCTGATTTCATTATTCGGAATGATTCCTCAATCTCCCAACGATCATGATTTATCTTTGCTATATCGGCAGGATCGTCATCGAGGTTTGTGCATACAGCATAGAATCCGTCATACCTGGACTCTTCTGATATGGCATTCATATCTATTTCATATACAGCCTTGTCAGCGATTTCTCCGTCATCTGTGTATGGCGTTTTCTTTATAAATCTTTTTGCGTCAGTCTGTGACCGCCTGTCGACGGAAGAGGGATGTTCAAGATGTTTTTTTGCCCGCTCTATCTGACGGCTCCTTATAGATTCCTGATACATTTTGTATTTCAGGGAGTAGGTAACTATAAGGTTCTGATCGAAAGTAATGTCACGCTCCTCGTCATAGCCTTCAATCAGGCGCTGCTTGTAGAATATCTTGTCCCTGTTTTCGGGAGTGTCTTCGATCTCTGATATGCTATATTTTTGAGAACTTCCTTCTATCATCCATCCGGATGTATCAAGGCACCAGTCCTTTAGTTCTCTTTTTAGTTTCTTGATTGACTGTGTCGTGATAAAGCTTCTTTCACCATAGTTGTTAAAGCGGCGGTTTGCATCGGATGAAAGCCCCGCATCAGTGCATACAACAAACTTGGAAAGTTCAAAGTCCCGCATTATCTGCTGTTCCAGAGGCTTTAAAGATAATTGTTCGTTTTGGTTTCCGGGGTTGATGCAGAATGCCAGGGGTATGCCTGACTTGTCCATAAAAAGACCCATTTGCACTATGGGATTGGGACGGTTTTCCTTACTTGGGCCATACTGTTTTAACCCACTTTCCTGTTCCATTTCGAAGAAGAAGTTTGTGCAGTCATAGAAGAGGACGCCGGTGTTTCTTTTGATAAGCTTTTGTGATCTTTTATAAAGTTCGGCCTGGATATAGTCCATGTTTTCTGCCAGCACGCCCAGTCCTCGGTAGATATGGTGAAGGTCAAAATCGCTTTGTTCCATCAGTTTCTTTGATTTTTTAAAACTCGAATACTTTGAAGCGGGGAAAAGTACCCTGCCATATGTGAGCATTGATAGTATCCCGTTAAGGTCATATTTGAAGGAGCCTTCCTTTTTGATCTTGTTGCAAATGGATGGAAGACCGAGCTTGTAGTAGATCCTCTGCAGGAATAAATAGCCGATGTTGTAAGAAAGGACATTATCTTTTTCTATGCAGACATCAGAATTAAAGGGAACAAGAACCTTGTGGTTTTTATCCTTTTTTTTGTCTCGGAGTCCCTGGATGTATTCATTGGCCCAGGCGTCGGCGTCATCCACTTTATATTTTTTGCATATTTCTGATGCTTTTCCGAGATTCTCGATTATCTCGGTGCTTCGCTTGCCATCCCTCGAAACATCCTGTATGACATGGAATGTGGGATCCTTTGCCCTGCTTTTCATAATGCGCATGTTTACTACCTCCGCAACATGTTGTACCCATAGGAATATTATACTACAACATACGCATATACGCAATACGCAAAATGAAAAATTTACAAAAAATTAAAGCCTGTCAAGGCTTCCGAGGGTTGGGGGTGTCAAACTTCCGATTATACTACAAGGTTGTAAAGGGGCAGTTTTGCCCCGGGAGAATATTATATATGAGGAGGATTTTACGATGGCAGATTTTAACAATTTAAAGCTTGAAGTGGCAGATGAGATCGCACGCCTTACCATCTCGAGACCTGCAGCTCTTAACGCTCTTAATTCGGAGACACTCGATGAGCTTACGGTTGCTCTTGATGAGATCGAAAAGAGAGATGATGTAAAGGTTGTTATCCTTACAGGCGGTCCCGACAAAAAGGATAACCAGTTTAAGTCTTTCGTGGCAGGCGCTGACATCTCCGAGATGGTTAACTTTACTGCACCCGAGGCGAGAGCTTTCGGTATCAGAGCTTCAAAGCCTTTCTTTAAGCTTATGGAGATGAGACAGATCACAATTGCTGCAGTAAACGGTTTCGCTCTTGGCGGCGGCTGTGAGATTGCCATGGCATGTGATATCAGAGTTGCTTCCGAAAACGCAATTTTCGGACAGCCCGAGACAGGACTTGGCATTATCCCCGGCTTCGGCGGCACACAGAGACTTGCCCGCTTGGTTGGCATGGGACGTGCCAAGGAGATGATCTTTACCTGTGACAATATCGATGCTGCTGAGGCATATCGTATCGGTCTCGTTAATAAGGTTGTTCCTACTGAGGAGCTTTATCCTACTTGCGAGGCTATGGCAAAGAAGATCATTTCAAAGGGAAGCTATGCAAATGCAGTAGCAAAGGCTGCCATCAACAACGGTTATGATATGGACATCCATAACGCAGTTGAGATGGAGGCTAATCTCTTCGGTGTTGTAAATGATACACACGACAAGAAAGAGGGCATGGGTGCCTTCCTTGAAAAGCGCGCAGCAGAACTTACGGATTTTTAAGAGGACATTAGTTTTATGAAGCTTTTAAGCTTTGCGATACCCTGTTACAATTCATATGCCTATATGGGAAAGTGCATAGAGTCGCTTCTGCCCGGCGGAGACGATGTGGAGATCATCATAGTTGATGACGGATCTTCTGATAATACCGGCGATGTGGCAGACTCTTACGCGAGACATTATCCCAACATCATTAAGGTAATACACAAGGAAAACGGTGGTCACGGCTCGGCAGTTAATGCCGGGCTTGAGGCCGCTTCCGGCAGATATTTTAAGGTCGTGGATTCGGACGACTGGGTGGATCCCGAGGCATATAAAAAAGTTTTGGAGACTCTTCATATGCTGGTGGACAAGGGTACGCCGGTTGATATGCTTCTTACAAACTACGTCTACGAAAAGATTTCCACGGATCAGCACCGCAGGATGTTTTACGGTCCGCTTTTTCCGAAAAACGAGGTCATCGGCTGGGACGGTATGAAGCACAATATCCGCGGTTTTTCCATCCTGATGCATTCAGTCACATATAAGACCGAGATGCTAAGGTCCTGTGGACTTAAGCTTCCGGAGCATACTTTTTATGTGGATAATCTCTTTGTCTACATTCCGCTTCCCTATGTAAAGACTCTTTACTATCTGGATGTTGACTTTTATCGCTATTTCATCGGCCGCGAGGGACAGTCGGTTACGGAGCAGATCATGATATCCCGCATCGATCAGCAGCTCAAGGTCAATTACATGATGATAGATGCATATAATCTTTACGAGATGGATATTGACGATCACCTTAGAAAGTACATGCTTTCATATCTGGAGACAATTACCGTGGTTTCATCGGCTATCGGTTATGTCTCTCATGACCAGGTCAATATAGGCAAGGTCAAAAAGCTCTGGAAGTATATTAAAGATAAGGACAGGCGCACCTACCGCCACTTAAGATACGGCGTGATGGGCGGATCTATGAATCTTCCGGGTCGTTTAGGACGCTATCTTTCGGTTAAGGCTTACAAGGTTTCGCAGAGGATAATGGGATTCAACTGATCATATCTTTGTGCCATTCTCATAATTTTCTGTGGAAATGTATATTGACTTTTGTTATAATTTACTTTGTGGTATCTTCCTTTAAAGGTATCGCAAAGTAATTTTTTATAAAATAGTATCGGAGGGGTTGGTATGAAAAATCTTAGTATTTTGGGAAAGCTTCTTATGGCGGCGCTTCCTTTGGTTGCCGTTGGACTTATCAGTATCTTTCTACTTTCAAATGAAGTAAATGATGTTATGGATCAGTCTGAAGAGATCTTATACGAGCAGCTCTTCATGATCGATGATCTGGTTAATACCGCTGACCGTGACCTGTATCAGGCAAGACTTGCCCAGGAGAGGATGGCATCGGCTTCACTTGCCGGTAATCTTGGAGACAGTGCGGATTATATCGCTGATTATCAGGAAAACGCACAGCAGACTTCTGACGGTATCGCAAAGATTGCCGAGATCGCTCAGAAGTATCCCAAGCTTGGCGCTTATGAATTTGAGGGATCCAGCATCAATAAGTGCATAGATCAGTTTAACTCCAATTTTAAGGCATGGTCAGATGTAGCCAATCCCGAGGGCCTTACCGAGTCAGAATATAACATGTCTTTGGAGTATTTTTCCATGGTTCGCGAGCCCATCAATATTATGGGAGACATTATCAGAGCCTATGCTGATGCACAAAAGAGCGAACTCGCTGCATCGGTTCATAAAAAGCTCATGATAATCGTTATTATTTCGATAGTATTGATGGCTTTGGTTATAGCTTTTGCCGTTTATGTTATCCTCTATATCAGGGTTAATCTTCAGTATGTTACCAAAAAGATGGATTCCATTGCCCGAAATGACCTTACCGATACGATCGACCCGCTAGTCGGAAAGGATGAGATCTGCATGCTTAACAAGGCATCCCGTGATGTTCAGAGTCAGCTTAAGTCGATGATCTCACTACTCCAGGGATCCTCGGTTGCTCTTGCGGATTCCTCCAGACAGATGGGTGACAGCACAAACGAAACCTCCGGTTCCATCGCACATATCAACAGTGCAGCTTCAGAGCTTGCCAATACAGCTACATCCCAGGCTACGGATATTGCGGATATCGCAAGCCATATGTCCACCGTGGATGAGATGATGCAGAGAAATACAAACAATGCCAACACTCTTGCTGAGGTTTCATCCCAGATCCGTCAGGTAACCGATGACGGACTTCGCAGAGTCGAGGGACTTAAGAATATCACAGACCAGAGCGTTGCAGCCTTTGAGGAGATCTTTGAGGTTATTGGCGGTATCGAGGAGTCCACGAAGAAGATTTCCGAGGCTTCGGATCTTATTTCATCCATCGCCAGCCAGACCAATCTTCTTTCACTTAATGCTTCCATAGAGGCGGCCCGCGCAGGAGAGGCAGGAAAGGGCTTTGCGGTTGTTGCCGACGAGATCAGAAATCTTTCCGAGCAGTCAGCAAACTCGGTTAATATCATCAACGAGATGCTTGCCGACCTGCAGCATAATACAGACAATGCTTCGGCACAGAGTGACAATGTACGTGGCTATGTAAGCCGTCAGAAGGAGGCTGTTGAGGAGACTTCCAACAGCTTTACGGATATCGCAAATGGTATCCAGGAGATCAATGCTACGGTTGATGAGCTTCATGCTGCAAATGAGAACTTAAGCGACGGTGTGGCCAATATCTCCGGACTCATTGAAAACTTATCGGCTATCTCCGAAGAGAATGCCGCTACCGCTCAGGAGCTTAACGCTACTACCGATACGGTCAACAGCAGCGTGGAGATTCTTGCTCAAAATGGTGACAGTGTTAACAGATCGGCTCAGGATCTCGAGAGGATCATATCTGAGTTCAAGGTTGATGCTTCGACGGTTGAAACGGAGTATATGGAACCTGAAGCATCGGAAACAGAGGTGCCCGCAGAGGAGTAATTGATGGGTGATTTTTTTATCGACCTGGCTCGTGTCCAGAGGGTTTCGAAAGAGTATCTGGAGGCAGAGCCTGAGGCCATAGCAAAGCAGAATCGGGAGGTTTTGGGCACCATAAGTGTTCTTTATACCCTGATACTGATCTGCTACAACATAATAGTTCCGCTTAAGTTTTCTCACTGGAACATAACTCCGGTATACCGGACGGCACTTGTTATACAGATATTTGTCGCAGTATACATCTTTTTAAGGCACTTTAACAAGGAGAGGAGTTTTCGTGAGGTTCAGATCACCTGCTCCTGTCTTTGACAGTATTTAAGAGCAAAAAAGGTCGCAAACCCAGTAAACACAATGGGTTGCGGCCTCTTATGGTTTTCCCGTGAAAATCGTAACAACAGCAGTTTCCGTATAAAAGGAAGCCATGCGACCGCTTCGCTAC
>JAZASR010000075.1:0-6309 GCA_036343175.1 Lachnospiraceae bacterium
ACTCTGTCTCCCATCGATGCTATGACGCTCACCGCGCACCATTCATTGTCTTCATTCAAGTATTCCCTGGGAACAAAATCCGCAATAAATAACTGCAACGTTATTCCAGTGACGTCTATTGCATATGGCGAAGGTAAACGGACGCTTTTGCGAAGCGAAACGGACGCGGAGCGTTATCACCGGACAGATTAACAAAGCATAAGGTTTGCTCCTATACTTGGATTACCGTCTTCTCAGACGGAATTCAATTACAGGAGGTAATCTATGCTAGATTACAAAAGTATCATCACCAAGCGATATGTACTGCATATGACATTGCGTGATAAGCGCGTACTATCCTCCCAAAAGCCATTTGCAGTTTTATTTGCATTTCCGGCAGGTATACATATAATCATGCCCTTTCTTGCTCTAGTAAGAAGCACACGATATGCATTCAACATATATTGCATCTGTTCTCGTTGGTTTTCAGATCTACCTGTTTGCTCTACCCACCTTGTTTGTCCGTTAAATTTGTAAAAATGCCATCCATCACTTTCATAACGCACATCTGCATCCCACAAAAGGCATGTAAAGTCAAGTTCCAGTCCCTGAACTTGAATTTCAGTAGCGGCATCTTCAAGATAATTTGATGACCTTATATCCGTTTTATCTTCAAGAAACCAATGCACGGTATTTTCAACATCCGATGGAAGAATATGAACTGCAAGCGGTTTGTATCTGGCAGCCTCCTTTGTAACAAGAATCCCCGTCCTTTCTGTACCTCTTGAAATAGAATGAAGCCACTTTCTTGCAATATTCATATCTCTTGTAAGATATATCGGATAGTTAGCCTTGATATCCCTGTAAATTTTCGCAGCATCAGAATCAAAGGACAGTAATGCATTTATAAATCCTGAAAGTTTTTCAGCTCGAAATGACCTTAGACTGACACCTAGATGAAGTTGTTCCGAAAATGTAACATTTTTATTGTCTTTTAATAATTCATTTACTTTTCCTTCGGCATATTCAGGCTCTGATAGTTTGGGTGAAATATAAATCTTCCACCATGGGAAATTCCGATTAATTGATTCTATCCATTCAGCTATCCCTGCTTCTCCTGTATTGATTTCCTGTCCTCCACCAACCAGACACACAATAACCGCCCAGTCTTCTCTAAGATCAAGCGACCAGATTAAAAAGCCAGCTTCTGACATAGGAAAATTTGCAATCTTCATTTTGTTTCCATAGGTACCGCCTCTTTTTAGATAATCTGAAAGTCTTTTATGTGTCCATGCGCGTTGTGCCTCATCAAAAATAGCGACGTGTTCAATTTCACCATATCCTGCTTCATCATTTTTAATGGCCTTTTCCGGATCAATTTCCAATGTACTGTTTTCAATCGGGGTTTTTATTTTTGCTAGCATATTATCTCTATAGCGATGGATGATATGTATAAATTTTCCAACCTCTCTTCGCGAATCAGAAAGTTTTTTTGATTCTCCTCTTCTTTTGTTTTTGTCATAATTATCTTTTGCAAGAGCTTCAGTCAGAACTGCAACCAAAGGGCCATTTCCGGATAGATATACCGCTTGTTCATCTTCCAAAGGCGCATCATGCCCCTGATATGTCTGTCGAACGGCAACATCAAGACCAACCAATGTTTTTCCAGCTCCAGGTACTCCGGTGACAAAGCAAATGCTTTTTTCTCTATTTGTCTTACTTCTCTGTATGATTTTCATGATATAGGAGATAGTGGCATCAGCAGATGCGGTTTAAATAATATCAATAGTTTCTCAACCTACTCGGATGAACTTTTGAGGCAAGGGAGATCTTATACCTGTGTTGGCTTTACATTTAATGCATATCAAACTTATATCTCAAAATCCGGAGGTCATGCCAAAAGGCATTTTCTCTCTCAAATAGGAAAACTTTTAACCACACAATATGACGATTATCCCGCCTTCTATATTCACAATGGAGAGTTTGTTCTCATTACACTGAAAAACCAGAATCCCTCACAGCTTATAAAAAATCTCAAGTCCGGCTTGTCAGAGTTATGGAATCTTGGTGGCAACAAAATTGATCCGGAACTGCGTTTTGTTGTTCTTTCCAGCGATATGATGAAGGAATCGGAAGATGATGTTACAGAGTGCCTGAAAATGGCATTTTCTGAAGCCTTAAAGGATAACAGCCAGGATGTCCTTACTGTTGAGAATGATTTATTAAAGCGTCTAAAGGAATATCAATCGGCAAGCCGTCTACTTACCGAATCTGTTCAAAATAATACTGTCGAAGTTTATTACCAACCGATCTATGATGTAAAAGCACATAGAATCGTATCCGCTGAAGCACTTGCCAGAATTCCTGATGGAAAAGGAGGTATCATCTTCCCGGATGTCTTCATACCGATTGCTGAGAAGGATGGGCTGATCCTTCAGCTGGGCATGCAGGTTTTTGAGAAGGTCTGTATCTTTATAAGCAGCCATGATATGCAAAAGCTCGGACTTCAGTCGATCAATATTAATCTGTCTCCGCTGCAATGTCTCCACAGCTCTATTGCTGAAGATCTATTGGAAACGGCACACAGATACCATATTGACATGCGCATGGTAAACTTCGAGATCACCGAATCTTCGATGATGGATATCGACCTTTTCCATAATGTGATGCAGCGTTTGATCAACGCAGGATCTTTCTTCTCACTCGATGATTATGGGACGGGATTCTCCAATCTGATCAATGTTCTTTCCCTCCCATTCCATACCGTGAAAATTGACAAATCAATAGCATGGGCGTATTTCCAGGGAAATGATCAGGTTCTTCCAGAAATTATCCGCATGTTTCTGAACAGAAATCTCCAGATACTGGTTGAGGGGGTTGAGACACAGGAAATGGCACAAAAACTCATCGAAATGCAATGTCAACTTGAGCAGGGATATTATTTCTCTCGTCCCATTCCTGAACAAAGCTTCTTGAAATATCTGAAGGATTTCTCCTAAATACTAACATGTATATGGCAAGGCTACCGATATTCACTTTGATATCCTTCGCAAGCAGCCGATGCACCCATCTGGTCTTATCCGTCGCGCAGGCCTTGATTTCATCCAAAATGAATCTCCCTGCAGAAGGACAGTCCTTCTGTATCATGGGTAGTAATCACCAATGGTTTGTTTCCTTGCCGCGCCCGGATAAAAGCAATTGCCTGGTCTCTCGTCTCCGCATCGAGTCCCGTAAAGGGTTCATCCATCACGAGAATATCTGATGGCACGATGCATGCTCTGACAATGCTTACACGTCGTCGCATACCACCAGAAAGCATATGCACTGGCTTATTTAAGCATTCTTCCGGTAACAATTCGCGCAGTTCATTCTCTGCTCTTTGATCCGTAAGCTTCTGATTCACGATGGAGACATTCTTGATAGCAGAAAAATCCTCACAGAGCCGATCCTCCTGAAACACGACGCCGGCATTGACCCGTTCATACTTATAATCTCCTAGTAAACGTACACTGCCCTGATCCGCCTTTTCGAGTCCCAAAAGAATCCTGATGAATGTCGTCTTCCCGATGCCGGACATACCGGTTATGACGATGGAATCCCCATCTGCGATTTGCATGGTGATATCCTTTAGAATCGAAACGCCATCAAAAGCTTTATAGATATGATCAACTTCAATTGTCATAAATCCCTCATTCCGCCGATTCTGCCATTTCTTATAATAATCTTCAAAAGAAAAGCCAGGAATTTTTCACTCATATAGGAAAGTAGCACTACCGTCGCCGTCCATGCAATCAGCTCCGCTGTTTCGAGGTTTACCTTCGACATATAGAGGTTGTTCCCGATTGTCCGTAGCGGTTGTCCGATCACCTCCGCTGCTACCCCGGATTTCCAGCTCATCCCATATGCAAGAGATAATGCGCTGCGAAAAAAAGGAATCAATGTTGGCAGATAAATATACCGGATTCTGTTTCCAAATGGCATATGAAAAACCTCCGCCATTTCCAGCAGCTTTGAATCCGTGCTATTTAGTCCGGACAGTACATTCATATACACGATTGGAAATGCCACCAGCATGGTGATCAACATGGAAAGCCGCTGGTTCCCGGCCCAGATCAGGAGAAGAATCACGAAGCTGGCTACAGGAATCGCTTTGATCGTCGTCACAAAAGGCGACAACATTTCCCGTATCAAAGCTCGTCGATAAGCAACAAACCCAAGCGCCATCCCAACTAAGCTTCCAAGTAAAAAACCAGTAAAAATCTGTTTGAACGAATTCCAAATAGACAACCAGAAAAAAGCAGTTCCAGCCATCTCCACAAACGCCCGAATGGTCTCTATCGGTCCGACCATCAATATATCATTATGTACGATGAGTGCCAGCAGCTGCCAAATCAACAGCCAGCCAGCGATAATCAAAATTTTTTTCTTCATATGGTTAGTATAGCAAATTCATTTAAGAATAAGAAGTTATAGAAGGATACGCCAATATGCGTATTCCTGGAGATGCTTATTTTATTTGTCTATTTCATCTTGTCCTACGCCGTAAAGCGTAATAAATTTGAAAGAAATTGTTAAAGTATCGGAAGTTGTGTAAGTATTTTTCGAATGTTATAAATAACATATAGGAAGTCAAATTTTCGATTATTTTTAAAAGTGAGGTGCTTATGGATAATTTTCTGGAACTTGAGGAATCCTTCGTAAGCTTATTTGATTTTAGACACATTAAAGACGATGATTCCATTCATTATTACATGGATAACCACAATATTATTTTTGCGAAGAGTCTGCCTTACTTTATTCTGCAGGGCTTTAACCTGAACCAGGTAAAGAATATTATCATCAAGGATCGTATGATTTTTGATCCTGAGTTTATCGCAAGATTTAAGCTCACGCATGCAAACCGGAAGATGTTTGCCTATGAGCCGGGTAATGATGCCTACATCTGCAAATACTGATATTTCTTAGTATACTCTTATACCCTCCATAAAAATCCGCCTACAGGTACAGAAGTCGTAGCTGCAGGCGGATTTTGTGTTTTATATTTCATAAAGTGCAGAGTATTTTTTCTCTAGATATGCGAGAAAATCCTCCGGTGTAAAATCACGACCGGTTACCTGACGAATCCAATCCTTCGGGGCCAGGCGATTTGCTTCCTTGAAGACGTGCTCCGCCATCCAACTGTTGATAATATCAAATCTTCCAGCCCGGATGGTTTCTTCAATGTTAAGGTCCTGTGCCATACGATTATAATACATCGCGTTATACATATTGCCGATGGCATAGGTTGGGAAATAACCGAAGCCGGATGCCCAGTGCACATCCTGGAGGATACCCTCGCGGTCATTTGCCGGCGTCACACCGAGATACTTTTCATAGAGGGTGTTCCACTTATCGGGAAGCTCACTGTCTACTTCGAGTTCACCATTCACAATCCGTTTTTCAAGCTCATAGCGGATGATAATATGAAAGGTATAGGTAAACTCATCCGCCTCTGTGCGTACTAGTGACGGCTCAACGACATTGACAGCTTCATAGAATTCCTCTTCAGACACATCCGTGAAAACCTGTGGAAAAATCTCACAGCACTTCGGGTAGATCAGCGAAATAAAAGCCCTTGAACGCCCGATACGGTTCTCATAAAAGCGAGAAACCGATTCGTGCATGCCCATCGTCTGGAGGTCATTGATATCATGATCATAGTCCTCCGCCGGCTGCAGCTGCATAAAAAGTGCATGGCCACATTCATGAATGATGGAAAACATGCTTGACAGAAAATTCGTCGGATAATAATGCGTCGTCACGCGGGCATCATCTTTCCCGATATTATCCGTAAAGGGATGCTCCGTCGTGGTCCAGGCGCCACGCTCGAAATCAAATTTAAGAAGATGAAGCAAATAATCCGCCATCTCCTGTTGCTGAACATCCGTCACCTCACGCGTTAGAAAATCCGTTCGAATCTTTTTCCCATGTGTCTTAATCTCCCGAAGCATCGGTGTCATGCGCTCTGCAAACGCACCAAACGCTGCATCAAGGTCCTGCTCGGTCATGCCTTCCTCATAGTCATCGAACAAAGCATCATACTTGGTCTTCGGCTTCTCACCATCATATTCCCGTAGTGACAAATCCTCGAGATTTGCATCCCGCACCTTTGCAAGTGACTTTTCGAACAGCGAAAAGTCTGCATGCTTCTTCGCATTGATCCAGTCGACGAAGCCTTGATTGTAAATCTTCTGAAATTCCAAGTTCTTATCCGGTGTAATATTCTTTGACTTGCTATAGTCCCGATGAAGATGTTTTATCAACGCCCTGTCCAGCGGATCAAGTCCCTCT
>JAZASR010000076.1:0-6264 GCA_036343175.1 Lachnospiraceae bacterium
CCGAGTGGCCAAAGGGGACAGACTGTAAATCTGCTGGCTATGCCTTCGAAGGTTCGAATCCTTCTCCATCCATTTCCTTTTAAGGAAATTATATATCGCGGGGTGGAGCAGTCTGGCAGCTCGTCGGGCTCATAACCCGAAGGTCATAGGTTCAAATCCTGTCCCCGCTATTTATTTGCCCAGATAGCTCAGTTGGTAGAGCAGAGGACTGAAAATCCTCGTGTCGCTGGTTCGATTCCGGCTCTGGGCACTTTTCTTTATTATCTTCATTCTGAACTTATTTTCAGATGCGGTCATTAATAAAGGAATATGATATAAAGCGCTAAGCTTTTTATCGGATGGGATACTAGCTCAGGTGGTAGAGCACTTGACTTTTAATCAAGTTGTCGGGGGTTCGAATCCCCCGTGTCTCACTGAATCTTTATTTTTAAGGCAGTAGTAATACTGCTTTTTTTATTCTCAATTTATACTATGGGAAGTGTAAAACTCACTGTCTTTAGGCGGGCGGCATTTGGCTTTTATGATCAATACTGATGGACATATAACTTTATTTATTGCAATTATTATTGATATATTCCACAAATGATAGTAAAATAACTGTGCATGCTTATTTTTAAATATATGGAAAGGGATCAGGATAAGGTCATGAAGAAGATCAATTTTACTTATAATGATAAAGCCGTCAGAAAAACTTTTCTGTTCTTTATTATCTGCGTTTACTTTATCCTTATGTCCTTTTTCTTAAACCTTCCGGTAATAAAGAGCGATGATATGAACATTGTAATATTTTTCATAGCTGAACTCCTATTACTTGCTTTTCTGGTAAGCCTTATCAATTCCAGGACAGGTAAGTATTTTGGAAGACAGGGATCTTTTGAGATCGACGGAAGCAGAGTTACGTTTTATATGCGGAATGAGATAAGCTTTGATCTGTCTGATATGGATGATGTAGGTCTTGATTTAAATAATATGTATAGATCCTGCTGCTTATCGCTGACTGTTACTTATCAGAAGAATGGCAGTTCAAGGATGTTAAATATTGAGTCGAATGATATACCCGGAGAAAAAGCCAATGAATATTATAAATATGGTATGGTAAGGGGTATAAGACGCGAGTCGGTTCCGGTTGAGACAGAAAATATGGAAGTTATAGAGAATACTGAGCCCCTTGGAAAGATCTATTCGATACTGGCTAAGGAAAATAAGGCGGATTGATCTTCAGATATTTATACGGCAATGATATAGGAGTGTTTGAATGATAAATTACATTGCAATTACTGAGATAGTCAGGCTCTGCAATCAGGAAATGGATATCGATCTTACACCGGTCACATATATGAAAGATATGTATGAATACGAAGACAGGATATGTTTATATTCACCAATGTCAAACCAGGGCCGTCCGGGTAAAAACATAGAGAATTTTTCATTAAGGATCTATGAGGATGTCGTGACATTTATGAACAATTATAATGTCGCATTGCTTATAGCAAGACATCCTGGCGGAAAGATAACCATGGGAAGGTTTGACAGCATCTGGAAGATATTTGGCGACCAATACAAAATATATGATCAGGATCAGAACAAATATTATTGGGAAATAAATATGTTTGCGAATCATATACAGGTAAAGGGCAATCAGCAGGGTCTGATGCTTGGTTTTGTGGATCTGCTGGATCCATAATACAGGAGCCAGAGTATTATTAAAGAAGGAAGGAAAGTGCAGACTGACTTTTATTTATAGACATGAGGGATAGAATATTAAAATATTTTCTGCTTGTTTTATCAATGGTATTCTTAAACTTTGCAGAAACAGCACAGGCCGGGACGATACAGGCAGATGCTTCGGATATTGATATCAGTAAGGCAGAAGGCCTTAAGGCAGAGAAGACTGCTGCCAAAAAGGTAACGCTTAAATGGAAAAAGGTAAAGGGCGCTGATGATTATCTTTTGATGCGTAAAAAACCGGGAAATAAGGAATACAAGATCATTTGCAAGACAAGAAGTACATCATTTACCGATAGTCAGGCAAAAGGCAGAAGAGAATATTTTTATAAAGTATGCGCATTAAAGAAAGCTCAAAGAAAAGACCAGGTCGGTCAGCAGATCATGGAAAATGAAGCTGAAGGCCGGCAGATCATGGAAAATGAAGCTGAAGGTCAGCTGCTGGCAGAAACTAAAGCGCAGCCTGCATCTAAAGCCTGCCTGACAGGTCCTGCAGTTACCACTCTTTCTGCAGTGTCCATAGCTAAAGAGATCAATAGTTATAGGAGAGCCAAGGGCGTTGATGAGATAGACATAAGCACCCTGGACATTCCATATTATTATAAGGGAAAGAATTCATCCAGAGTCCGTGTATATGTTCAGCCGGAACATCCTAAAATGGTTTTCATAGGTGAATGCTATGTAGAGGGTATGTCACAATTTAAAGGAGCCTTTCCCAGGGGAACGAAAATATATGGAATGTCCGGCATGAATACGGCAACTGCCTTTTCCAAGAATGATTTCAATGTAGGCGGAAAGACTGTATCTGCCATAGAAGCCGGAGGGTATTTAAGACCTGACAGGGTCTATTTCATACTTGGCATCAATGAATCGATATCGGGTAATACTCATGCGTATATTTCTGCTATCATGAAATATAAAAAGATGTATGAGAAGATCAATCCGCATGTACAGATAGTAAATGCAGCTCTGCCGCCGGTAGGAAGAACATCTGCGCTCAATATTCCATCTCTTTCGCAGAGAAAAGCATTTAATGATGCTATAAAAGCTAAGGCTAAAAAGACAGACAGATATTATTATTGTGATTCCACAGAAAAAGTTTTAAATGACGGCTCGGGATATCTTAAAAGTTCCTGTGATGGAGGAGACGGCTGTCATTGGAACTCAAGCGCGACATTGTCAGTTATAAAAGAAATAGAGAAATGGAGCATGAAGAATCTGGGAAGCTACAGGTAATGCGGCTGGTCCATTTATTAAATTGAGAAAAATGGATCATGACACTTTAAGCTTCGTGCGATCAATAAAGAAAGATCATAGTAAAAAAGGGGAAAATATGAAAAAGAATATACAAAAGAATATACAAAGATCAGCAGGTTTACTGCTTTTAATGGCAATTGTAATCAGTCTGATGCCGGTATCCGCGGCAAAGCAGGCGAAAGCATCCGCAAAGTCAGCCTCCGGTATTTACAGTATAGTGGAAGAAGCATATGATTCATCGTTTCCGCTTGACAGTGCCAATGAGATAAAGACACCGATAAAGAATGTATTCGGAGGATATTCTACAGTACTCGGCGTTTCCACAAAGTATATAAGCTCATACAAGGCAGCTAAAGCCGGTAATACAAAGATGAAGAAGGAGTATGTATGCTTCATATGCAAGGCTTCTTCAAAGAAGAATGTTAAGAAGATAAAAAAGGCGTTGAAGAGCTTTGTTTCAGATGAGAAGGAAGGAAATAAAAACTATTTTGATGCGGCAGGCATGAGCCTTTTAGACGATGCAAAGGTCGGATCCAAGGGTAAATATGTGTATTTATTCATCCTAGATACGAGTGATAACAGCAAGGCCGTAAAAGCTTTTAAAGGGTGCTTCTGACAAAAATATAGATCAGGGATAGAGTCATGGTTTTCAGTGATATTGTATTTTTATTTATGTTCCTGCCGGCTGTACTTCTGCTCTACTATATTTCGCCGGCGAAACTTAAGAATCCGGTTCTGCTCCTTATGAGTCTCATATTTTATGGCTGGGGAGAACCGGTCTATATACTGCTCATGCTGATCTCAATAGTCATGAACTATCTGTTTGGCATATGGATAGATAAGGCAGGAAAGAAATATAAGGGTGCCGGCAGGGAAGAAAACGGAAACGCAGCAGGAAATAATGAAAAAGAAAGTTCATTTACAGAAGTAAAGAGCAGAAGCATTATATCCCGGATGAATGCAGCCCTTATAACAGCATGCGTTTTCAATATCGGGCTTCTTTTCGTATTTAAGTATCTTGATTTTGCGATCGGTACAGTTAATGACCTGTCGGGTTCTGATCTGAAGCTCCGTCATATGGCGCTTCCAATAGGCATAAGCTTCTATACTTTCCAGGCCATGAGTTATGTAATAGACCTTTACAGGTACAGCAGGTATCAGGTAAGAGTAAAGGCAGGCATGATCGAAGATAATGGGAAGGACACGCCTGACAAGGTGAGTGCCAACTATAATATTCTTGATTTTGGTCTTTACATTACCATGTTCCCTCAGCTTATCGCGGGACCGATCGTAAAATATAAGGATATTGCCTGCGAGCTAAAGAACCGTAAGGAAACTGTGGAAGACTTTGAAAGCGGCATTATGAGATTTGCCTGCGGTCTTGCAAAGAAGGTATTGATAGCCAATAACATAGGGAAGGTATGGTCAGAGATCTCAGCATATCAGGCCGCTGATCTTTCAGCATCCACAGCCTGGCTGGGTGTTCTGGCCTTTACATTTCAGATATACTTTGATTTTTCCGGATATTCCGATATGGCAATAGGTCTTGGAAGAATGTTCGGTTTTCATTTCAATGAGAACTTTAATTATCCATATATATCAAAATCAATAACAGAATTCTGGAGAAGGTGGCATATATCACTTTCTGCCTGGTTCAGAGAGTATGTGTATTTCCCTCTCGGAGGCAGCAGGAAGGGCGCTTTAAGGCAGATATTCAACCTCTTTGCAGTATGGAGCCTTACCGGTCTCTGGCACGGAGCTTCATGGAACTTTGTGCTCTGGGGCCTGTACTACTGCGTGCTGCTTATCATAGAAAAGTTTGTCCTGAAAAATGTACTTACACATATTCCGGGATCCATAAGAATGTTATTTACTTTCGTACTCGTGACGATAGGCTGGGCCCTCTTCTCATTTGCAGACGTCCCTGCAGAAGGAAGGCATGCCTTCTTAAATGCCCTGCTCTTTAAGGCCCCTCTCGGCATCATAAGCAAAAATACAGCTTACATCTTATTAAATAATGCAGCGGTATTTATAATAGCCCTGATCGGTTCAGGTGAGCTTCCCAGAAAGATCGGATCATATATAGAGAGAAAATGCTATCCTGCAAAAGGACTTTTAAGAACCCTTACTGCAGCCTGTATGATCATTATATCGGTAGTATATGTAGTATCGGATACATATAATCCATTCCTGTATTTCCGTTTCTGACGATATATATTTATCACAGATATATTACATATATTCCATATTTGATCAGAGACCCAAACATACGTCAGGGCATGTTAACTTAAACAGTATTAAAAGAAACAGCTATGCCATACATACGGCAGCGTAAGATCATAGAACATGATAATGGAAATTGCAGGGTCATGGCATATCTTGTAAGCGCAGAGGAATAATATGAAAAAAGAAGCAGATAATAAGGATCGGGGAATGACCGGTAAGACCGACCGGGTATTCAAAATAATAAATATCATCATTTTTGTCCTGATACTTGGACTTGGAAGCTGCATGTCTTTTTATGGGATCTTTAAGCCGAAGAAAACCTCGGAGCTTGAAAAAAGAGAACTAAAGACTTTTCCGGATATCACATTGAAGACGGTCGAAAGCGGAGCATTTCAGAAGGCTTTCAGAGAAGCTATGGATGATCAGTTTATCTGTCGTGACAGCTGCGTGTCTTTTAAAACGGATATAGAAACTTTAGCGGGCAGGAAAGAGATCAATGAGATCTATATTGGAAAAAATGGACTGCTGATAGAAAAACATACAGACGCGGACTATGACAGGAAGCAGGTCGACAGGAATATAAAGCTGCTGTCGAAGTTCGTAAATATGGCCTCAAAAGGGATCGGCCCTGATAAGGTCCACATAATGCTTGTACCGGACAAGCAGATGGTCTATACTGACCAGATACCGGTCTATGCAGAGCCTTATACCATTCATGAATATATGAAAGAGAAGCTTTATAAAAAGGTAAAGTCTTCAGACAGCATTGTTATTGATCTGTCTGAGACAATGCAGGAAAGCAAAGATAATTATATCTATTACAGAACTGATCACCACTGGACGAGTTCAGGGGCATATCTTGCTTACCTTGCTTTTAAGGACAGAAAGGCTGCCGAGACCGGCACAAATGATGAAGGGAATGCAGATGAGACTGAAAGCAAAGATGATAATGGGATGGAAGCTCCGGAATTCAGGAAAGTAACAGATGACTTTTTAGGTACAGATTACAACCGTATTCACTATTATAAAAAGAAAGATGTTATAGAGAGAGCAGAA
>JAZASR010000077.1:0-6172 GCA_036343175.1 Lachnospiraceae bacterium
GACGCCGAACCGAATAATGAAGCCTTATAGCGCCCGTTTTTAAAACTCTTAATTACGGGTGCGGGTGAAGTATGCCCTTTTTTAGAAAACCCGTCTCGATTTTCCCGAAAATTTATCTTGACATATCACCAGAATGCTACTATACGTTTCATTATGAAAAGTATAACATGCACTGATGAAGCCCCTCAAGCATTTCCGGAAAAAAGGAGACATCGCAAAGCGCGGTACCCCGGGATAATCAATAAAAGGCTTGCGAAGGCAGTCGCAATCGCATAAGATTATGCATATTCATCATTCTATTTTTATACTTTTTCAGGAGGTAAAATCTTGCTGCGGCTAAGCTCTAAAAAGATTAAATTGCAGTCATTTTTTCTTATTCTCCTCCTGATATCTATCCTGGTCTGGAATCCGTTCAATATAACAGATCGGCTTGGACGATCGCTCGGTACCTCTCTAAAGGAAAACATCCTCTACGTAGAAGGAGATACATATCCTAATCCTTCCGAAAATTTGTCCTGCGTCAACCTGCATGGAGCCCGCATCGATCGTACCCGTGTAGATCTCGCTGAACTTTCTCGCATTTATCATCCGCTCATATGCGTATATTATCGTGTAATTTGGCAGATATTTTCGATTCGAGTTCTGTTCAGTATCTTTGCACTGATCTTCTTCTACTCTAGTAATCGAATCACACTATATTTGCGTCAAACCGAAAGAAGCCTGATGAATCCGCAATATGAGGCGCTTCTTCTCCGGTCTGTTCGAATTTTATCTTAAATTTTAATCTCTATATTCTAAGACTTCTTTTCCCACTTAAAAATTATAAAAAATCAATTAGAGGCAGTCATGAAAGAAAACATCGAGCACTGCCGGCGGGAAAGCCCTGTGGTTTTCTCCGTCGCGGCCGCCCTTGTTTTTCTTCTGATCCTTCATTTTACGAGATATGTGACGCGTGGTATCAGTCTACCTGGCTATGAGGGACTACTCCTTCGGGAAGAGTCCTCTCTGATTCTCTGTGCTCTGGTGCTCCTTAGTACCGGCCAGTATAAAAATATTCTTTGGCAAAAAGTAAATGTCACAGAAACGCTTACAGCAGGCATCGTACTGATTGTTTTCGATACTCTTCTTCTCGGCTATGACCGAATTCTCATGCTTGAGAAAGATCCACTTCCGTGGACAGAACAACTTGTTTTTTTCTCCTTCGTTCTTTTAGTCGGGATTCTGGAGGAAACCGTCTTCCGCGGTATTATCGAAGGCACTTTACTTAGTGTACATCTGAAGCGTCTAAAAAATCCGGCACCGTATACGCTCCGCCTTTTTGCAGCGCTTTTTTCCGGCATGCTGTTCGGCTTTTGTCATATTATCAACATTTCCTGGGCAGATAATCCGACAGCGATCTTTATCCAGATGATACAAAATGTAGTCATTGGCATCTATTTCAGTCTGATCTATGCCTATCAGGAAAATGTAATCGGCATGATTCTACTCCATACGCTCTATGACTTCACATCACTTTTTATGTCTGGCATATATGGGATCGGTTCAATGCAAACGACGGTAGAACAGCTCTCTCCGGAGAGTCTTTGGCTCCTTTTAATATATATAATACCGTCTCTCTATCTCGTGTTTAAAATTATCAGAAGAAAAACATAACAAAGATAACCGGGGCATAGAATATTCCCGGAATATAACATGAAAGCACAGGAGGCATGGACTGCCGATCGCATATATACATGCCATCGACAGTCCATACCTCCTGTGCTATTATTTTTATCCCATTATTTCTAACGCTTCACGCCTGTTGCTCGTTATAAACGAACGTAGCTACTCTTAGGCTGGAAGAGATTTTTCTTGGAAATTTCAGAAAGAGAAGTTACTCCGCACATCTTCATCGTATCCTGAAGTTCCCTTCCAAGCTTTTCCGTATAGAGCTTTACCCCTTCCTCTGCACCACCATAAACAGCTGTGACATACGGACGAGCGATGAGCACGGCATCAGCACCAAGTGCAATCGCCTTAAAGATGTCGTTTCCTGTACGAATACCGCCATCTACCAGAATCATCAGTCTGCCCTTCAACGCATCTGCGATTTCTTCGAGCACCTCTGCAGTCGATGGAGTCTGGTCAAGCACACGGCCACCATGATTCGATACGATGATAGCAGAGGCACCGGCCTTCTCAGCATCCATCGCACCCTGTACTGTCATGACACCCTTCACGATAAATGGCTTCCCTGCTCCTTTAATCACAGCGGAAAGCTCCTCGACAGTTTTTGAACCAGCTGGCGGTGTCAATCCCTGCAGAAATGGAAGACCCGCTGCATCGACATCCATCGCAACAGCCATGGAGTCGGAATCCTTCACCAGTGCAAACTTTTCCTTGAGCGTATTCTCGTCCCACGGTTTGACGGTCGGAACACCGACTCCTCCAGCCTTTTTCACTGCGGCTGTCGCAGCCTTCATTACCTCCGGATTCGTACCATCTCCAGTAAAAGCAACAATGCCAGCCTTTTCACAGGCAGATACCAGAATATCGTTATACTTGATATCATCCAATTTGTCCCCATAATGCAGATTCACTGCACCAACTGGTCCCGCAAAAATCGGATATTTCATTTTATGACCGAAAAAATTGAAACTGGTATCCGGGGTCTTATTTTCTGCAATCGTGTTCATGTTAATGCGAACACACTGCCATGCATCATAGTTTCGGATAGCTACGTCTCCGATTCCCTTTGCTCCCGGACCCGGAATATGATTTCCGCATGCTTTTCCGTTACAAACCGGACACGCCTTACAAAGACCGCTCATGTTCTCTCTTGCTTTCTCAAGCATTTCTTGATAAGTCATATAAACCTCCTATGCTTTACTTTCAACAAACCTGTCAAGATTTTACAACAAAAGACAGGACTAGTTAAGTCCTGCCTTTTCTTTCATCTTTTAGGATGTATTCATTTAGCCTGCACTGGCTGTCGTCTCTGTCGTAGTACCCGGTATCTCGGGAGGGTTGCCCTGCGGCGCTTCTCCATCCGGCTTCGCTGGCGGCGTTTCACCGGCTGCCGGCGCCTGTCCATCCGGGAGTGCTGGCGGTGTCTCACCGTCAGCCGGTGCCTGTCCAGGTGTACCGGAAGGAGCCTGACCGTTACCCGAAGGTGCCTGAACCTGACCACTACCGGACGGAGCCTGACCGCCCTGTGGTGCCTGACCATCTGGCATCTCAGGAGGATTTCCCTGCTGTTGTGTCGAAGCATTTGGATTTACGTAAGCTTCTACAGCTTCACCTGTCGAAGCTGTTCCCTCTGTATATTCAGTTCCATTCACATACAGCTTATAACCATTGAGATCGATTGAATCTGCATCACAGGTGAGACTCGTAATATAGGAGTCTCCTGTCAAAGTCCATTTAGAACCGTCCGTCAGCTCTACATATACGCTTCCAGACGTACCGTCAGTATTGATTGCGCCAGAATACGTAGATCCATCCTTCAGATACATATTAAGGGTAGAAATATCATCAACGATTGTATTACCTTCCATCTTCTGATTTGTTGCTGTGAAGGTTACCTGACCGCCATTCGATCCCTCGTTGCCCCAGCCGGCTGCCTGGATTCTGAGAAAATCATCACTGGCATAGCTGAACGCTACATCTTCAAGCTCAATCGTCGCCGTAGTATTGTTGACAAAGAACATACCACCGTTCTTTGATGTGAGAGAACCACCAGTCATCTTAAAGGCTGCTGTACCCTCCTCAGCATCACCCGACATCGATTGATAGATCATCACTGCCTGATAATAATCAGAATTATCACTATTTTTAGAAACATTGTTTGCCGTGACATCTGTATTTTCAAGTGTTGCAGAATTTGAGCCTTCTACGACGATACCCTGTGCTGAGTTAGATACTAAAGTCGCATTCTTCACCGTGATATCTGCGGTCGAATAAATATCCGGTGAACCAGAACCATTTGTTTCGTAATAGCCACCATCTACCGTTACTGTTCCACCGCCACGATCACTACGAATGGCTGCTGATGAACCGCCTTGCGTTATAATCGTCAGGTTTTTGGCATTCATGGTGCCACCGCCTGTCGTCATCAACCCACCGGAATTGTTTGAGTTTGTTGTAATCGTCGAATCAGAGATATTTACCGTTGTTCCTTCACCATAAGAAAAAACAGCATTGGCATGCGCGCCATCTGTCGTAACATCAGCATTTGCGATTGTTAAGGTCGCACCATTCTCTGCGAAAATTGCTGCATTGTCACCATAGAAATCCGCTTCATCATTACTGCTGGAATCACCAGTCTTCGTAACGGTAATATTATCATAGGTAGCTTCCTCGCCATCAGCGAGAATCGCATGTCCGCCCGCTTCAGCATTATCATAACTTATTTTTTCTGTTTCTGTCTCTGTCTCAGCTTCTGTCGATGCCTCTGTACTAACTTCTGTTGTAGATGCCTGTGCTGTTGATGCACTGCCGCAAGCACTGAGGCTTAAACCTACCAGAGCTGTTGCCATCAGGATTGCTGTCGCTTTTTTCTGATTTCGTGTAATTTGTATGCGTTTTTGCGCTGTTCTTCTTAAATTCATATTCTTTCTCATCGTGCTTCTCCTTTACATTTTTCAGTTACGGATACGCATTGGTATGGCTCGTAGCTTTCAGAAAATTTTGATTTCTTTCATCTGACACGGTGAGTATAGATGATGATGCTGAAATGGTGCTGAAAGAACTCAATTTTTCAAAAAAAGAAGAGACAGCTTTGAGTCTGTCCCTCCTTCATCTTAAATTATTGTATTTATTGCAAATATTGTTTTCCCCATCCTTGGGTTGCATCCTATACAGGAACAATCAAACATTGCTGCGTACTTTATTCCACTGCGTAATTTGCGAGGCAAAGTCATCATAATCAT
This sequence comes from Lachnospiraceae bacterium, assembly GCA_036343175.1. Taxonomy (GTDB): domain Bacteria; phylum Bacillota; class Clostridia; order Lachnospirales; family Lachnospiraceae; genus JAEEJA01. The sequence goes on from JAZASR010000077.1 coordinate 4,911, forward strand.
GAATCACACTCGTAAGCAATCTCTTATACAAGGTGGTCTTTGTGTCCTCTGGTGTTTCCTTAATATATTGATAATAATGCATCACATAATCATAACACCAGGCATCCCGCTTATCATACTTTACCTGCCCCGGCATGATATGTTTACTAGCTTCAAAAAAGATATTCATGATTTCATCTATCTCCAGGACATCATAAAGAAGCTCCATCACCATCGGACAAACAGATTTGTCAATCACATCCTGTTTTTCTTTTTCCCGAAGCGTATCCTTTTCCTTCTGTTCCTCCTCGCGCTTCTTTCGATCCTCCTCGAAAAACTTTTCTGATTCCAGCTCCTCAAATGTCATCTGATGAGGGCCCTTCTCCTTTTCCTTGATGGCATCCTGATAAACAGAATATTCATCGTCTAGAATGATCTTCGTATCCTTCAGTTCACCCTCTGTTTTGCGAAGAATGCAGAACTTGATCTGCACCGGTTTTCGATATCTTTTGCCGTACCGATCCTCACGAATCGGAATGTATTTTATTTTGAGATCAGTATATTTATTAATCTCCTCTTGTGCTGGTGCCAGTACATCTCGCTCAAATATAGGGAAATTTGCCCAGTTTTTCGGAATACTTGCAAAATTTTTACCTTTCTTTTTTTCATCTGACTTCCAGTCACAGATCATCATTTGAAAATCATTATCTGTTCCGGTTCCAAGTTCGAAGGTCCATTCCTTTTTATTTAAATAGGTGCGAATGAGTTCATAAATTCTTGGCGAATATTTGTGCGTCATAAGAGACGTCTCTTCCAAACGCGGTGCTATATAGTACTTCTTATCCCCTGTGGATAGGTTATATAGATAAGGAAACATATCCTCATGAAACTTAATGATTACATCACCTGTACCTGGATCCAGATGAATCACATTAAGCCAATGTACATAGGCCTCTTTACCATCCTCAAGTCTAATCCACCATCCTTTATCAGAGATGCTCTGCAGTGTAGACTTTGTATTTGTATATGAATTTTTTTCTGAAACAATAGACCTATGAATAATACTCTGAAATTCATTACAATTAAAGCAGTATTCTGTATTGATATCATCTCCAGGTTTTATTTTTGATACCAGATAATTCAAAGCCTTAGATTCCATAAGAGAAAGATAGAACTTTCCCTTCTGTACCATCTCAGAGCTCTTAACTACCTTATTTTCACGTGCTTTCTGTAGACTATTCATAGTTTTTACCGTATCATCACTCATTTAACGTTTCAAAAAA
>JAZASR010000078.1:0-6169 GCA_036343175.1 Lachnospiraceae bacterium
CTTCTCATTCTCCTATGCGACCTTATATGGATCAGTACAAATGTCGAGTTAGTTTCTACTCTGTCTCACTGTTGTACTTGAATAATACAACCGTGATAGCTTTCACATTGCCCCTGTTTTACTTTTTATCATGCCTCCTATTAACTCTTAGCCACCATAGTACTTTGCCAGCTGCTCTCTGCCCCTTTGGAGCCAGGTAGTTACCGTATTCTTTGGGATATGAAGCATCGAGGCAATTTCTTTGGTGCTGTATTCCCCCAAGTAATATAGAGTGATGACCGGCCTGTACTTCTCGTCGATAGAAGATAAAGCGTCCTTGAGTTCGACATTGTATTCGTCAGTTACAGCCGGCTCTTCCCATTCTTCCAGGCCTGTCTGACGCTTCCTGACATCCAGGATCTTATAGCAGTTATTTATTAGGATTCTCGTCATCCACGTCTTGAAATACTTGTCTTCTCTTAGTGTGTTTAACTTCTCAAAGCAATTAAGGATCGTCTCGCCGACGGCATCGGCAACATCCTCATCATTCATGAGGATTGCAAGTCCGACTTTGTACATCTCCTGCATGTGCCCCTGCATCAGCTCGGCAAAGGCAAGCTTATCGTGCGCTTTGGCGAGCTTTACAAGCCTTGTCGTTTCATCAATCTGCATTACTTATCTTTCCTTGTGTACACAATCGAATGGAGCTTTGTTTTCCATTCTCTAACTATTAGATAGACTGGGATGGCGTTTGGTCTCAACTAATTATGTTAGGTCACAAAAAAGTAATCAAGTGAACTTAACTGCGAAGATATAATTCGTGTTGGAGGCAATCAATTATTCCCTGTCCCCGGTGAGGAGAATACTTCATATGTACACCAAATGCCTCTGAAAAAACCAAATCGTGTACAAAATCGCGAAATGTAGACTATTTGCAGTGTTTTTAAGATGAAATAGTCTACATGCCCTGCCGGAGCAATTTAAGTACAAGTAATACATATCGTCAATACAAAAATGGGGATAAATGCAAATGATATAATGACCTTGTCCGGACAGTCATAGTAAAGAAGACCCCGGCCGGCATGTTCAGGTTTGAGAAAAGATTATAAAAACTAACATATACTATTACGGTAACCGATGAACGAAGTTAACAGGACATTATTCATTCCGCTATACGGAAAGGCCAGGGTAAGCAAGAAGAATATTATTCTGAGCGACCCTTTTGCTGAGAAGATCTGGGAGAAGGAAGCTTTTCCGGTAAAGGGAAAGTCTGCTTCCAAATGGCTTGCATATAACATGGCGATGAGGGCCAGGATATTTGATGAATGGACTGATTCCATGATAGAACAGGATCCAGGTGCTTTGGTGCTTCACATAGGCTGTGGCCTGGACAGCAGGTGTCAGCGTGTAAAGAATCATCCCAAACTCTGGCTTGATTGTGATTTCCCGGATGTTATATCGATGCGCAGACGCTATTACGAAGAGACGTCCACATATCAAATGCGCGAATTGAACGCATCCGATCCTGAGCAGGTCAAAGCTCTGCCGGACAGCGATAACGTGATCGTCATTCTTGAAGGCATAAGCATGTATCTTACAAATGAGCAGATCAGGGCTTTTCTCGCGGTGCTGCAGGAAAAGTATGAGACGGTTCATATCCTGATGGACATATATACCGTGTTCGGTGCGAAAGCATCCAAATACAAGAATCCTATAAACGATGTCGGAGTAACGACAGTCTATGGCATAGACGATATCAGTGGCCTGCTTAATGGACTGCAGATCCGGTTTAAAGCGGAGCACTCTCTGACGCCCCCTGAGCTGGTAGACGAACTGCAGGGATTTGATAAATGCTTTTTTAAATTGCTTTTTACAGGAAAAACGTACAGGAAGATCTATAGATTGGTAGAGCTGGAAAGAACTATGTTTCGATGATAATCGCGATGGTTATCATTCGAATATTCGGCTTTTTGTCATAAACCATATTATCCGATTTTTCTATAATATTAGTAGGATTTAACCCTTTATCAATAGATTAGGAGGATTTTTATGCAAAATAATCAGACTGCATGTGTTGAGAAGGAGCCCTTAACCGAAGAATATCTGCGTAAGATGGACGCATATTGGCGTGCTGCAAATTATCTTTCGGCAGGACAGTTATATCTTCTCGACAATCCGCTTTTAAAGAAACCCTTAACACTCGACAGCGTTAAGAAGAAAATCGTCGGACACTGGGGTACAGTTCCCGGCCAGAACTTCGTATATGTTCATTTGAACCGTGTGATAAAGAAATATGATCTCGATCTGATCCTTCTTTCCGGTCCCGGACACGGAGGAAATTTCTACGTAGCAAATACATATCTCGAAGGTACTTATTCTGAGGTATACCCCAATATCAGCGAAGATGAGGACGGCATGGCCAAGCTCTTCAAGCAGTTCTCGTTCCCGGGCGGAATTCCCAGCCATTGCGCTCCTGAGACACCCGGATCTATCAATGAGGGCGGTGAGCTCGGTTACGGTATCGCTCATGCTTTCGGTGCGGTATTTGATAATCCTGATCTCATTGCAGCAGTTACCGTAGGTGACGGCGAAGCTGAGACAGGCCCTCTTGCCACTTCCTGGCAGTGCAATAAATTCCTTAATCCTATCGGAGACGGTGCGGTACTTCCCATCCTTCATCTGAACGGATATAAGATCGCTAACCCTACTATCTTCGCGAGAATGAGCCACGATGAGATCATCTCTTTCTTTAACGGCTGCGGCTGGAAACCGTATTTTGTTGAAGGTTCCGATCCCATGACGATGCATAAGCTCATGGCAGAGACGATGGACAAGGTTATCGAGGAGATTCATGCGATCCAGGAGCATGCAAGAACCACTGGCGATGCTACGAGACCTGTATGGCCGATGATCGTCCTCCGTACACCCAAGGGCTGGACAGGCCCCAAGGTCGTTGACGGAAAGAAGATCGAGGACAACTTCCTCGCTCACCAGGTTCCGATCAGCATGGAAAAGGGCGAGGAGCACCTCAAGATCCTTGTTGACTGGCTCAAGAGCTACCACGCAGAGGAACTTTTCGATGAGAACGGCAAGCTGATCCCTGAATTAAAGGCACTTGCGCCCACAGGCGACAGAAGGATCGGCGCTAACCCTCACGGCAACGGCGGTAAGCTCTTAAGAGACCTCCGTATGCCTGACTTCCGCAAATATGCTGTTGAGGTAGAAGCTCACGGAGCTAAGGACGGTCAGGACATGACCGAGCTCGGCAAGTTCGTAAGAGACATCTTCAAGCTCAATGCAGAGAGCAAGAACTTCAGGATCTTCGGACCCGATGAGACAAATTCCAACCGTTTGAATTCTGTTTTCGAGGTCGAAAACAGAAGCTGGAACGCAGAACACCGGGCTGATGACGATCACCTGGCGATTGACGGACGCGTAATGGATTCCATGCTCTCCGAGCATATGTGCGAAGGCTGGCTTGAAGGATATCTCCTTACAGGCCGTCATGGATTCTTCGCAACTTATGAATCTTTTGCAAGGATCATCGATTCCATGGCTGCCCAGCACGCTAAGTGGCTCAAGGTATGCAACCAGCTCCCCTGGAGAGAAGAGATCGCATCTCTCAATCTCATCATGGCTTCCACTGTATGGCAGCAGGACCACAACGGATTTACACACCAGGATCCGGGATTCATGGATCATATCGCAAATAAGAAGGCTGACGTTGTAAGACTCTACCTTCCTCCGGATTCCAACTGCCTGCTCTCTGTTTTCGATCACTGCATCAGAAGCCGCAACTACGTAAACGTTATCGTTGCAAGTAAGCATCCCCGTCCGCAGTGGCTTACGATGGATGAGGCTGTTAAGCACTGCACACAGGGCATCGGCATCTGGGACTGGGCAAGTAACGACCAGGGCCAGGATCCTGATATCGTATTTGCCTGTGCAGGCGAGACGCCTACTTTAGAAGCATTGGCAGCAGTTTCTATCCTCAGAAAAGAGCTTCCCGAAGTTAAGATCCGTTTTATAAACGTTGTTGACCTCTTTAAGCTCCAGCCTGCTTCCGAGCACCCGCACGGACTTACGGATGCCGAGTACGATATCCTTTTCACTAAGGATAAGCCGGTACTTTTCAACTTCCACGGATATGCATCACTCATTCACGAGCTTACTTACAGACGTCACAACAACCGCTGGATGCACGTAAGAGGTTACCGTGAAGAAGGTACGATCACAACACCTTTCGATGTCCGTGTACAGAATGATGTAGACCGTTTTCACCTCGTTATGGAGGCGATCAAGTTCCTGCCCCAGCTCGGTAACCGCGGCGCATATCTCTATCAGAAGATGAGCGACAAGCTTGTTGAACATAAGCAGTACATCCACGAAGTCGGACTCGACCTCCCTGAGGTAGCCAACTGGAAGTGGGAAGACTGATAGAGTCTTTCTGATATAAGCAACATTTAATAAAGGTCACGGAATTGCGAAGTTCCGTGACCTTTTTTCATGATGGGCAAGATCGGGATGACGGTTCCGGCTGAGTCAGAATGTTATAATGACCTCGTCCAGTAGCGGTACAATGGATAAGAATATCCGCAGAATACAATGCTTTAACAGCAGTTGAGGAAAAGGTGCATACACGAATATGGTTTTGAAAGTAATATTTTGGACTTTTTGGTTAGTCTTAGGATTCATATTTCACGGAGTATTCTTTTCTTATTTGAACGACAAAGATATGATGTTGGTCTTTATAGTTCTTCTGGTCTTGTGGTGGGGGATCACAGCTGTAATTTCATTAGTAAAATGGAAAAAATACAGGAAAGAAAACCCTGCATTGACCAGGGAACAAAAGCAAAAGAGAAAACAGATCCAAAAGGATATAGCATACCGTAATTCTAAGGAATTTAAGAAGAAATACTATTCTGATGTTGAGATTGAAAATCCTTATTTTGGAAACGGTGTCTTAGTTAAGGATTCAAGCTCTGAGAATATCTGCTATAAAGATATAAAAAGCGGGTTTGACAGGCTCTTTGATTCATTCGGCAAAAAGAGCGGATCACCTTGTGATTTGCATGAATTTTGCGTGGAAGAAAAAAACATAGAGTATGTTCTTGCTTCTCTGGAGAAGATATACAAAAGCTCCGATAAGATAATGGAAGGGTGTTATAGCGAAATATATAAAGAGATCACCGGGTTCTTTGAAGATAATTGTGGTGAAAACTTAAAGAGTGAATTCAATTTGGATTATCTGAAAGAGAACTGGTATGTCAGTGGATTAGCTGTTTACGATGATCATGCAGAGTTTGCTATTGGTATAAATGCTGCGGAAAACCCGGAACATGACAGTTACTACGATATATATGTTTTTGTTGATTACAGTACGCAGGAAGCAGAAGTCTCGTTTAATGTTGTATGGTAATCAGCATGATCATAACAGCAGTCATCGGAATGGGCAATATGGGCAGCCGCTATGCCGGAATACGCGAAAAAGATCCGGAAGAAATAAACAGCATTTACGGCCTGAAAGCGTCAAATTGCGGGCAGGTGTATTAGTATGAATAATAATCAGTAAAATGAACTAATGCAACATTTATGTATCTCCATTTGTATTTAAAGTATCTGTCGTAACTGGAGGAGAACTTAAAGATGCTTAACCCAAAACACATTTTGATATGTATCCTTGTCGCAGGCTTGTTTTTCACTTTGCCGGCCTGTTCGAACGTGACTGATACTAAAACTCCCACGTCAGCAACCTCAACAAGATCGTCGAACTATAAGGCGCCTGATATGCCGGATAACATGGATCACGAACCTCCGGCTGGAATGGGATTCGACATTTCAAATGAAGATATCTTCGAGAAGGGTTATTATGCAGTTCAATACGATACATTCTCAGGTGCTTATTTTTCGTGGTCATCGACAAACAATTCCGATTCAGACATAGAGTGGAGCGTATATGTTTCCGATGAGAAACTCACGGAAGATGAGATCAAGGAGTTATCCAAAACGAAATCTCTTGGGGTCAATGAAGGCTCGGACGCAGTAGCAGAGGGGCAGTGGATAATTGTTATTTGTAACATAAATAAAGAGACTGCAGATGCACCGGTCGACTCGACTTTCCATCTCTCAAGTTTCAGGGACTATGCATGACGGCTCTCAAGTCCTGGTATAAAGATGAACAGATTGAGAA
>JAZASR010000079.1:0-6072 GCA_036343175.1 Lachnospiraceae bacterium
CGAGAAAGACGGAATCATTAACCGCAAGGTATATCCCGAAGTACCACCCAGGGTTGAGTATTCACTTACAAAGAAAGGTGAAGACTTAAAAGACGTTATTGAGACTATGAAAGTTTTCGGGCTGAAATATAAAGGCAAAGACTAATATGGATCAGCAGATAAGAAGAGTTGAACTTATTAAGATGCTTCTTGAAGAAAGACCGGAATATCAGGGGATTGGTATTCCGGTTTCTTCTAAAGAGCAGCAGCGGATGTTAAGAAGTCTGATGAACATCAGACTTCCCGGAAAAATCAGCGATGAATTTACAAAGATACAAGATGAATATCTTGCTGAAGCAGTTCGGGATAAAGGCATCACCGATATTGCAGATCTGATCCCTGTTAAAGACGGTATCTATCTTTGGCAGGGAGATATCACGACCCTTAAGTGTGATGCTATCGTCAATGCTGCCAATTCCGGGATGACCGGATGTTATGTGCCGTGTCACGGCTGTATAGACAACTGTATCCATACATATGCAGGGATCCAGCTCCGGAATTATTGTGCCGGGATCATGGAAAAGCAAGGTCATGAGGAAGCGACAGGAAAGGCAAAGATCACACCGGGTTTTAATCTGCCTTGTAAGTACGTTCTGCATACTGTGGGACCGGTCATTACGGGTGCTTTGACAAGACATGATGAAGAATTACTTGCATCATGTTACCGTTCATGTCTTGAGCTTGCAGAAAAGAATGATGTTAAGAGCATTGCTTTCTGTTGTATCTCTACCGGAGAATTCCATTTTCCGAACGAGAGAGCAGCGCAGATCGCAGTGAGAACAGTTCTCGAATACCGCTCTGAGCACAACAGCAGGATCGAAGTGATATTCAATGTTTGGAAGGACATAGACTATGACATATACAGCAGATTACTCGGGTAATATCAAGAGACTTCGCAAAGCCATCGATGAGGCAGATGCAATAGTAATCGGTGCCGGAGCCGGACTGTCGACTGCCGCAGGTTTTACCTACAGCGGAGAGCGCTTTGAAGAATACTTTTCTGATTTTGGAGAAAAGTATGGATTTAAGGATATGTATTCCGGTGGTTTTTACCCCTATAAGGAACCTGAAGAGATGTGGGCATATTGGTCCAGATATATCTACATAAACAGATATATGAATGCACCAAAGCCGGTTTACGAGGCGCTTTTCGAGCTGGTAAAGGATAAGGATTACTTTGTGATAACGACTAATGTCGACCATTGTTTTCAGAAAGCCGGGTTTGATAAGAACAGACTGTTCTATACCCAGGGCGATTACGGCCTGTTCCAGTGCAGCGAACCTTGTTCTGACGTGACATACGATAACGGGGAGATCATCCGGAAGATGGTCGGTGAACAACAAGGTATGAGGATACCTTCAGAGCTTATTCCCAAGTGTCCCAGGTGCGGTAAGCCGCTGACTATGAATCTCCGCTCTGATGATAAGTTCGTTGAAGATGAAGGCTGGCATCAGGCCTGTGAAAGGTATGAGGAATTCCTACACACCAGACAGGGGAAAATACTGTATCTTGAACTTGGTGTAGGATACAATACACCGGTCATAATCAAGTATCCGTTCTGGCAGAGGACAGCTAAAAACCCGCAGGCAACATATGCCTGCATCAATTTCGGAGACTGCGGCTGTCCGGATCTCATAAGGGACAGATCCATACTGATCGACAGCGATATAAGTAAGGTCTTGGAAGACTTAAGGACGTGATAAGATGATCATACAGACGGGAATGAGAACTGATATACCTGCCTTTTATTCTGAATGGTTTATCAACAGGATAAAAGAAGGTTTTGTGATGGTCAGAAATCCCTACAATCCTTCACAGGTAACGAGATATAACCTGTCTCCTGATGTGGTTGATCTGATCGCATTCTGCTCGAAAAACCCGTCACCTATGTTTCCCTTTATGGAGTACCTTAAGCCATACGGTCAGTATTGGTTTGTTACCATTACTCCCTATGACAAAGATATTGAACCCAATGTTCCTGATTATCAAAAGGTTATGGAAGATTTCAAAAAGCTTTCCGGTATTGTCGGAGTTGACAGCATCGGATGGAGATATGACCCCATCATTGTTGATGCAGATCATTCCGTTGATTGGCATATTGCAAGATTCGAAGAGATGACCAGGGTGCTTGACGGATATACCGGAACATGCGTTATCAGTTTTATAGATATCTACAAGAAAGTGGAAAAGAATTTTCCGGAGGCAAGAGCTGTTTTAGGAGAAGACCGGCTCAGGATCGGAAAAGCATTTATTGCTATTGCCAAAGAACACGGCATGACTATCAGACCATGTGCGGAAGGCAATTATCTCGCAGAATACGGAGCAGACTGTTCCGGATGCATGACTATCTCAACATATGAGACAGCTCTCAAGACCCGGCTGGATGTGCCTAAGCGCGCTAAGAATCAGAGAAACGGTGAATGTGCCTGTCTGCTCGGAACTGATATCGGAGCATATGATACATGCGGACATCTCTGCAGGTACTGCTACGCTAATACGAACGCTGAACTGGTTACGGAGAATATGAGAAAACACGATCCGAAGTCTCCGTTCCTGACCGGCAATTGTGAACCGGATGATATGATCCACGAGGCCGACCAGAAAAGCTGGATCGACAATCAGCTGAGGCTGAACATATGATGGAGAGCGGAAATAACGCGCAGGGCCGTCTCACAATAAGAGACAGCCCTGCTTTAATGGTGAATAAACTATTTAAGTCAGCCTAATCCCAGCACCGTCACAATTATCTTGGGCAGGAAGAATGTCATGAAGATCAGGACGATCACTGCGATAGCGACCCAGATCGTAACTGTGATCCTGATAAGTTTCTTATTGCGCTCCTTACTCATCTTGCCTTTGAGCTGAAGACCTGCAAGGATGGTGTTGATCGCAAAGATGCCGCCGGCCAGTATCAGAAGGAACGGCGTCAGGACCATTCCGTCGATCCAGTATGAAAGGAAATATACGATCAATGAAAGTGCCGAAGTGATCAGCATGCCCTGACCGCAGATATACACCTTCTTTAGTATTTTCGCCTTCTCGGCCTCTGTGTAGTCGGCCACCATGACCAACGTTTCTTTTAAGTTCTCGTCCATCTGTTCACTCTTCCTTTCTCCGCGCAGAAGATCGCGGATATCAATGTCGTAAAAGTCAGCCAGTTCTATCATCACGCTGATGTCGGGCATCGTGTTGCCGTTCTCCCAGCGGGAGATCGATCTTGATGAGACATTGAATCTTTCAGCAAGCTGTTCCTGTGAAAGGTTATGTTCTTTTCTGAGTTCTTTAAGGAACTCTCCTATCTTGATCTGGTCCATAACCGGCCTCCTTATGGTTCGAATGCTATCATCTGATCCCGCTTAAAAACACGACAGAGAGTGAGAGATGCCGTATTTTCGCATATAAGACAGATGTGTCGGGTTATTATTCATAACCATACCGTAAATATACCACATGATGCCAGGGGGGGATTTTTCGCAGTCTTTTTCGAAAATTCAATTTTCAATGTGAGAAATCAAGTGGCAGAATTGTTATATAAGTGAGATCTCGAAATATGGAGGAAGGAATTTGAAAAACGACGAAGTGGTCAGATTGTTTGATCAGTATGCCGGTGATCTTTTCAGATTTGCGATCTCTTACCTGGGTTCGAAACTTGATGCCGAAGATATTGTTCAGGACGTGTTCCTTAAGCTTCTGAACAAAACGGTGTTTCTTAAACCGGGCAGCGAGAAGGCTTACCTGATGAAGATGACGGCAAACGATTGCAAAAATCTGCTTAAGTCACCGGCTCACAGGACGGGCGTGGATCTTGAATCCGCGTCGGAAGAACTGGCTTGCTTCTACGAACTCACTGATGGAGATAAAGAGGTCTACGATAATCTCATGAAAATGGATGAGACTTTAAGGATCCCTTTATATCTTCACTATTACGAAGACTATTCATATAAGGATGTTGCAAAGCTCCTTAAGCTTTCGGAATCGGCGGTTGCCATGAGGATCAAGAGAGGCAAGGAACAGCTAAAGGAAAGATTGGAACGTTAATATGAAAGAGATAAAAACAGTTTTCGAAAAATTCGAATTAGACGAGGCAAAATCTGATGAGATCAGGGCAAAGCTTGCCGCCAGAAAGTCCGTCAGCCATGTCTGGGTGATCCCTGTTGCCGCAGTGCTTGCAGCGATGGGCATTATCATGGTGATCCCTGTCACAAGGAATACGGTAGTAAATGCTGCGGAAAAGATATTTGAACGGTTCCATCTTGATATGGTCAACGGAGATGAAGTTGAGTGGGGAACAGATCCTGATACAGGGAAAGAATATCAGTGGTCGAGTTTTAGTAGTGACAAAAGAGTTGAGCTGGCCCGGGTAAAAGACGGACGGCTGTATCTGGTACTCGGAGAAGAATGGATCGATATTACCGACAAGTGCAGTGCCACCGATTATTACCGTCATGAGATCGTTCATGAGGATGGTGTAAAGGAAGTCATAGTGGTTGGCGGAGTTCCCAAGACGCATAAGTACGGCTGGATCGTATATCTTTATGATGCTGATGGCAACAGCAGAATGAGTCATTGGGATATTCCATATTCTTCGCCTAAGCAATATCCGGATTGCGAAGCGGAAGATTTTGAATGGGTAAAGAAAGCAGAAGAAGCTGAAGGCAGAGAGCCGTTTAATTTTTGATATTGCCGCAGATATTGGGATTAGGAGGATGTGAGAATGAAAAGGATGATCGTTAAGACGTTGTCTGTTGCATTGCTGCTCGCAATGGCGGCAGCAACAGCATCATGCGGAAGGAAGACGAACAAAGAGATCAGGAAGATCTCTGAAGATTCACCGTGGTTTGATGCAAACATTATCGAAGTTGAGACGGGTGCAGAGAAAGGCCGTGCTGCCGGGTCCTGGCTAAACCAGAGTTGTGTTGCCTCGGATGATCAGTATTACTATCTTGAAACGCGTGGAGAATACCAGATTCCTCCGGATGATAAGATTGACTGGGAAACATATAATTATAGAGATTATCAATTTGATTATATTGCAGTCGTGGATTGCAATACAAAGCAGACGGTGAACACGATCGAACTTAAGAAGGATCTTACCGTAAGCGAGACATTCGTCGACAATATATATTTAAACAACGGCAAGTTAACCGCGAAGACCAATCTGAAAGAAAGAGATTACGATCCTTTGACCGGTGAACTTCTGGATACGCGTCCGTGCAAAGCAAGCAGTGATGATTCATTCTCGGAGCATTATTTCATCGGGGATTATGAGATCGAGACTACTGTGTATCAGACAATGACCAATCAGCGTTACAGCATGATCAGTGTGAAGGCTCCGGACGGTACTGTCAGGGAGAATGAACTTAAGAAGTCGGACAAGAGCTTATATTTAAATTTTGTTCTGGCTGACGGCGATAAAAAGGCCATTATATCTGTAAGTACCGGCAGAGGCTTCAATCTCAATGAGGAAGTTTATTATGAGCTTGACCTTGAGACTAATAAACTGACTGTTGCAGACTCGAAAAAATATGAGTGGTTAGACAAGGTCTCTTTATACAACAGTTTTATAAGTCCTGACGGAACGATCTATTTCATGGATTCGGACGGATTGTTCAGAATCAACGCAGAGAAGAAGACGACAGAAAAACTTTTTGATTACAATCAGTGTTCGCTTAACTTCGGACTTGCAGAGAGATTTAATCTGGTGGAATGCTCTGATGACCGTATCCTGTTCTGCGGACGCTGCGATAATACTTCTGTATATGAGGGGCGTACGGCAGATAAAATCAACCTCATAGAGCTTACCAGAGCGGATAAAAATCCGCATAGCGGCAAGACCGTTTTGGAGATATATTCTCCCAACGGAATAGATGATAAAACCGGTGAAGCTGTTGCGAGATTCAATGAGACGAACAGCAAGTACTTTATAGAATACGCCTTTAACTATGATGGCACGAATATCATTGACGATACATATGATGATAATAACGAAGACGTATGGATGATGACAAAGACCAGAAACAACTCGAGTCTGA
>JAZASR010000080.1:0-6003 GCA_036343175.1 Lachnospiraceae bacterium
AGAAACTACAATGTACTTGTAATAGTTATTCTTCTTTAGCTTCTTTACTGTGGTACTGACTTTAGTGCTTTTCTTAAGTTCTTTGACTTTCTTAAATTTATTGCCGCACTTTGCCCCATAGATCACATAACCGGAACAGCCTTTTACCTTTATCCAGGATAGCTTTACAGAATCAGCGCTCTTTGCCTCGCCATTTGCCCTGAGAAGTGAAAATACAGCCCCGTCCGGAGCAGTATTCTTTTTTCTGGATTTTATTGACTTCTCAAAGTTCTTAAGCTCTTCGCCGAACAGCTTACTTGAAGCCGCAAACGGATTGTTCTTTGAAAGATTGTTCCTGTACTGCCGGAGCTTATAATCCGGACTTTTCTCCGGCTCACTGTCATTAATGCCCTCAAGGTCGTAAGGATCTATGGAGACGTAAAATACACCCTTGTCTGAAATTGTATAATACCACCTTACAAGGCCGTCCTTGCAAAGAATCGGCTTGCAGTCAGACAGAGGCAGGTGCTTCTTTACGATATTTCCGACAAGATTACCATCACTGTCAATATGTGCAAGGCAGGTCGTAAAATTTTTATTGCTTTTTGAATCATTGTCAGAATTATCATAGTAATAAGAGCCTACACCATCAGCAGATTCAGGCTTCTCGACCCACATAAGTAAGAAGCTGTCATCTGAGAGCTTTGTAAGGTGAGGCGTAAGGACCTCATTTTCATAATTCTCTTTATAATCAGTTATCTTAATTACATTTGCCTTCGACCCTTCCTTGGGAACCGCTGATATGAATATATTACGCTGTTCATTTTTGACTTCTTCTGTTTTTTTGGCATCAGATGCCTGAGAGGATTTTAAAGAAGTACCCAAAGCATTTTCTTTATTCTTTTTCAATTTTTCCTGGGCATCATACTGGTCCTTTACTATCTGCTGATCGATACTGTTTCCTGCAACAAGGATATTTGAATATGAGCTTTCAGCGCCGCCGACAGATACTCCTGTATAGTTGTTGCCGACCTCTCCTTCAATATCATATACAGTAATTCCTTCAATCTTTTTGATGTCTGCTCCGGACTTTGCTCTGGACATTACAACACCTCTCGGATAGGCGTCACCGTGATCGACACGGTAAAGGTAATTATCATCTGAAAGCACGAACTGGTTGAATGAATGTGACACATAGCCAGTCCATTCAAAATTCGTTATATCATAATTCTTATCAGCAAGCTTCATGTCTGATTCATTGATAACATATGTCATATTTGCCTGATGATGCGCTTTATCATCAGTAATATACATTGTATGACAGGTATGGATATAAAGACGCCCGTTGACTTCAGTCATCCTGCATGAACCGGCATCAAACGGATGATAGGTATTTGCACCTTTGACAGATAGAGACCCGATCCTCTTCCAATTTTTGTCATATTTTACGCACCTTAGAACTTCGCGGTCATTAGATTCCATTTCGTTGAACTGACCGAATACAAGAAAATTATAATCCCTGCCGCTGTAGAAACCGCCGAATAATGGCAGCTCCATCTGGATCTCATCTTTGGAAAGCTCACTGAAGTCCTTACCCAGTGACATCCGGAAGAGCTTTTTATTGTCCTCATCATATTGTACACGTCCATAGCCGTCAGAGGTTTCATACAGGTACGAATTGATGATTTTACCATATGATTCGTAATTGTTGTCATTAACATTGGTATAGAGGTTATCGGCATTAAGGACAGTTGCTGTCTTTGGATTCTTACTGCTGTATGGAGAAACGGTTATTCTAATCTCAGCCTTAGACCCGTTTGCAAGTGAAGCGATTATAACTGCACTTCCGCTCTTCCATCCCGTGACCCTGCCCTTAGAAGAAACAGCTGCAACCGAATTATCAGAGCTTTTCCAGTTTACAGGGAGAACAAGACTGTTTCCAATATCGCAGCTGATCTCTGTTGATCCACCTACAGCAATGGTATTATTCTTTGCGCTTAATCTGATGTGGTCAGGATAGGCCCATTTAATGGTCTCGAGGAAATAGGTGTCTGACTTATCAGAACTTATTTTTTCAATGGCAATTATATATGAGCCCATAAGACTTAAGCTGTATACATGATTTTTTGTCTTATATGAAGCCTTTTCCTTGCCGTCAGCAGCGCCGATTTCCTTAATGGTGTTGTCATTGGCATAATAGATAAAGCTGTCATTAGCCGGATAATAAACAGCACTGGTTCCTGCACTGTCATAATCAGTATATGGATAATCTGAATAAGAATCAGAATCTTCACCCGGTTCGCGGTCTATGGATGCAGTTTTGGCGATGCTAAGATCCTTTACTGTTGATGTATCATATATATTTAAAACTTTATCAGGAACGCACACTGCCGCCAGATATTTGCCGCCGATCATCTCTGAAGGTCTGGTATGGGTAAGATATGAATCCTCATTAAGAAAGAGAATACCATCAGTCGATATATTTTTGGATCCGTTCTCGGTAAGAGAACTGGAAAAATCAATAGGGGAGATCTTATCAGAGTTTGCACTGCCGGCATTTAAGGCCTTGCCGTAACGGTCATAGTACGAAAAATAGGAGCAGTCAGAATCCACAAAATAGATCTCACCATTTTCCGAGAATCCGGAAAAGCGGCTGACTGCCGTCGGTGTGTAAGTCTCACTGATAAGCTTCCCGTCAGAGCTGTAATCTTGTATTACCGGCGCTCCATCCCTGTCACCTGCCATGAAAATACGGCCAGATGGATCGGCAGCCCCTGTGCTGATATTAAGATCTGAAGAATATATCTTCTTTGTCACCTGCTGGGAAAGCAGATCATACTCTATAAGGCTCTGATCATCATTTATATAGAGAAATTTACCTCTCTTTGTATCAGAATAGTAAGCGCTTGAGGCCTTCCCTTCAAATGTCCTTAAATACGTGTATTTATTATCAGAAAATGAATATATGCCAAGTTTTTTCCCTGTAAAGAAATATATGCCGTTTACTTCACTGACAGGTATCTGGAACTCCGGAGTTTTAATATTTTCATTGCCATATTCCACGGCCTCAGCCGGAATCTGAGATATATCAGCAGATGCAGGTCCATTAAAATTACCTGCAACACTTACAGACACGGTTTCAGACTGCTTACTGTCGGGAGAAGCGACTGTAACAGTTGTCTCTCCGGGCTTTACAGCATATATGATTCCTTCGTCTGAAACAAGGGCAACAGAAGGATCGGAACTTGAAAAGCTGCATTTATCAAATGAACATATATCATACTTTATGGAGAGTTTTTCTGTAGTATTTACCATCATAGCTGAAGGAGTACTTACCCTTATATTACCGGTTCCGATGACTCCGGACAGATCATGAACAGAGTCCGATATATTGTTCTCGTCAGATGTAAAATAATCTACTGCCGCTATATCTCCAGCTTTTGATGAATCATAATAGACATTCTTGTTATATATATTAATAGTATATGTGGATGAAGAATAACTGTAATAATCATTTATATCCTTTATAACCCCAGGAATTTTACCGGTAAAAATAAGATTTTTAATATTTCTGTTAATGCTGAATGCTTTCTGATCGATCTTTGTAACATTATTTCCTATTATGAAATTTTCACCCCGATAATACTTCGAAACATAGATAAGTGAAGAGCCATTATCAGTATAGACAACGCCGCCGCTTGCAACAATGGCACTGCTGCCTGGAGTAACAGAGCCGCCTGACTCATTACTGCCCCCTTCTTTAACCTTTATATTTCCCTTTGCAAATGAAAGAGATGCTGAGTCAAGCTTCGTAATACCAGCAGGCAATGTCAGTTCACCATAATAATCACAATCATAGAATGGCCTGTCAAAGGTCATAAGAGAATCAGGAAGGCTTATTTTCTTTATGTTTTTCAAATTATAAAAGGTGTACCTGTTAAGGTCTGTAATGCCCTCACCAACATTTATTTCTGTAATCAGATCATTAAATTCAGAGAAGAGCTCTTTGGTTTCTGAAGAGTAATAAGTGTATTTTGGAAGATAACCATCCCCATCGTTGCCGGGATAGATATTGAGAGTCCCGTCTTTCGGATTTATGACAAAATAAGCCTTCTCCGGATCACTAACAGCATCATCAAGTGTACCGCCATCCATATATCCCCTGATAAGGGTATCATCATGGAACTTAAGGGATTTAGAATCTTTCCCATTGTTTTTCATGTTATTAGCATATGTCTGGACAAAAGACCCTGAAGGACCGATCAGCATAGTGTCTGCAGGTACTTTTTTCCCTGTGGTCCTATTAACATATTTATATCCTAAGGCATAATCTTCGATATTTGTAACGGTAGAAGGAACATAGATGCGTCTGCAGGCGGAAGCGCCGATGATCGCATCAGCTTTTATGGTCGTGAGGGTATCCGGAAAGCTGATATCATGCAGTCCGAAGCAGCAGATAAATGAATTTGTGCCTATTGCAGTTATGCCGTGATCGATCTTTAAAGACCTGATAATATCTCTGTAGGCAAAAACAGGCGATTCGCCCTGCTTATAATCAGGAATTGCGCCCGTACCTGAAACAGTACAAAGACCGGTCCCCTTATCGATCGAGAAAATGACATTATCTCCCATTCTGCCGCTTATTTCATTATCTGCATGAGCAGTAAAACGGTCCTTAAAAGAAAACTGTATGATCACAGCAGAGATAATAAAGAGACAGAATAAAAGAACCAGAGCCCTTAATGCCCTCTTGGAATTAGATTTAAAAAAAAAAGCCTGATGATTTACTTACCATAAGCCCCTCCTGCATTATTAATAAATAATATGGAAACTAAGAATCTACACGAAACAAAAATACCTGAATTGATTATACCACAAAGTATGGTTGATTGGAAATCAAATAACTATCAGACAACAAAAGAACAGATATATAAAAAAACTCCCCGGAATGATCTCCGGGGAGCTAAAGTGCTCAAAGAGCACAAGTATTATTAAAGACTGATCAGAAATAAATCACTCGATGATTTCTGTAACCTTTCCTGAACCTACTGTGTGTCCGCCTTCACGAATAGCGAATGTAAGACCCTGCTCCATAGCTACGTGATGGATGAGCTCTACAGTCATCTCAACGTTATCACCAGGCATGCACATCTTAGCTTCGCCAAGATCACAAACACCTGTTACATCTGTTGTTCTGAAGTAGAACTGAGGACGATAGTTAGATGTGAAAGGGGTATGACGTCCACCTTCTTCTTTAGTAAGAACGTAAACCTGAGCCTTAAACTTCTTGTGTACTGTAACAGTACCAGGAGCTGCAAGAACCTGTCCACGAACTACCTGATCACGGTTGATACCACGAAGAAGAACACCGATGTTGAAACCGGCTTCTGCAAGATCAACCTGCTTATGGAACATCTCGATACCTGTAACGACTGTAGTCTCCTTGTCTTCCTTAACACCAAGGATCTCAAGAGGATCGTTGAGCTTAAGAGTACCTCTCTCAACCTTACCGGTTGCAACAGTACCACGACCTGAAATTGTGAATACGTCTTCAACAGGCATAAGGAATGGCTTATCGTTATCTCTCTGAGGAGTAGGAATATATGAATCAACTGTATCCATGAGCTTCATGATGCAGTCACCCCAGTTAGCATCCGGGTTCTCAGGATCAACAGGATCACCGTTAGCAAGAACAGCCTTAGCTGAAGGATCCTGAAGTGCCTGGAAAGCTGAACCCTTGATGATAGGGCAGTCATTGAAGCCATACTCTTCAAGAGTCTCTGTAACTTCCATCTCAACGAGCTCAAGAAGCTCAGGGTCATCGACCATATCACACTTGTTAAGGAATACGATGATATATGGAACGTTAACCTGGCGGGCAAGAAGGATGTGCTCCTTTGTCTGAGCCATAACACCATCAGTAGCAGCAACAACGAGGATAGCGCCATCCATCTGAGCTGCACCTGTGATCATGTTCTTTACATAATCGGCATGGCCGGGGCAGTCAACGTGTGCGTAGTGACG
>JAZASR010000081.1:0-5380 GCA_036343175.1 Lachnospiraceae bacterium
ATGAACTGACAGAGCGCATCGACATAGACCTCCACATGAAAAAGATCCTCCGTAATGCTTGCGACCGGCTTATCCGGATATCCCACATGCTTCATCAGTTCCCGCTCCTTTCGAAATCCGCTCCGTCTCGTGCTAATGCTTCCGCCTGGGCCACCTTAGCTCTCGGCTTTCAGCATTGGCACCGTATCGTTCACCCAGCTGCACACAAGCCGGATAAACTCGTCCCGCTTCTTATACTGCGGATGCCCGATCCGTAGGATCCGATAGCCTCTCCCACCAATGCTTCCTTCAGCCTCCATCACAGGCACGGTTCTCTGCCCGACAGGTACAGTCTCATCCCGAAGGAACCGAAACATAACAAATGCCTCCGGCTTTTCCAGTATTGATTTGACCATTTTTAAATAGCAATTGTTTTATTCGCTTTCACTAAAAAGTCCGATCGGATCGGTACATGCAATCTCCATATAAATGTAACCGGTTGACTTCCCTTATGTGAAACGTAATCTGCATTTCCAAGAAAAACATACGGAGCTGTATAAGTATGATCCGATGCCAAATGCTTGAATTCGCGGGCAAACAGGGAAATCTGATTATCCGTAGATTTATGATGAATATATCTCTGAATTTTACTACTTGCTTCCCGATCCTGGCTCTGGCTTTGCCATTGAAACAAGGTTTCACTGATTGCAAAGTCATCGTACATTGTAGAAGGTGAAAATTCCTTTTCCGACTTATTCAGATTGATAAGAAAAATATCCGTTTTTTTGTCTTCAAAATATTTGACTCCTTCACGGAATTCCGGAGATGCAGTTTCATTATAGAAATCAAAAGCTGCCATAATCTGACCTCGGTTATATTCGCAGTTCACCTCTAAAGGACATGTAAACGGATATTCATTAGGTTTTCCCGCGAAGTTCAGATGATTTCTTTTATACTTTAAAATGTCGAGAGCCTCTTTCCGGACGAAATCCATTTCCAGTTCTTTTTGTATACCCTCATCAATGCTTCCATAGCCCTCCTTTTCCGGACATTTCTGATAAAACGTATAATACAGCATATTTCTCATAAGCCGCTCTTCTTCATCAGATGGTGACGCATCCTCTTCGATGTAATGGATCCAGAAATCAAGAAGCTTCTTATCGTTTACATGGAAAAGTCCGGTCAGTCTTTGATAAACCTTATCATTGACATCCTGAAAATTCTGCTGTTCCGAAGCCTTCATCATGAGCCTGTACATGGACCTCGCGCCACCTGCTTTATAGAACTGGTACAGCGTAAGGCCATATTCCGTAAGGAAATTTGACAGAGTCAGATCCTTCCCGGTATCCTCCGTGAAGGTCCGAATCTGTTCGATCATCTGGTTTGTCTGATTATTCGTCTGGTTCAGATTCTCGAGAATATAATCCTTTGCTTTTCTTTCAAGCTGAATATAGCAGCCTCTTGGAAGATCAGAAAAACCCTTTTCCACTTGATCGCTAAGACGATATCTTCTGTTTCCAAGCAGTGCTTGGAATTTCAGCCTATAGCGATAATGCTTATTGGCCTGCCCTATGAAGTCAAGAACGGTAAGGCATTCCTTTCCGTCGCACAATCTGAGTCCGCGTCCCAGCTGTTGGACAAATACCGTGGCACTTTCTGTCGGACGCAAAAATAGAATGGTGTCTACCGGCTTGATATCGACACCTTCATTGTAGAGATCTACAACAAAAATGAAATTGATCTTTCCCTGGATCAAGTCCTTCTTTGCCTGCTCACGTACATTCTTTTTACTTTCAGATGATAGTGCTACAGAAGGTACCTGATGATTTGAAAAATATTCAGCCATGTAATTTGCATGGGCAATGCTGACACAAAATCCAAGTCCCTTTACACAATGAATATCTGTCACATATCGATTAACGCTTTTAAGGATCAAATCTGCACGATGTGTATCCGCTGTCCTGATATAAGCATTTTCGAGATCGTGAATATCATACCTTCCCTTTGTCCAATGCATTCCGGCATAATTAACAGAATCCGTAATCCCAAAATACTGGAACGGGCTTAAAAGATTCCGGTCAATTGCCTCTGAAAGAAGCATTTTCGATGAAATGCGTCCATCAAAATATCTGAGGACATCTTTTCCATCCATTCTCTCTGGTGTCGCCGTTAATCCTAAAAGGATCGTCGGTTGATAATATGCAAGCAGCTTCTGATAAGAAGGCGCCGCGGCATGATGAAACTCATCGATGATGATGTAGTCATAGAAGTCCTTTGAAGTTTTCGATATTAAATCTGTCGCATTAAATGACTGTATACTGATAAATAAATGCTCCAGAGATTTTGGCTTATATTCACCTACATACAGATCGCCGAAATTAAAATCATTCAAAATTTCCTGGAACTTTCTCAGACTCTGCTCAAGAATTTCTTCACGATGCGCGACAAAAAGCAGCCTTGCATGTTTATGCGTCTGCTTAAATCTCCTGTAATCAAATGCCGCGATGACTGTCTTACCCACACCTGTCGCGGCGACAATCAGATTTTTATAATGCTGGTCGTTCTCACGTTCTGCTTCGAGTTGATCAAGAATCTCCTGCTGATAAGCATATGGTCTGATTCCGGTTTCCAGATGAAAATTCTGAAGAGGATTCTCCTTTTCCACATGCAATGCGTCATATAAGGCTTCCCGGCACGCAGGATCATCAGCATCAAATGTCTTAAAAGAAGAGTTGTTCCAATAGCTTTCAAAGGCTACTTCGAATTTATGCAGAATATCAAAGGACTCCTGCTCTGTGACCTTGACGTTCCACTCCAGCCCGTCTGTCAGTGCTGCATGGGACAGATTTGAAGAGCCTATATATGCTGTGGAAAAATTGGTATCCCGGTGAAAAAAGTAGGACTTTGCGTGAAGACGCGCATGTTCCGTTTCATAATTAATTTTGATTTCTGTATTTGGAAGCTTCGCCAGTTCATATATAGCTTTATAATCGGTCGCCCTGGTATAGGTCGTCGAAATAATCCGAAGTCTGGGCTGCCCAGTTGTATTTTGGAAATCCAAACGTTCTGTAAAAGCACGTAGATCTTCCATCAACTGTCGGATAGCACTCCATTTAATAAAGGATACCAGAAGGTCGATACGGTCCGCAGTTCGTATTTCCTTCTTTAATTCCGAAAGAAGGCTCGGTTCACTTGGGGCCCCCGTAAATAAAGCATTTTCAAGAACGGAAGTCTCCGGGCGGATGATCTTGTTTTTAGTGATAGACGAAGCAGAGTTAAGCTTCTGAAAAATCGATGTAAGGATTTCTCCCTGTTCCAGGATTTTCTCATCCTGAAGATCGAGCGCTTCACCCGAGGAATCAATCGCATGAATGTGCTCTGCCACTTCCCGTATAATATCATTTGAAAGCCGGATTTCTGCAAGAATTGCTTTGCGCTCCTCTTCAGCACCGCTTTTAAAGCTATCCCGGATGTAATGAAGCCCTCTTTCAATAACATGTGAAAGATATATGGTTAAAAGATGCCGTGAATCGTCCGCATTGAGTGATTCTTTCTCAATCAGGAATTCATCACTCATATTTAAAAGCTCTGCGCCTATTCTTTCATTGATGATTTGTTCATAAATTCCATCTGTCAACATAAAGATTGTTTTCCCTCTTCAATATGGTATCTTCCACTATCTGTCTGATATCCTAAAATATACTTCAGAAATCATATTCTACCTTATAAATACCGCTAACTTTTATTAATAAATCTGTTATTAAAAAAGAATTTTCATCATCTTATTTTGATGTATTTCGATATCCTCAGTACCCCACTCTTCTCCCGGAACTCTCTTACCGACATTATCACGGCACATCTGCATCATGATCATAAATTTAAGCGATGCTACACTGACCAGATTAAGTTTTCCGGAAGCATCGAGATAATGATCCCGTTTCGTTTTCGGGCTCCAGTTTGAACCAGCACTATTTGTTTCAGACCCAATCATAGCGAAATTGCCAAATCTGTTGATTTCTGCCTCATCAGGCTCTTTATTGTTTGCTGTTCCATGTCGTCTTGAGTCCATTCCGATTACTGCATCGGCTTCCGCATTCTTTCTTGCATTTGCTTGAGGATAGTAATGTTCCAAGCTTCCTCTAGTTCTCGAGAAATAAAACTGCTGGAAAGTTTTAATGTCAAAGTCACTGCATCCAAGTTCTGCAAAGAATTCCTGTCTTTCAGAACTAGATTCTGTATGGTTTTTTCCTCGAATTTCAGTGGCATATTTATCCCAAAGCTTATAGTCAAGGTAATTGAAAACGAATAACGGAATACGTTTCGGCGTATCTGTGTTTTCCTCATAGACAGCATTGAAATCATCCACCGTTCTATTGGTTATCTGTTCAATCGAATCGCTCTTTCCTATCGTCTCATCAAAACTGCTTGGCTTCGGAACGCAAAGTTCATTGAGCTTGGAAATGTCAAGATAGATGTCCTTAAAATACTTTTCAGCCAGCTTTGAAAGGAACTGACTATATCCATCAAAATCGAAATCCTTCTGCACCGAATCAAAATGACGGAATAAGTAATACAGACAATACACAAGATAATTCTTCCTCTGTCTCGCACCAAAGGATACCTCGAACATAGAAAGAAGTTGTACCAAGCGAAGCTGCGTCAATGAGTTCTCAGCATCTCCCGACTGATCCTTTGAACATGTGTTTGAAAATGTCCACTGATTCTTATTGTCCCACTTTGCTGTCTGAAGATTCCAAGGATTATTACCAGGTATGTCTTCCGAATTTGAGTGATGTACAATGTAATTATCCAGAAAATAGCGTGCTTTAAGAAGCAGATAGCCGAAGCGTTTTACGTCCTTTTCATCTGCTTTCTTCCCCATGAACTTGCCGAATTCCTGAATGAGATTTTTATCATCAAGCACAAAGTCACTAGGATTAAAGCCAGATTCATCCTCCTCCAGCATTCGTTTAATTTTTAGAACAGTGAGCAGGAAATTCGGGAAGTCAATAATCGGCTGAAACAGATCCTTGTTTCTCTTACTCTCATCAGTTGCATCCTGGTCATAATCTGTTTCGAGAAGTGACGCCAGCGTCTCCTTCTTATCTGAATCATCATCCAAAGCAGGAATATCCTCAAAACTCTTTACGATGAAATCACATCGATCTTCACCGAAGATAGCGCTATCGATATTGTTTTTGCTTTCCTTTTTATCACCCAGATGATAACTCTGCTGGATGTAAACATTCATAGTACTACAATTCTCCCAGAGAAGAGCAAACTTATCCCGGTCACGCTTATCGCCGAGATGCTCTATCATCCTGGCTTTTATGATTTCATGCTTCTCCAGCTGCTCTCCACGGGAATTCATGACTTCAAAATAATGATTAAGGTCAATATC
>JAZASR010000082.1:0-5141 GCA_036343175.1 Lachnospiraceae bacterium
AACTATTTAAAATGCAAGCTTTTTCTGCAAAAAAAGTCCCTGAAACCCAATGATTTCAAGGACTTTTAGAAAGTATTCGTTTTTGAAAATATCGTTACGGGATCCGGATCAGAAAGTCAAGTCACCCCGTGAACAGTAACGCGAAAATGTAATACACTTTCTGCCAATATCCTGCCTTTTGTTTTACAAACCGTTATACTGATAAAAGGGCAATAAAAAAACTGTCAAACATATCAGGCTCATTTGAACCATTTTGTTTCACAGTTTTACGCTATTTCCCTATTCTGTTTTACGATTTGTGTTACACTCTCTTTGCGTTATCTTTCTCCAAAGACTTCTTATCTTCTTCCTTGTCCCTGCACTTCCATAATGCCATTGGATGCTTTGCTACATTCCTAAGCTCATCACTATCCCCGAATACCCAGTCAGGATAATAATTTCCTTCTGAAAAAGCCTTCCAGAACAGTTTTTCCTCCTTTGTTGGTACCAGAATAGATGTAAGATAGTCTCTTACTTCCCTTTGTGCAAATTCCAGGTCAAATCGTTCTCCTTTACGAAGCACCGGATCCAAATCCCGCTTAATCTGCTGGGATGACACTTTTCCGATATTATCAAGCTCGAATTTTTCCGGTGGCTGTGCTGCTCCGATTGCACTATAGAAGACGACACATTTACGAAACATTGCTTCCTCACTTTCATCAAACAGCCCAAATTTAACCATGTTATGCATGTCATATAAATCTCGTGGAGCCGTTCTTGTAAGTAATGCTACTGTTTTAGAAGCAAATATCTCCAATGGTGCTACGGAAAGAACGGTAAGCTTTTCCTCATTCCATGGCAGTTTTACTTCTCTCCTTGCCACAGGAAGCACATGACAGCGAAGCATATAGTTAATCTCAATCTTAAGATTATCCTTTACCCCTCCACAATTTACATATTCATACACAAAGGAATCCAAGGCATGATAGCTCTTTGATTTCGGACTCAGAAGATATCCGTTTGCCATCATATACTTGCTGATTCTGTCTGTGATAATCTCCCTGTCTGCAAGCATTTCATCCCTTTCAATACTTCTGCAATAATCCAAATCAATATCTACCGAAAGTCTTGGCAAATCAAAAATAGTAAGATTAATGGCAGTGCCGCCTTTTAAGGCAATCCCTTCTGACAAAAGCTCATCCGATTCCATAAACTTCAACACATCCGCCAGACGACACACCTTTTCCAGTGTATCCCTCGGAAAACCCAGTTCTTTTGCCATTCTGCCAAGAGTTAATCTATCCCATTGCATCATAATCATCAACTCCCTTATCTATCAATCCTTTCAGAGAAGCCGGTGCATAAAGCTTCCATCTTTTATGAAATACATTATCCTGTGACTCCTTCATCAGGTAACGCTTTGCTCCAGAGGAACCATTCTCACACGCATCAAAAAAATTGGCTGAAAAATGGAATTCTTCCTGCATTTCTTCAAAAAGATATCCGCATTTCTGATACATAAAACCATTGTTGTTTCTTGCCAGACATTCCAGCACTTTCTGCTCATTCAGTCCTGGCACCAGCATCATACAGCGTATTACTTCCTCAAGTCCTGCTATCTTTTCAAAATCACGGATACTGTCTACAACAGTCTGTTCCATGGATGTCACTCGTATCTTTCCCTGCTGTACTACTTCCATATCAGGCTTACGCTCTATGTGGCGGTACAACACTCCGTCATACTCAAAATCGTGAAACCTTTTGTCCGTTGCAACATAACACTCATAAAACACCTGACTTCCATAACCAAATACTTCAAATGCACTGTGATGGGTGATACAAGCATCCGGGAACAGATTGGAACCTATCTGATAACGGGATAACACAGGCTGTTTCGTTTCCATGCTGATTACCACATAAAAATCTCTTTTCACCTTTTCTATCAGCCCTTTTTTCTGGTATTCATAGATCACCTGATTCGCTGCGGTTGCTGTTCCTACAAGCTCTATCAGCTGTTCTCTCGAAAAAGAACCCTTTGCAAGCAGCTTTTCATAATGCTTCATCACGTATCACCTCCTACTGTTTTAAATTCAGCACAATGTATTATTTATTCTTAATACTTTGTACTTTTTTCAAAATAATCTATTTTGAGTTTATCACATAGTATTAGAAATATCAAATACATTGTGCTTTTTTTGAAATTTAATCCTCCTCATTATCTCCAAACATAGCAGACAGAGAAGCCACTGCCCCATCATCCAGCGGCTTATCGGAAAGCTCCAGATTATTCTCCGATAATTCTTCCATCGTTTCCTTCATCGGTTCTGTTAACTCTGGTTGTGTATCAGGCTGAATTGATGCTACCTTCATCCCCTGCATCTGCATCATGGCAGGGACAGCCGCATAACCGCCTGCCGGCTGTCCCATTGCACTGATAATTGTAGCAAGAATCCTCGTAACTGCATCCTGCATAAGACGCTCATTTTCTGCCTTACTCTGTTTGGCGAAATCCCTGACAAACTCCTGCATAAGCTCCACAGTGCTCATATCTTCCCGAAATCGAATTTCTCCACGGACAAAACAAAGAATCGCCCACTTCACAGCCTCCGTCAGTGAATCATAATACTCTCCCTCATAGACCGCTTTATCCAGCCAGTCCATGATTTCCTTATCCTCCCGGTTCTTATCATTCAACCGAAATGCAATCGACCTTGTTGCCATAAGCTACACCTCCAGATTCTGTGCTAAGTACTGATAACCGAGAGCATTGGCACGGACATCGGTTACATATCGCACGTTTTCCCCGGTACAGCTTCCAAAACGTCTCATAACTCCGGCTCCGCCACCAACATACACCACATTGGTAAAATCAAAGTCTATTTTCAGTTCACGAAGCTTTGCTTCCACCTCAAGGGCATATCTTTTCAGCCCTGCATTGATGGTATCCATAATGGATTCCTTATTTTTTGCAATGGCATTGGTATCTCCCGTTTCAATTACCTCATTGATGATATACTCCGGCACTTCCTTACCATACTTTGCAATGCACTCCTTCTGAATACGGTCAATGGCTGTAATCAGTCCCTGCTGGTAAGTGTGGCACTCGTCAAGAACAGGAACCTTATTCACCACCGACATAATATCAAGCGTCCAAGAGCCGCAGTCCACCGCTGTCAATCTATCCATCCCTTCCATTCGGTTGGCAATGGCAGCATGGCACTGTGCAAATACCCTTACCTTGCCAAAATGCACCACATATCTGTCCCCTTCATAGTAAAAGGATACCTTATCATTGGCACGAAGATAATTCTTAAATTCCTTCTTTTCTTTGCCATAAAGGGTAAGGGGAACTCCCACCGCAAGATTTACCTTTACAACCTTTGCTCCCGTACGCTTCCTTAATTCCTTTGCAATGGCAGCCAGTGTCAGAAGATAGTAGTTTTCATTCTCTGTCTTGGTTTCCTGCTTACCCATTCTTCCCTGACCGATCACATATTTCCTCCCTCGAAATTCAAGCAGGTTATCCTTTGTGGCAGGCATAGTCTGCAATTCCGTAATACCATTTTCAAAAATGATACTCGGAGTCTTGATGGAACTCCAGCCGTGGTCAATGGCAATCAGAATTTCAGGAATTAATTCCGTAAAACTTCTGCCTTCCATAGTGTTCAAGTTACTTTCTTTTCTCATAATCTCTGTCATAAATACCTCTTTCTCCGGCAATTTGGGTGCCGGTCCCTTGCATAATCTTTTTTGAATAAAGAATGTCGCTTGCGACATGCTCCGCCGCAGTGCGATCCTCGCGGAGCGTTTTTGCTTACTAGGACAATTTCAACGAAATTTCCTATTAAGCAATAAAAGGTGGCAGCAAAGCCACCACCTTCCATAAAAACAATTCTCTAATGATACTGATACACAATATCCGTAAGCACGGTTTCTTCCGCCACCGTCTTTGCCTGCTCACGCAATTTCCACATCTCCATGGTGGAACCGGGATTCACAGGCGGATGCTTTCCCATATGCTGACTGATTATTACATCCAACATTTCATAAGCTTCCTCATTGACCTTATGTGCCGTCCGGTTGACACAGCCAAGTCTTGTAAGTGTACGAAATCTTCCCTTGTGATTTTCCTTCATATAGGATAACCACAGTAGTCCGTACTTTCCCACTGCCGATAATTCTATATCAGCAGGAACAGTCAGTAACGGATACAAAACACCGTCCTTTTCCACATAAGGAATCTCCATCTTTCCCAAATTACACCGCCTCCTCTCTGAGAATTTCTGCCTTAACGATAGCAGCGGAACTCATAGAACTCTACGCTGTTGCCCTGATACACTCCGGCACACTCAATATAAAAGTAAGGTTCCACTTCCAGTACCATCATTCCGGCTATGTAATCTGCAATCTCTTCCTCACTGCAAAGCCTCTCCCCACTAATGGTGGAAGCAAGGTTTAAATTCGTTTCCACAAATACGGAATAGTAACCGCAACCGTCATAGGGATAATACTCATTGTATTCTTCCTGCGTAATCTTCCCCTCTGCAAGCAGCCTGTCCAGATTTTCGGGAAGCGTTATCATTCCTGCCGCTTTACACTTCTCCACCGCAAGCCTTGCCACACGGTCTGCATCATATCCCACATACTCTTCCTCCGGTATATTGAAGGTAATCTCAAACACCGGACTTCCATCAGCAGGATTTCCTCTGTCATCTGTGGTAGGTTGTGTGGCAACTATTTCCGGCTCACTTGGTGCTTCTGTTGCTGATAGCTCTGATTCTGCTTCTCTCGAAGTATCATTTGCTGTCAGCTCCTCAGTAATTGAAACTTCCACATTAGAACTATCTCCACTCTGCTCCTCTGTCTCAGATGTTTCCGTCTGCTCAGTCCCCACGGATGTATCAGACGTTTCTACTGCATCATTAACAGTTTCCAAGCCCGCATCCGATTCTGACTCTACCATCATCAAATCCGAAACTACATCATCTGAAACAGCCACGCTGTCTGTATTATCCTTTGGCTAAACCGTACCCCTTGTCAAGGACATTTTAGAAAGTTGGGGTTGGATTTTTGAAGGGATTTACCCCTTCCTTTGGACACTCCAACTCCCAGTGCCCATGCCTTCAGACATCGGGCTCAGTTGCCTTGCGCTCCTCGTTTCC
>JAZASR010000083.1:0-5084 GCA_036343175.1 Lachnospiraceae bacterium
ACGTAAGGTAAGATTGTACCTCTGCATCTTTAAAGATTTCATCAAGCTTCGCATCCAGTTCAATTTCGGAAGCATCTGCCTCGGCAGAAGGGGAGCTGCCTAGTTGGGATGCATCATTAGATGCAAAGGCACACAGAATCACCGCTAACATCAGTGTCAGAGCAATTACTACATTCTTTTTCATTTACTACCTCTCTCATTCATCATCTTCCATCTCCGACACAAAGCAGGCCACCAGGCCATAAGTAATAGTCGGGCGTATCCAGATCTCCGTCAGCAGATAGGCAGTGTATTCATTGACGGGTTCAAGACAGATATCGACAGTGTAAAGCGCTGCGACTACCATGTCGATAATGCAGATCATCCATAGATTACGCTTTGAATATGTCTTCCACTCCTTGCGGGCATAAAAGTAGGTGAGTATTAGGAGCAGTATTACTGAAAGCGTTAAACACGCAAGGCGGATTATTCGAAATGACAAAGGCGGCGCGAAGAGAACATCACGCAACAATACCGTGGCACCTACGCACACCGAACACCAATAATTGAACTGCATCTTAGTGATCCGGAAATTGAAAAAGTACATGGCCATCATCAAGAGGCATGCTATGTAGAACAGGTTTAACACCAGTTCAGGCCACGTTTCTTTAAGTCCCAGTTTCAACACGCCATAGATCACCATGCCTACTGAGAAAGCACCGCCCAGGGCAGTGATAGCAATCTCAAAAATCTCTGATTTTTTCTGGAATCTCATTTTCATTTTATTAACCTCCGTTATTTTATGGTGCGTTTTAGCGCCCTGACTTATTTCCGACACGCTCAAACCAAGGAAATGCAGAAGGATATACTCCCATGATCAGAAACATGATGATCGCATAACGAGCCATTCGGATCATTAAAGCACCGAGACTTGCTCCAGCGAGAAAATCTTTATCGAAGGGGAGCTTCAAAAGCGTATTTACCACAACATAGATCAGTAGAGCGCCGATCATGCGCAGTATCATTGCAGGAATCCTGCGGGTATCCTGATAGTTTACATATTTCCGTTCAAAATAATATGCTGCTACACCGCCGATCAGACATCCCAACGCAGTATAGAAATCATTCGTGCGCACATAGAAGAACCCCGGAATAGCAGTTGCAAACAGGACTGCATGAAATAGCCACTCCTTCTGGATATAGCGGTCAAGAAGCGTAAACACGCCAATCGACGCAAAGCCTAGTATCCATCCTGCAAGAATATCTGTCGGATAATGCATGCCGGCTACGGCTCTGGAAACACCTACCAATACTGTTAAAACTGAAGCAAGTATCCAAATCCATTTCTTTTTCACTTCCATTGCCAGCGTAAAGTATAATGCCGGGATTGATGCACTATGCATACTTGGGAATGAATAGCCATGAGCAGCCACATCTGTCGCAGGTGCTTTATCATCCAAAACAAGCGGTTTTATCCTGTCGGGATATCCCATATAAGGCCGGGGCCTCAGCACGATGGATTTGATCATGGGAAGCCACATATTCACAGTCACTACGATCAATGCCAGCTTCTGGCCCGCTTCCTTTTTCCAGCAAAACATCACACCAAGGATAACTAAAAGCAGACCGGCCTCCGCACCAATAAACGCCAGCAGTTCCACACACCCTCCCATATTGCCGATATGTGCCTGCATCCATTCAATTAAGCTCGCTTCCCATTCCATAAAAAAGATACCTCCTTAACATCACTGATCATGGTATTTGCTTATTCCTTATATCGATCAATAGCCATATCCTGGTCGTAATAGATTAAATCATCAGCAATTAGTGTCGCAGCACCATTCTTAACCTCAATGACATTCACGCAGCAATTATAGGGAACATGCCCATGCCAGTAATCTCCCGGATACTCATACAGAAAATTCAGCATTGCTCTTAGTGCGCATCCATGTGTTGACACCAGATAGGTCTTACCGTCGTCCTTTGAAATAAGCTCTTTCAAAAACTCCTGCGTTCTTTTCATTACGTCTGAAATGCTTTCGCCATTCGGAAACCGGTAATCAATGACCGGTTCTTTTAGGAATCGAACTACCTTTTCATCCCTGATGCTCGTTCCCTCAAAGCTGCCAAAGTTCATTTCTATAATACGGTTGTCAAAGGAAATAGGAACGCTGTTGCATGATTCCCTGAGTATGATCTCTGCTGTTTGCCTGGCTCTGATCAGTGGGCTGGATATGCAGCAGTCAAAGTGGATGTCTTTCATGCCACATCCGGTGATCCCCGCAAGTATTTCACCGTTCTTATTCAGTGGATCATCAGTCCGCCCCTGAGCGTAACCTTTTTTATTTGCATCCGTCTCTCCATGACGAACAATATAAATACGCATTCATTCTCCTTATATGGCAGATAGATTATTCTTTATCTCTTTCTTCTATAATCACAATTCTACCAAATAAAGTGTTAAAAATCCGTTAAAATTCTGATCACATAATTAGTATTGACTGTTTTGGATTCGTAATGCAAGATGGTGTTCCAGAATGTCACATTAATTACGCAACCTTAAGAAAAAAGCAGTCCGGAATTTCTGCTGTCCACAGCGGAGGAACTGCCGGAATGGAACCAGTTACTTTTCGCTTGAAAATCATAGCCAGCTCCGGCATCGTGATCATCGTAGAAACACAAAAAAGGGGCTGTCGCTTTAGATTCTTAGTGCGACAGCCCCTTTATATATTATCCAGGTACTTTTCCGTTCACTATCCCTAATATCAGCATCATGGAGCATAATTCAGATAGTCCATTACCAGCTCAAGCCCCTCTGTCGGCACACAGAATGTTCCATCTCTGTGCAGGCATCCTTCATGAACTTCCTTTATATCAAACCACCTGACTTCATCAACTTCTTCTTCCTGCAGAACAAGGCTGCTGATATCAACAGGTTTCTCATACACATAGACAAAAGCCACTTCATTGTCCCTGAACATCTTTCCATGGAACTCGATCTCATATTTGATATGGAATTTTCCCGCAAAAGAAAGATCTCCTTCATTAGCTCTTATCCCCAGTTCCTCAAATAATTCTCTCTGTGCAGATTCCAGCGGATCATCACCTGCCTGGATATGCCCTGCGGAAGAAGTGTCAAACATTCCGGGAAATGACTCTTTTTCAGCACTCCTTTTCTGAAGAAGGACCTGATAACTATCACCATCTCTCTTCACAATCCATATATGTGCTGTCCTGTGAGGAATTCCCTTATCATGGGCTTCGCTCCTTGTGATAGTCTTCCCTGTGGGAATCCCATTGTCATCAGTTATATCAAAAATTTCCATTGTATTACTTATTTCCTGTTCTGTCATTGAGACGCAATTGAGCGCCAATTGATTTTTCTGTTTATCTTCCAGATCAATGTTCCGCTACTATCTCTGAAACAGCCACAAGTACTGCTTCACCATTTATAGCTACTCTTCCGTTTCCAAGCATCTCACAATAAAGATGCCCACCTCTTTTGGATGCCTGGTAAGCATGGATCCAGGTAAATCGTTCCTTGACTGCTCTTTATCCTTATCTCTGCAGGAACCTGCCTCTTACCATTTTCATATAAAGAAACAACACTCCCACCTGATAGTAAAAATTCATTAGCCAGATCTTCCTGTCTAAGCCCCCTGCTCTCCCTGAGGAGCCTTAATCTTTCCCCAACTGTTCTTCCATACAGTTTCTCCATGATCATTCCCTTTCCAAGCGTAAAATCTTTTACTATATCCAAGGTCCTGACTTCATGGAAAAACGAGGGAATACTCACTTAAGCATTCCATTTTCATCACTCCTTTCGCTCAACAGCAAGAATGATAACACACACAAACACTGATTTTTCATCACAAATCAATCATTTTCCAATCATTTTTACTGCACAATTCTTTCAAATTTTCATCAAATTTCAATCAGATTTGCCTCACGTTTGCATCAAAAAAGCAGCCATGGTTTTTCCATAACTGCTTTCAGCATCCAAATATATACGATGGTTACTACAAGTTGCCTTATTTCCAATAAAGTTTAACACATTCTTTAGCATCCTCTTCAGAAAGATTAAATTCATCAGTAATAAGCTTCACAGTATCCTCATATGAAGATCCTAAACGCTGTGAAGTTCTTACCGTACCCTTTATTTCGCCCTTTATCTCACCCTTGGCTACGCCTTTTTCTTCAATTACATCGAGAACAGTGCACATGGTAATACGCTCCTTTCCCTTTACTTTATCATATGTATCGACAAATCTTGTATCATCTGTTAGCGCTGTCATCAAGCTGAGCATTTCCTGTACATGCTTAATTTCATCTGTGGGCGGTGTATATTCGCCCGTCTTCCTCATCTGTACAAAATAGTCTGCAACAAGCTTGAAATCACTCTTAAACCTGGCGACCTGCTCATCTTCCAGATAGGCAATCTCAAAAAGATTCATACCGTAATCATGAACATACTTCTTTAGTCTGTCAGGTATTACAAGTCTGTCATATAATGTCTTTGCTTTTTTCCATTTATTCTTGTACCCATAGTATAACACAAGAGACACAACTGGGTAACGCTGTTTATTTTCATTGTCCGTTGCAAGCTGGGCTCTGTATCCTGCAGCATCATAATTTATTACCCGAAGAGGCATGTCTTCCTCTTCCTCAGTTTCATTTTCAAATCCTATGGCTGCAATACGTATCTGACTGTTATTCCAGTATTTATATACGTCTCTTTCCTGGGCCCTTATTTTCCCGTTCTCTGTATAGTTACTGTAAGGACTTCCCTCTGCAAGTGCATCCTGAGATACAACATCTTCACCATCAAACAGAAGTACATTTACAATATCTGCAAAGACATCGTTACATGCCTCAAGTGTCTTTTCTGTAATATCTTTTGCTCCCATTCCCCAACTTAAGCCTTTCACGAAATTCTGCAAAGCTAAAGCGTCAGCTCTGTATCTCAATTGTACCAAGTCGCTTACGCGACGGCTAGCGTTACTTTACGCTTAAACCTTTCAGTTTTCACCAAAAGATTGTATTTCTAAAATTCAAAAAAAGAGTAGCGAGATTATCCCGCATCGGTTATTGTTTATGTACCCCTA
>JAZASR010000084.1:0-5068 GCA_036343175.1 Lachnospiraceae bacterium
TGTCTTGAATAGCGCAAGCGACATAGCCGGAATGCCGTTCTTATGGTAGAACTCTGCCTCATGCTTAGCCATACTCATTCCACCATTGGATCCGGACATAACTATTATTACTTTGTCCTTGCTTCCGTTTCCCAAGAACAGGATCCCTTCAAATCCGTCATTTTTCATCGAAACACGTATCATAAACACTCCATCATAGTATTTGACAGTCAGTTATCCTGCTGATTAATCATACTACGCAGTTCTTAATCCGCTCAATCGTATCTCATTTAATTGAGTTGCTGTAAATACACCCTCACGATAAAGAAGCATGTATTCATTTTCGATTGAACTGTCAAAGATAAGCAGGTCATCTGTATTAATGGTAACTCTGACACCATTTTCATAAAGCAGCTTGATCGGATGATCTTTATAACTTGAGGCATAACCGAGCAACACATTACTGCTTGGGCAGACGTTAAGCTGTATCCTGTTATCTGAAAGAAACCTCATGACCTCTTCTGATCCGGCAGCGCCGATCCCGTGATGGACTTCATCAAGGCCCAATATATCAACAGCCCTTCTGACATCTTCGGCTGTTCCGCTTTCTCCTACATGCATCCTCTTGATCAGATGGTATTCTTCAGCTTTTCTGTATAGCGGCCGGAAATCTTCAAACGGCCGCAGATCCTCTCCACCGCATACATCGATAGATCTGAAAAAACCTGAAGAAAGATATTGGTCGATCCTGCTTAGTTCTTCATCAATATTACTCAGGGCTACATATGTTATTTCCGGCTCGAAAACAGTATCCGGACAATATTTCTGATGAAAGCTTTCAATAAGGGGCCGGAACTCGCTCATTCCCCCTGCCAGTTCTATCTCAGCCGGTCCGAAATTCATAGCAAGCCTCACTATGTTATTTCTTTTAGCCTCTGCAAATGAACCTTCCCATCTTTTAACTATGCCGTCTCTTCCAGAACAGTAGGGCTTAATCGTTGAAGTGAACCATTCCTGCATGCCGGCAAGACCGTTAAATCTTTCCGGCGGTGCCGGAAGATCAACGCCTAATTGCACTCCCAACCAGCTCCTACTGCATCCTTTGGTGGAATGATTATGGATATCACTCATCGGAACTATCAAAAGCTTAGCATTATCATTCTCAGCCAAGCCTTCGAAAAACAGTTTATCCTGTGATCGTTTATCTTTGTTATCAGTTTTATTCATCCCGTTATCCCTTACTCTATAGCCATATTTACTGTCTATTTTCTATACTAAGAGCTTCCTCTCAGATACGGAGATTATAACATGTGTTTAGATTTTGATTATTTGTCTAAGGGGCGCATCGCAGGTATGTACATTAAAGAGAATATGTAGATAACATTGACTTAAAAAGAATATCACTCTAATATTTCACATAGTATTTGCTTGGAGAGTATTTTATGAAGACATGTCCTAATTGCGGAGCACCACAGGCTGATTCACTGCCTGCATGCAATCTGTGCGGTTATTTATTTCCTGGTGTGCAGAGCCCTGTAAAACGACGTTTTGAAAAACGGGTATTGATAGCTCTTGTTTCAGATCTTGTGTCCATTATTGGCACTGTATTATTTTTTAATTTTATCTGGATGCAATCCTATCAACTTAATTCCGCTTTGATGGCGGTGTATAACATATTGTTCTTAGCCATGGTTTTCATCACGGCGGCAGGTCCTATACTGGGTCTGATATTTTCGATCGTCGGCCTTAAGAAAACAAAGAGTACGGGAACAAAAGGAAAGCCCTTTGCAATAGCAGGAATAGTTATTTCTTCGATCCTGTTGCCGTTAGCGTATTTCTTTATATATATGTTTGTCCTCGCCATTACTTCATAAGTTTTGCAGTCGAATAATAACTTATTGCAACAGCCATCACCCTGAAAACATCATCAAAATAAGCATAAACAGAATGATGCTTATCTTTGGTTAATAATTCTTTAAGGCGTGGGAACTTTGCTTCTCAGGATTGCCTGCCTAAAGGCAGTGGGTTTTTCCAAAAGAGGTTTCAATATCGTCTTCAATATACGGAACATTGAGCGAAGCAAGTGTCTTATCATAAAACTCATGCATCCGCTTCATACAGTTCTCATTTTTGTATACAAAGATTCCGTTTTTCATGCTGTTTCAGTTTAGATCTGCCCCTATTCACACGAACTAGGCATGTTCTCTCTTCCCAAATTCTTCCACGGTCTTATATTTACCGGTATCAGGATCTTTTTCCAAATACTCTATGTAATAGATCCCGACTTTATCTTTGTCTTTTGAATCCTTGAGAATGCCGCTCACAAAAACACGTGCACCATCATCGTTGACGTAGTACATCGTGTAAGTAAATTTGTTCCCGTCCGGCCGGTAATGATTTCCCTCAGGATCGCTCGGATCACCTAAGAATTTGAATGAAGTATATCTGTCCATGTCTTTGGACGAAGTATTCTCTATGTCACACTTATCAAGAAACTCCTGCAGATCATCTTCGGTCAGATCGGTTTTCTCAAGCATATAAGGTGCCATAAATTCATAAAGGTCACCGGCATCCTTTTCAGCTATTGCCTCAGCCACTTCTCCGCGGTCAAAATCCCATCTGTTGCTGTCCTTGTCAAACACTGAACATCCGCCCGCCATAACAGTGGACAAAGCAATCAACATGACAGTACAGATCAAAAATCCGGCCCTATTCTTTCTCATAAACAACATTCTTTATATCGCTTTGCCGCTGTTAAGGACAGCTTCGCATGAACCTTTCCATGTTCTCACCATACGATTTCGAGGGCAATACCGTGAACCTGTCCTGAAACAGCTCTTCACATATCCTGAGTTCAAGATCCTGTCTGTGTATCCAGTGTCTGACCAGACCGTCTTCCCCTTCGAGGCCGCATCTTACTGCATGAGGGCTGTTGTTGAAATAATCACAAAGCATCGAAAACCAGACTTCATTGCCTTTATCATCGACCCGTGTCTGCCGTGCTGTCTCAAGATTCCTTCTGATATCATCAGGTTCCGCCTTAAGATAAGCAATATGGATCTGCTTATCACCTATAGCATTCTTAATGTCTCTGTAGAAATCTATAATGGCCTCATCCGGCATATCCCGGAACAGTATCATGTCCTCCACGATGTTTTGAAAAAGAGCACATTCCGTAATCAAAGGTGCACCATCCCAGCTGCCGTAACGCTTCAAAACAATGTCTTTGAACCGCTCAAAGGATACACGGTTGTTATATATCTCATATTTTTCCATCGCCTGATAAAAGCTCCGGTCATCCGTCCGGATCTTTGTATAACAGACAACTGCATGATCATCTTCAAAATGAGTCTTTGCTTCTATCTCAGGCTTCAACGCAGAGAAATGATCCATAATAACAATATATTGATCTCTGTCTATATATGCACACCAGGCAAGTTCTACCGGAGAATAATCGCCTTCTTCAAGAACTTTGTGGTCCGGACATTTCTCTGATAAAAGCTTTACAAGTGTGCTCTTGCCGCTTCCCTGTATACCTTCAACGAAATATGTCATGTTCCGTATTACCTGCCGCTTTCATTGTTCTTGCGAAAAGATTCCTCTTTGGAAGTATCCCATAGCAATTTATAGTTTATCAGAAAAAAGGCTGTTTCTTTCGAAACAGCCCTTCTCTTTATCACATCTTATCGAAGTAGAACGAATCTGCAATATCCTTAATGTCTTTGTCCGTGTAATTATTCGGCTCGCCATCGTAGTTAAATGGCATGATATTTATCACCACAAAGCTCTTTTCGAGATTTGCCGTAATGAATGTTCTTCGCCTGCCGCTGACGTCTTTACCCTCTGAGATCGTGACCGGAATTCCGCTCTTTGTCATATATGTATACTCTTCAAAACCTTTAGAGGTTCCGACATTAACAGTTACAGTATCGAAATATCCTCTCACACATCTTCTTATCTGGAAATTGTACTTGTTTTTATAAAGTGCATCCATCTGGAAAGTTCCGTCATCGAAGAAGTATGCGCCGCCGGTAATGTTATCATTAAAGATATCTCCGACCTTTTCCTCGAGCCTTTTCTCATCACCATCGTCCATGCCCGTATGAAGCTTAAGATTGTATTTTGCCGTTATCTCATCGACCTTATCAGCCATCTCCTGCGAGTAAATAAGATAATCACCGTACTTCTCCCCAAATGGATTTATGCCTGTGCGCTTTTGCTCCGCATCAGCTTTATCCAGGATCTTTCCGTCACGGTCGTAGCTTAGCTCGAATTTGATCCACTCGGCACATGCCTTGTATTCAGGCGTATCAGGATATCCCTGCAGCGACCATTCCTCGCGAGGAGGCATTGAATGCTTAATGTCTTCTTCGATCGACGGACCATATGAGCTTCTTCCTAAGGATAAAGGTCCGATCCCGCCGGTGATAGCAGCATAGGCAGTGGCGCCCATCGCTGTCACTACTGCCGCGACCAGAACAGTCGTTATGACTTTTTTCTTCACATTATGCCTGGGTAACTCAGTAGTCTTCGCGGTTGAAGACATAAGCTTCTCGCGTATTTCCGCTTTCCTTGCCACATCCATTTTTATCTTATCTGTAGTATCTCTCATAAATATTCCTCCAATCCTATCCTCATCATTGCTTTGCCCCTGTTGATCCTTACTGCAACGGCTGATTCGGATATCTTCAGTATTCCGGCGATATCCTTGTAAGAGTAACCTGCATAATAGTGCAGGTAGATAGGCATCCTGAA
The DNA here is from genome assembly GCA_036343175.1 of Lachnospiraceae bacterium. Taxonomy (GTDB): domain Bacteria; phylum Bacillota; class Clostridia; order Lachnospirales; family Lachnospiraceae; genus JAEEJA01. The sequence goes on from JAZASR010000084.1 coordinate 4,735, forward strand.
CTGACCATCCAGGTTCATGAGTTCATCAAAGACTGCCTTGTTTCTCTCATTGAAATCATCGAAATACTGCAGCTCGTTTTCCGCAGACTCAAGATCAACGTCTTTCTGACGGGATGCTGTCCTGAAATAATCCCTGCAGCTGTTGGCCGTCATGGTGAAAAGATAAGTCTTTTCCTTGCCGGGTTTAATAGCAACTTTGTCGTCAAGAAGCTTTAAAAACACATCCTGAACAATGTCTTCGGCGTCGTGCTTGGAACCCGAGTAGTAGACGGCAAATCTGTAAAGATCATCAGCATAAGCATCAAATAATCTGACTACATCTTCATTTTTCAAA
>JAZASR010000085.1:0-4830 GCA_036343175.1 Lachnospiraceae bacterium
AGGCGGGCTACTTCTCCTCCGACAGAACGATCGACCAGTACAACAATGATATCTGGCATTTGGAGAAAGACTGCTGACCGCAGGGAACAGAATATCGTGCAGAGAAAACCCCCGGAGATCCGATTTCCGGGGGTTTTAACTTGCCCCATTAAGGCCTCTCTGCAATAATAAAAGTGGAGGATTATGTCAAAAGCGGGGCATTATTGCAGCGGAGATTTTACATCAGATGAGGAACAGAGAAAGAGAACGGCGCGCCCAGAGAAAAAGGCGCGAACAGGAAATAAGGCTGCAGATGTTCGTCCTGGCTGTCGGTGCGGCGCTGCTTCTGTTTCTGGTGATCGTCGGGATCGGCCGCTGGAGAGAGGCCGTGGCGGAGAGAAAACGGCTCGAAGCGGAACGCGCGCTTCTGGAACGCGAAGAGGAACTACTGTCGGACAGCGTGCTGGAGTATGAAGATCTGGTGAAGTATTACGCCGAAGAAGAGGGCATTTACGAATACGTGCCTGTCCTTCTGGCGATCATGGAAGTAGAGACCAAGGGCGAGCGCGACGATGTCATGCAGAGCAGTGAGTCCGCAGGGCTTGAGCCCAATTCCCTCGGGCCGGAGGCATCCATCGCCCAGGCCTGTGACTATTTTCGGGGACTTGTGGACAGGACGGAAGATCTGGATGTCGATCGCAACACGATCATCCAGGCATATAATTACGGCCCGGGCTATATGTACTATATCGCGGAAAACGGGGGCGAGCACTCTTTTGACCTGGCTGTGGAGTATGCCAAAGAAATGTCCGGCGGAAGAACCGCGAAATACACACACGATATCGCGGATTTCAACGGAAACTGGATGTATCTGTACGGCAATATGTACTATGTGCTGCTGGTGGAGCAGTATCTGCCCTGAGATCTGTCAAAATATAGCGGCAGGCAGATGCGCAGCGGCTTAAGCGGAGGGATCTGCCGGAAGCAGGGAAGGGAAAAATGGAAGAGATCAACGAGAGCGGTGCCGCTCCTGAAGAGTCAAAAAATCAAACAGGGACAGGCGGGATCAGAAAAAAGGCGAAGCATCTGGCGAGGAAGACCGCAGAGGACTGGACTGCACGGGATGTAGGAACCTACGCGTCGAGTATTGCGCTCTTCTTTTTCATGTCCATGATCCCGCTGCTGATCATCATTTTTCAGCTGCTCCCTATATTTGGTCTGTCCCAGGTTGACCTGATCAAATTTTTGGACAGACTGATGCCCGAGGCAATGCAGGGATTTGCAGCCATAGTAGTATCGCAAGCGTACAGGTATTCCATGGGAACGCTTTCGCTGTCTGTCGTGACTCTTGTATGGTCCGCGTCGAAGGGGACCATGGCGCTGCGGCAGGGACTCAACCGGGTCTATGGTGTGGAAGAGACCCGCCCCTATCCGGTGCAGGTGCTGCTTGCGATCGGGTATACGGCAGCGCTTCTGGTGATGTTTGCCCTGATGCTCTTTCTGTTGATTGTCCCTTTCCTTTTTTGAATCATGCAATTCCTCTGTTCCGGTTGTGCATTTCGCTGCCATTCTCAGAAGAGCGATGGAGCGAACCCATCAACGGCTTCCGCATCTGATAATGAGCTAATAAAAGCGACCAACCTTTTCGGTTGATCGCCCTTTGTTTTCATATCAATTAAGCAATGGATTTTATCCTACATTAAACAAACCAGTCGTAAGAGAAGCAACTGTTATCGGTATGTATTCGTTTTGACTATATATTTCGTACCCGAGAATATCAAAGAGAAACTTCTCTTGTTCTGAATCAAGGTGCTTTGAAACAGTCTAGAATAGTTTGTACTCGATGGAAAGGAAAGACAAAAGGTGAGGTTGATGGAGATGCCTTGGACGATAAAGAATACAAGGATAGTTGTCTGATAACTTTATTAAACAATGCGGAGGCATTTATTCGTAATAATTCCCGTACGCCTTGGACAATTCGAGGGATGAGGCGAGAAGAGAATAGTGATTATCCATTTAAAGCTGTTAGAGAAGTCTTGGTCAATGCATTGATACACAGAGATTATCAAATTATTGGAACTGAAGTGCATGTAGATATTTTTGACGACAGATTAGAAATAATATCTCCTGGCGGGATGATGAATGGTAGCCGGATTCAAGATCTTGACCTGCGTCATGTCCCGTCGATCAGAAGGAATGAAGTCGTATCTGATATTTTTTCAAGGTTGAATTTTATGGAGCGTCGAGGAAGTGGAATAGGTAGAATCCTAAATTCCTATTGCGGGCTTGATGAACAACCTATATTTCAGTCAAACGAATATTTCTTTACGGTGACATTGCCCAATAGAGGAGTTGCAACCCCTTCACAAATAGAAATGAGATTTGAAGAAAACACAACTTATGAGGAGAAAGCACAACTTTCTCACGAGAAGACACAACTTTTGGATCCGAAGAGACAACTTTCTTCAGAGACTGAAGATTGGGAATTAAAATACTTTCATGATGTAGTTGTAAAGAATATTGAGGACTCATTCAGAGGAAAAACGCTTGCTAATATAGAAGAATTATTCATACGATATAGGTATGTATACTCTTTTAATAGGAGCAATGTGGCGGAATTGTTTGGAATAACCGAGAACAGAGTTTCTGTAATACTAAAAATCTGCGTTGAAAAAGGCATTATTGCTAAACAGAGGAATGGTGTGTATGGTTTTGTAAAGCAGTAATACTGGAAAAACAGAGAAGACAGATATTTCCTTTTTCATTACAAAGCAAAAGGAGAAGAACGTGAACTGCTGGAAATGAATTACGGGGAGTCCATAAAGCTGCGAGACGATGAGGAAAAACTATTTCTTTATCGCTTTTTTGTAACCTTTTCTTCTGGCTAATTGTAATATTAGTATAAGGTCTTAAATCAAGGAGCATCAAATGAGATTACCTGTACAGGATCTGATGAACATGTACAAGAATAATGTATACGCGGTGGCATTCAGCATATGCAAAAATGCTAGCGATGCGGAAGATGTTGTTCAGGATACATTTCTTCAGTACTACATGACACATAAGCACTTTGATAACGAACAGCACATACGTGCATGGCTGCTCAGAGTGGCAATCAATAAAGCTAAAAATATTCAGTTCTCTTTCTGGCACAGAAATGGAATGCCATTGGATGATTACATTGAAACGCTTTCCTTTGAAACGCCGGAAACGAAGGAACTATTTGAAGAGGTTATGAAGCTGCCTGAAAAATACAGAGTGGCAGTTCATCTCTTTTATTACGAAGACTACAGCATCAAAGAGATAGCAAAGATACTCAGGACCACAGAGAGCAATATAAAGGTCAGATTATCGCGCGGACGTGCCAAACTGAAAGACGCGCTTAAGGAGGGCTGGGAAGATGAGCAATAGGGAACAGTATAAGAAAGCATTTTCGGTTTTACAGGCCTCCGGTGACTTTACTTTGGGGGATGAAAAAATGGCTGTATTAAAGAAAAAAGCAATGCTAAGAACTTTCGCGGCTGCAGCTTGTGCGTGTTTGGTAATTGTCGGTAGTTCTCGAATCGCATATGCTGCAAATGTTGGTGGGATCCAAAGAACAATTCAGTTATGGATGTATGGCGACCAGACGGATGTAACCATTGACTTTGATGGATCAGGTAATTATTCCATGGAATATACTGATGCAGATGGAAATACAAGAGAACTGGGAGGTGGGGGATTTGATGTCGATGCTGATGGCACCAAGAGGGCACTGACAGAGGATGAATTAATATGGCTTCTTTTTGAAGAAGTCGATGTAAGTTATAACGATGACGGCAGGATAATGCTGTATTTTCAGGGACAGGTCGCAGATATAACTGATAAGTTTGAAAATGATATCTGTTATATTTTCCTTAATGGAACAGATCTTAATGGAACAGATGCAAGCCTTTATGTAACAGTACTTAAGACGGAGGATGGAGGCTTTCCCATAGATTCAAGCCCTGATAGATACCTGCAATATAAAGAAACCGAGCCTGGCATATATACCGTATATTGATTCATAAGTTGTAAGATGGCCTAATGCTTTCATGAAATATATAGACAATAGTTTCACTAGATGGAAAAGCTGCAGTTAAATGTATTTGAGCTATATTCAGAAATATCGTTCATCTGAATGGTGTTAGACATTAGAGGAGAGATTAAGCTCTCTTCTTTTTTTGTGTGGGCGACAATCGAGAGGCTGTAAATAATCTGACAATATCCCAATCCAATATACAATTCCGCACATCCACCGGACACTCACCGGACTCCATCGGACGAACACCGGACATCACAGATTATCATTTCGTTTACAATTATTCCTGTAACAGAGTTCCAGTTATCAGCTGGACGAAAAATTCAACACCGGCCCTGGTGCGCAACAGAGCAAGGATGCTGACCATATCTTTCCTGATATTCTTCAGGGAGAGGTGGTTCGGGATTCCTTCCCTGCTGCGCATTTTTGTTGGGCAAGCCCCTGCACTTTTTGCAAGCTGTGTTCGATCCCCGGCATCCCTGTCTCCCGAAGGAGGGCAGAAAGGAATGAATGGGACGCAGGAGGTATTTTATAAGGAAAGACGCCAAGAAAGCAGGCAGGACAAAGGAATGGATCGAGATGGACGGGGATGAATTCTACAGGTTTCTTCGCACAGAAGACGCAAAAGGGCGGTACTTTATTCAGCTCGCGAATGACGGGGACACGGATTGCGATGTGATCCATATGGAGGTCTCCAAGCCGGAATACCAGGCATGGAGAGCTGATTATGACAGGAAGCAGTATTACAGGAAGCGGAACCATCGCCATGGATTCATTCTTGTATCGCTGAG
>JAZASR010000086.1:0-4812 GCA_036343175.1 Lachnospiraceae bacterium
CTCTCTGATATAGTCGAGACAAACACTCGCTTTGCCGAGTCCCTCACCTTCTATGCCATCAAAATAAACATAGCTTTTGAGAATCCCCTGCTGATTATCGGAAAGCTTTCTCCATTCTCCGGTGAGAAGATTCTTCATATAAACATTCGGATGTCCGTCGCGGTCAGAAATCATATATATCCGTTCATCATCGTAGCTAAGAGATGAGCAGGTAAAATATAGAAGCTGTGAGTTGGCCGTTTCATTAGCTCCGTCGCTCACCAGCATACGGCTATTTAATTTTGTTGGCATAATCTTCCTCCTTCACCGACACTGCTTCTGTGTCCGTTCCTTCAGCATCTTATTTCGTTCTGTCACGGTCACATGCTTTACTGCATATGCCAATGCCTACATCAGTCCACAGCATTTTTAATAAATGACTGAATAATATCCGAATATGATCCTTCGCCGGCTACTTCTCTTGACTCGGCATGTCCGGCCTTCGGAATGAGATGAAGCTCCTGATAGCCCTTTGTTGCCTCTGAGAGCTTCCTGCTGTTTTCCGGCACAATAAACGCGTCATCTTCACCATGGATAAAGCAGATCGGGATGGTGTTATCCTTGATGGCATCGATTGCACTTGTTTTCTTCATGTCGAAACCATCTGCAAGAATAAGTGCTGTATTGATCAGCGGTGTCAAAGCACCCATACCGGCAGCTTTATATCCTGCTCCAATGAGCTCATACAGGTTCGTGAATCCGCAGTCCGCAACAACGAACTTTACATTCGGCTTATACTGCAGCGTACAGAGCGATATACTGCTTCCCATGGATTCGCCCTGAAGCCCGAGCTCAATATCATTGCCGAATCGACTATAGGCATCGTCGATGATTGCAAGCAGGTCCTGCGATTCAAACTGTCCGTCAAATATTTTCCTGGAGATTTCATCTTTCGAAGCAAGTTCGACATTCATAAATTCCGTGTCATCAAGCCTTTGCCCACTTGTTCTTCTGCAATCCTTCGCTCTGAAAATATAGGCATAATTATCGGCAATGGATGCCGCCGAAGGCACAGTCAGCATATGCTCCCAATGTTCCGACTCATAACCGGTTTCCTCCCGTAGCTCTCTTTTCGCCGCAAGCAGAGCTTCTTTAATACCAGCCATCGGATGTGCTTCCTCCATTGGATTGGCTTTTTCAATATGCTCAATGCCGCCTGCCGGGAACTCCGTCGTAATCTTTCGAATTCCCTGCCGGAACTGTTTCACCGTTAGATACTCGCCATCTTCATCCGTCGCAACGACCACGACATAGTTTTTTCTCGTCATATTATAGAAAGGTCCGAGTTCCTTCCCATTCGGCATCAAATATGTCGTCTTTCGAAAATCAATCCAGGCATCATTAACAATATGCTCTGTTCTTAATGGTTTCCAAAGTATTTCTTTGTGATCTGTTCGTTTATCCATATGACCTATATATCCTTGCTTCCTTCTCTGCCGCATCAAGTACAACGCTTATATATTGTTTCGGAATAACACATACTCCGTTCTATTCACAATCTTAACACGAAAAAAAGAAGCTGCACATCATATACAGTTATGTCGACTTGTAAAGTAACTGTATGAGAAGCTGGTGCACAGAAAAACCATTATCTATTGCCTATAAATGTTTTCTTACAGATTTTGTTTGTCGAGAACTAATCATTTTCAGCTTGATTTAAGCTTAACTGTCTAATATAACTATTGCAAAAGAATAAGGAATCAAAATGTAAGGATTCCAGAATAAGCGGATGGTGGTTCGCGTTAGAAAAGACCCCGATAATGAAAGGAGATATCATGATTTGTAAGGCCTTTTTTAAGCGCGTAACATCATTTATTTTTGCCGGAGTAGTTATTGGATCAGCCTTGACCGCATGTGGCAATACTCCTTCTGGCGATACGAATAGTACAACAACTATTGTATCGTCTACTTCTGAAGAAATCTCTAGTCAACCCGAAACAGAATCTGTGACTGAACTTTCGGACAGATCGGACTCTACTACGGAATCATCGTCGCAGATCGTTTCTGATGCATCCCTTAGTGAATCTGAAAATAAATGGAATCAGAACGGGCATGGTAATGGGGAAGCAGGCGGACCAGGTATGGGCGGTGCCGGAGGAGGTATGGCTACACATACCGGAGTTGGCACAACTGAACTTTCTACAGGTTGGAATTCATTTACATATACCTATCAGGACGATTCCGGTGAAACGAAGACTCTTGATTATGCAGTATATATTCCGGACACCTATGATGGCAACGAAAGTCTTCCACTGATTACTTATATTGGTGATGCGACATATGTTGGCTCCGGTGTTGCGTCCTATGCTGCTGGCGAATGTCCAACCAACTGGATTTCGGATGAAAATATGAAGAACAATCCTTCATTCTTCCTGGTAATCGGATTCACGGAATCAGGCAATGATGTAACGGATGCCGGCTCGCAGGCGGCTCAAATTGTAAATATCATCGATGAAGTAGCAGCAAAATACAACATTGACACAAAACGACTCTACTTGACCGGGCAGTCTATGGGAGGCATCATCGATTTCTCTTTAAATTATACTTATCCCGAAAAATTCGCTGCAACAGTATTTGTGGGATGTCAGCCTGGTGGAGATGTAGGTGATTCACAATATAATGATATCATTGCCAACGCGGATTTCTCCAAGTGGACCTTTGTCTATATTGCTTCTGCACTGGATCCAAAATCTCCATCAGGGCAGACAGCAGTAATGGAAGCTTTGGATAAAGCCGGTGTTTCCTACGGTCTTCTTCAAAATATGGATTATCAGGATATTTCCGGATCCAATACCGATGTTGCTTCTGTTCTAGCGAAGGGATATTCGCAAAATTTCTTCCAGTTCACAACTGTTACAGGTGGATCTACAGGCTCAGTCAGTGAACATATGGAAAGCTTTTGGTACTCCTACGAGCTGAATGCAATCTATGAGTGGCTTATGCAACAAACTCTATGAAAAACAGAGAGGAAGAAGATGCTCATATTAAAATCACAGCTCGGTTTCCCATCTCCGCGTGCCGTGCATTGCTAAGACTTCGTTTTACCTGAATTCTGCCATGATGCTCCCACGGATCATTAAAGAAAAACTCATCCGTACTCTCATCATAACCGCAAAGCACCATGCAATGCTCATGGCTAGTCCAGTAAAATATTTCACCGGTATCCTCTATGATCCATTTTGGTCCGGCAATTGATGGTTCCAGATTCAGAGTAGTCCAGTAAATGACCGGAAGACCGGCATGTATTCTTTCAATTAGCATCTCTTCAGACAATCCGGTACCATCCATTGCCCTGAGGTTTGAAAGCTGCCCTTGATCCGATTCATGAAGAACTCGGTTCATCGCCTCAAGGATCACGCCGGGGAAACAACCGAAACCATCTTCTCTGTAAGGATCACCGGCAAAGAAACAACTTGGATCCGGACCGGTACCAATTAAGATATCTCCTGTGAGAGAGGGATCTTTATCAAAATGCATCGGCCGGGTCCGTAGATAAGACTTTATAAAATCATCTACAGTGATGTTGATCCCAAGAAAATTTAAAACCATCACGGTAGATACAGTTTCACACCCGGTAGGCCAATGATCTGTCTGATCAATGATGGGAACATTCAGTATCGTTGCCATTACTGTACCTTCAAATATGCTTCATCAGGGATGCCAATGTCACGAAGGATCACTTCTCCGGCATAATCCTTTCCGGCACCTCCAAGAAGACCGATCTTTACTCTTCCAAACGTAATGGTGGCCTCAGCATGCAGGCCCGCGCCGAGAAGTTCACCGGTGTCAGCATTGATGCCGGACGGAATATCAACAGCGATAACATGAGAATAATGCTTCGATTCTGCCTGCAGGAGCAAGGTACGATAATTTTCCCTGATTTCCGTTTTCAGACCGATTCCGAAAACTGCATCCACGAGAACCGATGCATCCGGAAGAACCGTTTTGTCAGAGATATAAAAAATATGGCCGTTCACCTTTTTAAGCATCGAAAGCTGGTAGAGAAATTCCCAGCTAGCATGCTCAAGATTCCCGATAATGCCTACATCAGGCACGATCCCGTTCTCTTCTATTAAAAGCCTTGCGATGCACAAGCCATCGGCACCATTATTGCCGACACCTGAGAGGACCAGCACCTGCTCCTTCGGATATTTTCCTGCAATATATTTTTGCACTGACCGCGACGCATTTTCCATGAGGTTAAGGGAAGGAATCTTGAGAACATCGATCGCATATCGGTCTGCTTCCTTCGCCTTTGTCCCAGTGATCACTTCATATGCTTTTTGACTTGAATCATGATATGTTTCCATATTTTCTCCTTCTGTTGCCAATGCCTACACCAGTTCATGATAAAAATTGACGACATTGTACTATACTCATACAATAATGACAAAAGCATTGGCAGACGAATTGCTATATTTTACCGCTTAAATGAAGCTCTGAAAGACACAGCATTGCATCCTGCAGCCATTCCAATATGGAATTCATATCAATGAAATCATACGATTTAACAGAATGGTTCTGACATGCTATTCTATAACCGTCAAGAGAAATAAAACAAAAGGAACCAAATCAAGGAGGTACTTATTATGATGAATATGATGATCACAGCCGTTGTTATCGCAGCACTTGCAGCAGAACTTTCAAATGTAGAGAGAACCGCAGATAAGAAGTCCTTCATCGAAATGGACAAGAAGCACACCGGTGAGTCCGTAATCGTAAGCCTTCCAAAGCAGCTTTATTGATTGATTCCACCAAGATATAGATTTTCCC
>JAZASR010000087.1:0-4693 GCA_036343175.1 Lachnospiraceae bacterium
ATCACAGCCCTTCATCAGTGGAAATGCGGACATGACCGCTGTATCTGTAGAACGGCCTCCGATGATGATTTCGGCACCATTCTTAAACGCTTCCTGATAAGCCTCTGCACCGAGAAGCGCTACGATCGTGCTGCATTCATCAAAGGTGCTTTCTGAAATTTCCGGTGCACCATGGAGCGGATTGATCTTTCCCTCGCGGTATTTCTTTTTCAGCGTTTCTACATCCTGCTGTGAATAAATTCTGGCAATCTTCTTATGGATACCAGCCTCCTCGCAGATCTCTTTGATGAGCTGATATGCGGTATCCACACCTTCATCAGAACCGCAGGTTCCTGCCGAACCGATCGTCATCGGGATGCCCAGCTTGTCCGCGCCAAGCACCATCCGCTTTAAATCTCTCTTCACATCGCGGATCGAATACTTGCCATGTCCGGAGCCAAGATAATAAGGACCCGAATCAGTTGAACCCGCATCACTGGAAATGATGTCCGGTTGCATCGCAAGCCCTGCCTCAAATGCTTCCTCCGTACAGTTTAATCCTACTGCACCATATGGTACAAAAACCTTTACGTTTGCCATGTTGATATCCTCCTGTATTCCTGAATCCGGATGATTGATTTCTTCGGATCTCCTTTATTGACTTCAGTATAAGCGCAGAATACAATAATGTAAAAATCCAGTAATTGTATATGTGTATAACATTTATGTTATGCTTATTTTTGTCAAATGCTTACATCTTACGGCCGAACATGGAGGCATTATCATGTTAAATGAAAAGCAAATAACCTATTTGTTGACTGTAGCCGAAGAGCGCAATATCACTGCTGCCGCCCGCAAGCTCTATATCTCTCAGCCGGCCCTAAGCCGGATGATTCTTGACATTGAAAAGGAGCTTGGCACGCAGCTCTTTATCCGTGATCGTGGAAATCTTCATCCTTCGCAGGCAGGCGAAATATATCTTACCGGATGCCGGGATCTCCTACTCGTTTCGAGATCCGTTTCCAAAAAGATATCTGACTTAAATGATAGTCTGTCAGGGCAGGTTCGGCTTGGAATCACCTCTCTGACAGGTGAGTTTTTGTTCCCTCGTATACTGGAGGCATTTGAGGAAAAATTTCCGCATGTCGAACTCGTTTTATCTGAGGCGCGCATGAATGTTTTAAGGACAATGGTAAAGCAGGGAAAGCTCGATATGGCCTTTGTCTACAATACAGGGGAACCGGAATTATCCTACACACCTGTTCTTCAGGATCCTGTTTATCTGCAGGTTCCGCCTCGATTTCTCGAGCTTCACCTATCCCTAAAAAAAAGCCGTGCTGTCTATCCTGATATTCCTTTTGAATGGTTATTTGATCAGCCTGCTATTCTTCTCAGAGAAGGGAGAGGCATGCGGGAGATTGCCGATCATGCACTTTCTCATTTTGAAATAATCCCGGTGAAGCTGATTGAAACAGAAAGCATTCATCTGGCAAGAAGCCTCGTCGAACTGAATAAGGGTTTTACCTTTATCCCGGGGATTGCGGTAACCCGCTTCACAGCAGATAAAAAGAAAGATTACTTCTGCCGGATCAAAGACTACCCGATGCAAAGAACCCTCTACTGTTGTTATGGAAAATACAGCTATCTCACTGAAGCAGAAAAATACCTGATGGAGTTAGTGTCAGGGGTACAGACAAATCGGCAGGCAAATCACAAAATGAGTACTTAATGCTCTTTTGATTCCTTTATGCTACAATTTCTTTAGGAGGTACCTCGTTATGATACTCTTAACAACAAAAATTTCTCTTCAGGAATTAGAGCATATCGAACCCACAACCTATTTCGACGGTTGGATTAAATGTGTGGCAGATTTGGATAGAGAGCTTCTCGCCGTCAATGCTTCCATGCACGCTGATCTTGAAGAATATCTTCTTTCCCAGGGTTCTGAGCAAAAGAATCTGTATGGTTTTAATATTCTGTTTGATCCTTTTGAAATCGAATATGATTCGATTATTAATGCACCAAGGAACCGCGCAGATGGTTTTCCAAGAGACGGCCGTGGCGTATCGAGTCCCACTGCAAGAAAGAAAATAGAGGAGATCATACACAAATGGGTAAACTGTTAAAAGACGAAGCAACCCGGGAAAAATGGTTCGCCCTGACAATCGGGGATCAGATCTCAAATATAGGGAGCGAAGTACTCCGGGCTGACAAATGGAAAAAACGCGGAAATTATGAACGGATGCGTTCCTTTTATGATGCTGCCATTGACTTTCTCATGCTAAGCCGTTACGATCCCAAAAATAAAAATCGCATCGGAGAGTTTGATCTCTGCATCGATGAACTGGCTGACTATTTTATCGGCGAGAACAAATGGAATACGACCAGCGAAAAGCTTGAGCGCTATTATAATTCCTTCTTAATATCCGGGAGACCGGAAGCAAAATCTACAGCATCAAAACGATGACAAGTCTCTGCGAAAAAACACGAATCATTTGTATTTTCTATCGCAGCAATCACAAGAGGTGGAAAAAGGTTGATGAAAAATCCCATCACAGTCACTACACTCTGCTACCTTGAGAAAGACGGCAGCTATCTCATGCTACACCGCACGAAAAAGAAACATGATCTCAATGAAGGAAAATGGATCGGTGTCGGCGGGCACTTCGAAGAAGGAGAAAGCCCGGAGGAATGCATCCGCCGGGAGGTTCTCGAAGAAACGGGCTACACCATGCATACCGTAAAACTTCGTGGCATCATCACCTTCTGTTCACCTCGCGTGCCGGAGGAAATCATGTTTCTTTATACCTCAGATGATTTTAGCGGTACAGAGAAGGTCTGCGATGAAGGCGAGCTCCGCTGGATTCCAAAAGATGAGATTCTGAATCTACCGCTGTGGGAAGGCGACAGAGTCTTCCTCCCGATGCTCGATACACGAGATGACATTTTTTCTCTCAAGCTCATCTATGATGCCGAAGACCATCTGATTGAAGTAAAATAAAGTTGTTACCGGGGATCATGTTTTTTAGGCTTTTGGAAGAATATCGTGATTTTGTATCGCTGATAAATCCACATCCAAAATCAAATGCTCCGGCATTTCCTCCTGTCTAAAAAACATAATCATATACCAAGGGTAATATTGTATCTTCTGCTCTGTTCGTACATTGCCTTTGCAAAAAACGATTCCTTCCGAAAGCTTCCATTCATCCACCGCCATTGCATGATCAAGGGCCAGGTGGTGCATGTAGTCATTACCCGATTTAATCTCAATCGGTACGATATTTTTTCCCTGCTGCACAACGAAGTCAAGTTCCCCAATACGCTTTTGATTGTAATAGCGAAGCTCAAAGCCATTCGAAACTAGTGCTTCGGCAAAAACATTTTCAAGAATGCTTCCCATATTGACAGAAAGGTCCCCCTGCAAAATATCAAACTGAACATTTTCCATAGAGTCTGCACAAAGGAGCCCGCAATCATTGAGAAATAGCTTGAAAATTGTCGCTTTTTCATTGAGCTTTAAGGGCAGTGTCAGCGCATCCAGATTATAGCAGGGCAATGCTACTCCAGCGTCCTTCAGCCACATGAAGGCATCTTCATATTCCCTGCTACGCGCATTCTTTGATAATGCTGACATCATGAATCTTCGGTTTTTATCATCAAGCTCGGAAGGGATATGATCGAAAATCTGCGTGATGCGTGATGTGTAGGTAACTGCATATTTAATGATATCTTCGCGATATAGTGACAGAATATTTCTTTGAATCTCGACGACCTGCCCAATATCATGTGTTTCTATAAAAGCTTTTACAGCATCCGGCATGCCTCCGACGATTGTATAATACCGAAATAGTCGAAGCATGGTCTCATGAATACTCTCCGAAACCTCTGCTTTTTTTGTGTAGCATGTTGAGAGATATTGAAATACACTATCCTGCATTTGGTTTGCGATACAGAATTCTTCAAAGTCCATCGGAACCATCTGAAGCTTCGTCTCAAATCCCACCGGAACAGACTTGATTTTCTTATAATTCACACCAAGCAGTGAACCGGATTCGATGTAATCAAATCTTCCATCCTCGACCAGAAATTTGATCGCGGTTCTTGCCTCAGGACATTCCTGGATTTCATCCAGAAAAATGAGCGTTTTATGCGGGATCAGTGCCTTTCCGGTAAAAGCTGTCAGGTTCATGATAATTGTATCCGCATCCAGGGCTCCCGAAAAAATCCCCGCGGCACTACTCTGTGTAATGAAATTGATTTCTACAAATTCATCATAGCTCTTGCCAAATTCGCGGATGGAATAAGTCTTCCCGATCTGCCGTGCGCCTGTTACCAGCAGAGCTTTCTTATCAGGATTTCTTTTCCATTCTTCAAATTTTTCAGAAACCTTCCGATACATATTCTATCTCCACAACAGAAAAACTTGTCTTTTTGTAATCGTTCTATATCATTATACACGAAATTCCTCGTACTTTTGTAATAAATTACACGTTTTTCTAGATCTATGGCGTTCAAATATACACGTTTTTCCAGAATAACACAGTTTAATTTACACTTTTACTTTCAGAAATTCACATGTACCTCTGCTTCAGAATAAAGCACAGCATTTCCACTGAGCCGGATTCGGTCGCCAAGATCCAGGCAATGCAGTGTTCCGCCTCGCTTCGATGCCTGTCTTGCGAAAATCTCCTTCTTCCCAAGCACTCTCGACCAG
>JAZASR010000088.1:0-4682 GCA_036343175.1 Lachnospiraceae bacterium
CTCAGTGGCTCCGCCTCCCCTTCGGGGAGGTCTTCTTTTACAAGAGGAATTGAAAAATGTCCTGCCAGAAGATACAGGAGTTCCAGCACGATCGATTCCGTCCGGAGGCGGTAGCCCTCCGGTTCGTTAATATAGAGAGGCACCAACTCCTTAAAGAGGTCGCACATTTTGAGAAAGACCGGGAGCTGCTCACGCGTCAGGTCCTCGCGGCTGCAGACATACATCCGGGCCGATGGTTTCGCTCCCGCATTTGCCCGGAGCTTTTCCGCCAGAAAACTCCGGTCCACGCTGATACGGATCTGCATGAAGCTCTCTTTGCACTGGAATTCGCAGATCCGGCGCGCGTCGACTACGACAAATTCGCCCTGAATCAGTTTCATTTCGGTTCCGTCGAGAATGAGGCCGGCATTTCCGCTCAGGAGGTAGATCATTTCCAGCCTCTTGGAGAACTGCGCGGCATGGTAACTTCCCCTGTCCGTCAGAAATTCGACTGAGATCAGTTCGTTCTGAGCGAGAAATTGCTTGTGAATTCTGGTAAATGCGTCTGCCATGTCCTAAAACTCCTCGAAAAACAGCTCCAAACAGGTACTTCATGTCAATAATGACATAAAACTGGTCAATAAACAAGCTTAAATGAGACCTTTGAAAGGGGTATCCTTATAGCTGTCACAGGGAGAGGCAAACATCCGATACAAGGGTGCTGCCGGAAAGGGGCCTGTGGCAGAGAAAAACAAAAAAGAACTATTTCAGAAAAGAAGGTGTTTATTATGAAGAAATTTATGGATTATATGAAGGAAAATGCTCTGTTTTTTGTTGGCGCAGCATGTGTGATGAGCGGATCCCAGTACGCGTTTTTCAAATATCTTGCTCCTTCAATCGAAGAAATGAACAAAGAAAAATAAAAATGTCGGGGAAATGCTTAAAAAAAGATGATCTCATACACACCCTCCGGAAGAGGACGGACAATCAGGGGATTCATGACGCCATATTTGCTGATGCTCTCGATCAGCTGCAGCATCTGTGCATCCGCCTGCACTTTAAACGGGTGGTTCCGGAACTCCCGCAGGCGTTCCATTTCGATCTCCACGATCTTCTCGTCCGGTTCGATCTCGTTTACATTAACCGGCATAAGCACACCTTCCTGCACGTTTTGTGCATCTGCTAACCTGTCGGCCTGAACCGGAGCAATAAAATAAACCCGCTCAGACCAGATTTACATTGTCTCTGGTCCAAGCGGGCATTTTTTGGGAATGTCGCCTGATTAGCTGGCTAATCAAATCCGCTTCATTTTCGAGACGTCTACGAGAGGGCGCGGTCGTCCTGTGGACGACCCGGCGTAGCCGGAGCGCCGACCGGAGCGAAGCGGAGACCGAACCTTTCGAAGCCCGACGGGCTTCGAATTAAAAAAGCGGATGGGGCATGAAATGCCTCATCCACTTTTTTATCCAACGTCCACGAGAGGATTCGAACCTCCGACCCCTCGCTTAGGAGCTAGAATTCGTGTTTGCATTCTGTGACCATTAGAGAGCATCCAAGATCCCTGAAGGCCCGTAAACACAACATTCTTTTGCAGGATTTTTTTCTATCAGATCCCATCGTATAGCCTGATTAAAACAGCTGCGCAACAGCTTATTGACATTACGAATCGTATTTGGTGTGACAAATTCCATCTTGGCCTCATGTTTCCGGTCTGTGCACTTGGGAACCGCTTTTGTTTTCAGCAGTTTTTGATAGAACTTTTCCAAAACAATCTCATGCACGGCCATGGTTTTCTTTTTCTTTTTTGGCATAATCAGCACCTTCTTTCTATAAAAATTCCAGACCCAGCGGTCTGGATAGAAGATAGCAATTATATGGAAATAAAAGTAGGATGTCATTTCAGCGATTTTGCTTAAATGACATCCTTGACAAATAATATCGTCTATGTATCGGTGTGCTTTACAAATAGAAATTAAAACTGATGTTGTGTATTTGTTAAGGAAACTTGTTTGCACCATTTGAACAAACAAGTTTAGTAATTGCCTTGTTCCTCCATTACTTTCTTCAATCTCAGATTATTATCAAATATTTCCTCGCTCAGATTATTCATTTCCAACAGACTCTGCACACACCATTCGGGATCTTGTGTATGAAAGGAGTAATAGACATCATTTAATTGATTATATGGAAACAACTTCATTACAAACCTGGTTGTAACTTCTCTGGTATACGAAAGATATCTATACATATATCCGATCCAAAACATTGCACTTTTAGAATATTTTGTCTTACCGTAATCGAAATCACCAAATTGTTTCTGAATGCTGTCTATTCCTTCATTCACGTCCAATGTCAGTGATGCTGCATCATTCAGATCCATCTTCTTCACATAATCTGAATGTAAAAATCTTCGAAAAAAAACTGCGGAGGAACAATTTAACTCCGTAGATTTTTCAAATAGTTTCCCTTGATATTCTGCCAACAGCAGACCGGTATGATCAAACTCTCTCATTTCAACAGCTCCTCTATATATAAGCCGGTCTTAAACTCTCTTTTTGCAAGTTTAAGCTTGGTATCTATCTCGTAACCTCTCTCGATCAACGCACGTCTGCAATCTTCCCGTTCCGGACCAGACAAATAATATCTTTCTATTGGGATCAGATTCTTTAAGGCTTTATCTGTCTTAAAGATATACTGCAATCCCAGTCTGGATGCCGATAATGAATGAATGGCTACATCTGCATTTATTTCTCCCTCAGCGAATTGAGACATTACATAAAACATTTTATTGTCTGCTATTGGTGCAATGATGACATCTGCATCCTCGATTTTTTTTACAACCTTTTGAACCATTTCACTCCGGGCATACTTTTTTATTGTTCCCCGAAAGTAACAAATTGCTATCATCCAATCTAAAGAACAATCGAACTCTACACACTTTAACCCTTCCAGTGAATATTTAAATGAGTACACTGAGGCCCGGTCATATTCACATACAAAGGATAATGCCTGGCTATAGGTTTGCCCTAAATAGAAGCCGTTCCCAAAATCACAGTTATTTCTTGATCCGGAAACTGTTATACCAGAGAGACCGCTCTTAGAACCATGAAAAAGAACCGTCCCATACTTCTCTCTGATTAATTCCTCTTTAACTGAATTGATCCTGTAATTATGCCTGTAGATATAGGCATACAACTTCTCACAGACCTCATCAGTTGCACTTCCTCTTTTACCTATTGCATTAAAAGTTGTTCTTGAAATCTTGGTCGCTTCCGACAGTTCCAAGGCGTTTATTTTTTCCGCTTCAATGATAAATCCTATATCTTCCTTGATCTTGTATTCACAATTAACTTCAATCATTGCCGTATCTCCTTTTACAGCATTATACCAAAAGAAACTTGTTTGTTCAATCGAAACAAACAAGTTTCTAAAACCGGGTCCCCAACGGTTAATATCCATTTTGGGCAGCCCGGTAACAAGCTCTACTTCTAAAAATGGCGTTTGTTGAAAAACTCTTTCAAGATCATCTGAGTCCAAATAAGACCATCTAAGACAAAATTTTTAGGAGTGCAGGTCGGTATTATGTATCGAAGGTCATTGAAGTCTTTTGAAGACCTCTGAAGCCCCGTAATCACAAGATTTCTTTTTGTTTCCGAAACCATCTGAGGTCATCGGAAATCATCCAAAACCAATGGAAATCGTCATTCGTAATTAGACGTTTTTTAGAACAATTTATGTATATATACAAAGACCTGCCTGACGTTTCATGCGTCATGCAGGTCTTTCTCTTTATCTGCAGGTTATTGTTATTCGATTGTCCCAGCAAGTGCCTTCAGAAGCTTCGCCATCTCCGGATTCGTCAGAACCTTCATCAGCAGATCCGGATCTATGCCGGCGGACTGACCAGCCTGTTCGGCTGCGATCTGCCCGGGTGTCTTTTTCTGATAGAAGACATCCTCAAAGATCTGGGCGTTGTTCTTACGGTCTTCATCCAGAATATGCGAGTACTGATCCGTGACCATCTTGGCCTGTGCATGACCGGAATCGCCCTGTACGGATTTCACGTCGCCGCCGTTCAGCTTAAGTTTGTAAGTGATGCTGGAGTGGCGCAGACTGTGGAAAACGACCTTCGGCAGATTGTGCTCTCTGATCAGCTGGTTAAAGAGCTCGTTGATACGACCATGTTCCATAGGGAATCCGAAAGGGCCGGCCATGACAAGCTGATAGTCATGGTATTCATCACCCAGCTCCTCCATGGCAAGTTTCTGGCCTTTCTTCCAGTCGATCAGCATCTCGGCAACGGTTCTTGGAAGATAGACCCTTATATCATTCAGATCCATGTGTTCCTCCTTCCTATGTACCGGCAGGCTGCATTCACAGCCCGCCCTGGTTATCTTAAGAGCAGAGCAGATTCGAGATTCCTTTCAGGAATCTCTCATTTCGGCTTGTCGCCGAATATAAATTCATCCGTAATCTGCTGCTTACGAGTAAACTCGACGCATCAGCTTCAGGCTGAATTTCTGCTCTGCTCGTTAACAACGAATATGCTCTTTCCGTATTTGTCCCCGACGCCCCCGGAAAACAAGGGAATACATTCAGACGTCCGGCAGCTTACCGGATCCATGGGAATCTGACCCCTCCGTGGTTCTCACCGAGCCGCCCGCAGGCGGAAGTCTCATTATCCTGTGACGCCTCAATGCTGC
>JAZASR010000089.1:0-4538 GCA_036343175.1 Lachnospiraceae bacterium
GCCGCAGCTGCAGAACCCATTTCCTGCGCCAGCTTTACGGCTTGTACTTTGTACTCGTGGTCGTAGGTGCGTTGATTTTTTGCCATTGTAGTTGCCTCCTTTTTCCTCTTGATTATAAATGAAATCCTTGAGGAAAGGTCGTCAACTTTTATTGTACAGGATCGGCTCTGCATCGTTACCGGATATCGTTGCTTCTTCTGTTACAGCCTCGCTCGTAGTTTCCGCTTCCGTTGAAATCTCTGCAACCGTACTTCCCTGTGCATGTACAGGTACATTAACAGCACTCAAGCACATAGTAACTGCCAATATATATGCCAGTGCCTTTTTCCCAATTTTTCTCATAATCTTCCCCCCTTTCCAATTTGATTAATAATACAAAAAGCATTTCAATCAGTTCTTTCTGCCATTTTCATTTCATGTTATAATTTGTTACAGGCCTTTCTTTCCATTAATTTTGCCCTTGCGAGCATTCGTAACATGAGAGAAAAGGATATAACACAGGGGAAAGCATAAGGGTAAACTCAGGCCGGTTATCCCTCAAATCCATGAACTCATGCATATTTCTAATATGCTGCCCTATATCAATATACTGGTACTGGTCTTTCTTTCCTTCAATTTGCGGATGTAAAT
Source organism: Lachnospiraceae bacterium (assembly GCA_036343175.1). Lineage (GTDB taxonomy): Bacteria > Bacillota > Clostridia > Lachnospirales > Lachnospiraceae > JAEEJA01. The sequence goes on from JAZASR010000089.1 coordinate 631, forward strand.
GATCGCAATAAGGACAGGTATGCATCCCATAAATCTTAATCATCATTTTTCTTCCTATAATTCCAATTTAGCCTTAATGCGTACGTTTGGTAATTGTAACCTTATATATTAATCAAAGTACTTTCTTCTCACCTCAGCGAGCCACTTGGGCAGGGTATTGGAAAGCTCGATATTGTGAAGCAATGGTACAGTGACCTCTTTTTTTACTTTAGAAATATCGACGGTATCAATGATCTCATCCAGTCTTGGTACTGTATCAGGCTCACGGGTCGAGTATGAATCAAGGGAAGTTCTCAGGAGATCCGGGTCAGCACCCCATTCTTCTGCGAAAGCATTGATTTCATGCATAAGCTTTTCGTCCTTCCACTTGCGATAGGCTTCATCTGCTGAGATAAATGGCGCGATCCTTCCTTCTTTAATGTCATCTACAAATTCTTCAAGAAGCTTTGCCTGCTCTGCTTCACCTAGATTCGAGAGTTCCTGGATCCGCTCAAGTATAAGCCTCAGTGATTCATCATCGAGGCTCGTTGTCTCACCACCGGCAGAGTTCTTCTCTCCAATAAGACCGATAATATATCCTGCGGTCACTTCCTGTGTCCCGACAAGCTTTGTCCTTCCGCGAAGAGGCCTGACCGGGGCAGGCGGTACTATTCCGCCAGGATTTAAGTTCTTATATGCACCTATATACTCCTTCCAGGTATGGTCGTCAATTCCAAAGGCTTCGTCATCCCACTTATACTCATAGTACTGCCTTACAATATTCATCTGGTTGAATGCAGCCAGAAAAGCTTTATTAAATGACTTCTTAGCCTCTTCATCATCTTTTATCTTAATCCAGGCTGTCGGATCAGAAAGCTCAGTCCTCAGGTCAGCAATGAAGGCTCTCAATTTTCTTACAGCGGTTTCATAAGTATCTACAATAGCTATAGAATTGCTTCCGCCGCTTCCATATAGCTCCAGTGCCTTATCAACAGCTGCTTCAGTTATCCTTGGGTACTGGAAATTAATAATAGTGCCGAATTCCTTTGCGGGGCCATAGACCCTATTGGTTCTCGAATATGCCTGAATCAGGCTCTGCAGCTCAAGGGGTCTGTCTACGTAAAGTGTATTCAGATATTTTGAGTCATAGCCTGTAAGCATCTGGTCAGCAACTATTACAAGATCGATATTTTTATCATTCCTTCCGCTGCCTCCTCTTGCTGCGCGGGAAATCAGGTCCTCAAAATACTGCTTTTCTCCATGCTTCTGATCCCCCGGGATAAACTTAATACCTGTAAAGCCAAAATAATATGCAAAAATTCTCTCCATTTTTTTCCTGGCTTCACTATCGACATTATTCTCATTTCCAAAGCTTACAGTAAGAGCTACATGGATAGGATTTTCAACTCCTTCCTGCTGCTTTTCAAACTCTTCTGCATACATAGCTGCTCTGCCGATATATGCTGTTGTTAAGATAGCGTTAAAAAATCTTCCCTGCGACTGCTGTTCCCACCCCGACAGGATCTCCTCTACTACCCTTGGAATATGAGTCTCATCCTGATATATTAATATTCCCTTTTCCTTACATTCAGTTTCCAGGTTAAGTTCAGATAAAGCCTGTACCTTACGCTCTATGTCTCTTATATTTTGTTCAGGATGTTCAAGCTTAAGTCTTTCTGTCAGCTGGTCGCGAAGGTCTTCATAACTGCTGAATTCACCGGTATTTATATAATCTACGTGAAATCCAAGTACATTGCTGTCTCTTATGGCTTCATCAATAGTATATTTATGAAGAATCGGACCGAAAAGCTTTTCTGTAGTATCTATAAGTTCACTCTTTTTATTGATCATACCTTTTGCATGATTTTCATCGAAGAGGGGAGTCCCGGTAAAGCCAAAGAAGAGTCCGTTAATTTTAAAATACTCTTTTATTCTGGCCATCATCTCACCCATAGTAGTCCTATGTGCTTCGTCGATGATAAAGACCATTTTCTTTTCAGCGAGTGAATAATCTTTAGCCTCTATCAGGTCTTTTACAAGATTATTCAGCTTGAATGTAGTTGTAACAACAATGCCGTTGTGGGGTGCGGTAAGCTTCTTTCTAAGCTGATAAGTAAATAAAGTCTCATCTACAGTTACAGACTCATATGCCGCATAAGCCTTAAATCTTGCAGTTGTATTAGCATCAAGCTCTCTCCTGTCTACTAAAAATACGACTTTATCAATATTTATTCTTAATGAAAGGAAAAGGGCTGTCTTAAAGCTCGTCAATGTTTTTCCTGAACCGGTAGTATGCCATACATAGCCGCCATGCTGGAATCCGCCACATTTACCATCATTGCCTTTTGCAGCAAGCTCTATAGCCTGAAGGGCATAGACCTGATATGGTCTCATAACCATTGTGCATCTTTCATCTTCCTTATCTGACTCATTAATCACAAGATAATCACCAACGAGCTGATGAGCCATAGGGATCCTTAGCAATGTTGATGCTATCTCTCTCCAGTCTGTTATTATATTGTTTTCTTTATCGGACCAGTGAAAGCAAAATGCACGATTAAAATCAGATAAAGATTTGGGAGTAGCAAAATATTCAGTATCTATTTCTGAACAGATGACCATCATCTGAGAAAAAGCCATGAAATTATTGGTATATTCTCCGTCTTTATAATATCTTTTGAACTGACCAAAGGCTTCATCAATAGTCTTATCAGCCCTCTTCAGTTCAATATTAATGAGAGGGAGACCATAAAAAAGAAGCACTATATCAAATCTGTTATTGTGATTAGTTGAGACTTCACGTGCAATCTGATAAGAGCTGTCACCGCCGACAACCTGTGCCTTTTTAAATATTGTCAAAGTGATCTGCTTTTTGGTCACATTAGGATCATCATCTCGCCATATACCATCGATCTTTCCCTTACCATTCTCAGCAGCAAGGATCTTAGCGGCTTCGTAGCTGTTATTTATCTGATTTACTTTTGAAAGCACCTGGGCGAATTCATTATCAGTAAGCTTTACGCCCTCCAGGACCTGCTTATTGATCCTATTTAGCTCATTACGCCAGTTTTCTATCAGAGTCTCAACTGTAACCTTATGGGTGCTGCCATTAAGGCTTTCCGGAGCTGACCATGAATATTTCTTCAGCTCGTTAACAAGGTTTTCCTGAAATGCTCTTTCTGATGCTTCCTTTGCTGTATTGCTCATATCATCATTCCCCCTGAATTTATATAAACATTGCTTCAAGATATGCAGATTTGATCTTTTTTAATTTATCAAGCTTACGCTGATGAAGGGTGATGGTATTGTCGAGTTCTTTAAAAAACTTTCCAATCCTTTTTTGTTCCTCTATATCTTGTGGCACTGATAAAACCGTTTCAAAAAAATCAGATGGAGCAATATTTAAAAGACCATGATTTCTAGCGCCTTCTGCAGCTATTAATTTTATGCCTTTATGCCACAGATTTGTATCGTAATATGTAGAGAAATAATCTGAATCAATATTTCCATCTTCTCTTAATGCAAAAACAATATAAAGCGTTGAAACTACGCCCATATCGTATCTGTCTAGTCTTTTAATTGCACCCCAAGGAGCTTCACTGGAAGTACTTTTATTGTAGGCATATTCACCTTTTTTCAAAAGGTAATATCCACTTATATCTTTGCTTGCAATTCTCTTATCAAAAAATTCATTCTGATCAATCAAGCCGTATTGAGCTGATATTGTCAGCGGAAGTTCAGACTCAAGATCTAGATTTTTTCTTGTAAGCCTTTCTGCAACATCCGATAACTTACGCTGTTCCCAATCGTCAGTAAATCCTTTAAATCTTAATTTTGGCCTTTTTCCCATAATCACACCTCTTTTACACCGGGCAATATATTTATTATTAATCATTATTAGGTTGCTGGCATCAGCTAAGTGTAGTTAA
>JAZASR010000090.1:0-4537 GCA_036343175.1 Lachnospiraceae bacterium
AATGCCGGCACTGACCGGACTCTTGTCGGTCTTTGCGTACTCGGCGGCATCTTCGGCGAAGGCATCGACCTGACAGGAGAAAGCCTCATAGGAGTAGCAATAGTAGGACCGGGGCTCCCGCAGGTGAGCACAGAGACAAGGCTCTATCAGGATTACTCTGATTCACATGGCCGCGACGGCTTTAAGCAGTCTTACGTATACCCGGGCATGAACAAGGTCACCCAGGCCGGCGGCCGTCTTATCCGCACATCTGAAGATTATGGTGTTATCCTGCTTCTTGACAGCCGTTTCGAACGCAGCGAATATAAAGACCTGCTTCCGCGCGAGTGGCTACCTCTTGTCCATGTAAACAGGAAAACGCTCGGCGAAGAATTAAGAAATTTCTGGAGAAAATATTGATCGTATTATTCTGTTTTACTCATAAGCTTCACTGTTATTTTTTTCAGAGCCGCGGCCTTATCGTAATATATGCTTGTCTTCCTTTCCATGCGAACCTGACTTCACATCAGGCTTTGTCACCCATAACCTCGCCAAAAGAAAGGACTGCATTCTTCACGCACTGTTCGCATGGACAGAGGACCTTACCGGTGTCTATGCCCTTCAAGTCACGGCAGCGAATAGCCCCGGACTTTTCTATAAATTTCTGCTGTATGCTGCGCGCTGTCATGACAGTACCGTTTCCATCAGTTGCGATTCCGGCAGCTGCGACAGCTCCGATAAGAGCCCCGCAGGTAGCTTCCATAGTTGCCATACCGCCTGCATATCCTGCCATGACCTTCTTCATCTGATCATGGTCAATATTAAGGCCAATCCCATCTGTAAGTGCGCAGGCAGCTGACTGGGCACAATTATAATGCTGATTCTGACGAAGGTCCGCTGCCTTCTCTGCTAATTCCTCATAATCCATATTTCTTACCTCCCGGATCTTTTATCTTTATAGATCATTATCTTTTATTTCCCCGGTTAATGAATTATCCAAATATGCATTGCCCGGATGATTAATGATCATTTTATGGCTTTTATAGATTGATACATCAAAGATTTTACATCATTACATCACATCAATGTTAAAAATACTCCCTTAATGTGATCTCTTCTGCACTCCTCTTGGGAACGTGATGCCTGCCCTCTGTATCGTGGTAGAACTTAATGCCATGCCCGCCGTCTTCTTCTCTTACAACAGGCTCCATGATGATATCTTCAGCACCCTTTCCGAGCGCTATCACGAGCTGAACCTCATACCTGTCCGAAAGCTCAAATATTTTTGCAATTTCCGGTTTATTGATCTTTTCCAGCATACAACCGGATATTCCCATACTTTTCGCACAGAGAAGTATACTCTGAGCCTGAATTCCGGCATCGATCTCTGCTGATGGTGAAAGCTCCTTATCAAGGACCATGATGAGATAGGCGGCAGGGCGCTGACCCTCCACCGGACCATCCCAGTCTTTTATATAAGGCGCCCATATAAGATTTTTAAATATTTCGGCATTTATATTTCCATTGTTTGAAACAATATACTTCATTGGCTGACGGTTAAGTGCCGATGGGCATAATGATGCCGCCCTGACCAATGTATGCAGATCTTTAATGCTGATTTTTTCCGACTGTAAAAAACGTCTTGTACTTCTTGTGTTCCTGATAAGTTCAATAAAATCCATGATTTCAATCCTCCCGGGCCGTCTCCATGACCAGCATAAACTAACACGTATTTATCTTTATTATATTATCATATTTAATTTTTTCTTGCATTTTTCGTTTTCTATATGTTAATATATGGTTCGAAAAGTTGTGTAGCTTATCAAGCGTAAGTCCAGGCGTATCCCGGATCTGCGCTTTTTTTATTGCAATTTATTAATATTAATTACATTTCTTAAGCTTTAATAGAATAATGAGGTGATTACTATGAATTTTATTACAAAACACAGAAGATGGAAGCTGGCTTCAGCTATACTTTCCCTCTCTCTTCTTACAGTCATGGCAGGTGCTGCAGTAGCGCCTGCTTTGGACAAGATAAGGGAACATTTCAGCGGAACTGACACTGTTCTTGTACAGATGATAATAAGCATGCCTTCACTCTTTATAGCATTAACAAGCATGTTTTTATTCAAAAGGCTCACAAAATACTTTAATGCCAGAACTCTGGTCCTTACAGGTCTTGTGCTCTATATGGTTTTCGGCTGTTTTGCAGGTCTCTTCAGCAGCATATATCTGATACTTTTCTGCAGGGCAATGGTCGGGGTCGGAGTCGGGATCCTCATGCCCCTTTCGACCGGCCTGATCTCCTTCTACTTCACAAGAGACAAGCAGTCTGTGCTTATGGGATATTCTTCAGCCATGAATATGATGGGCGGAGTTGTCGCAACACTGATATCAGGAATACTGGCCAATATCAGCTGGCGCCTTTCCTTCCTGGTATATCTTATGGGAATCTTAAGCTTTGCAGTCTGCCTTTTCTGGATCCCTAAGGAAAAAATTAATGATGATAAGAAGCTGAATAAGCACAAGAACAGCCTTAAGGGCTACTGGCCATTCATTGCTGCCATGTTCTTTACAATGCTTACATTCTTTATCTACCCTGCCAACTTTGCAATGGAAACAGTGCAGAATGGTCAGATCTCCCCGGCTGCGATTCCATTTGTAATGGCACTCATGGATCTGGCGGGCTTTATTGGCGGCCTTCTCTTTGCCCCTTTTAATAAGCGTTTCGGGAAAGTAGAGGCAATATTTGGACTTGAGGGCGCGTACCCGCCGGCTGTACTCTTAAGTGTGATCCTAATAATATGCATATTTACTGTCAAAAAGCCTATAGTAAAGGATCGATGATCAAATTGAAATAAACATTATCATATATATTGGCAGGGTTATTTTTTTTGTTCCCTGCCGAGATTATTTGATGAGAATTTATAACCATAATTAACATCAGGATCACTAAGTATTTTGTCCATAGATAGTGTCCTGCCTTTATTAGCCTTTACTTCGACAGGAACTTTCAAGGGCAGAGAAAATATTTATGCCGTTTTTCAGAACATTATCTGAATATTTTTGCCGTTTTTTTTGGTTATAGTTGGAATATTTTTGCCGTTTTTTGGATATTAAAATATTATAAGACATATAAAGATCTATACATACAAAAAGCTGATAAATGCGCCTAAAAGCAGCAATTATCAGCTTTCTATCCTGTTATAAATCGGGCGTAAGGCGCACGGGCCTGTCCGTGGAGCAGTCAGTTTTTAAGCAATAATAACTAACCGGAAATTAATTGCCGGCATATCATTTTACAGACATGCTTTATATATCTCCACAATGTCCTCATTGGTCAGTGCTACGAATGCATTTTTAAGATAGTTGCCTGTATTTGCATGGGCTGCCATCTCTTCAAAATGCTCATCAGTAATATTGAGCTCAGAAAGAGTCATAGGGATGCCTGTGGACTTGAAATACTCTTCAAGCTTATCTATGGCTGCAAGTGCAAGCTTCATATCATCATCTCCATCGAGCCCCATAACATTCTTTGCGAAACGCACAAATCTGCCAAGCGAGGTAGGATCCTTCTTAAGGATATGGCGCATCCATCTCGGAGTAAGGATAGCAAGACCAACACCGTGAGTAATGTCATAGAAGGCTGAGAGCTCATGCTCCATAGAATGGCATGGCCATCCTGTTTTCTGCTTGCCGTATTCAGGGATTCCCGAACATGCGACCGATGCATCTGCCATAAGATTAGCCCGGGCTGAGAAGTTATCCGGCTTTTTTATAGCAATCGGACAGTTCTTCATAACCGACTTGAGAATAGTCTCTGCTATGCCGTCAGAAAGGTCACTGTCATCAGTTCTTGAAAAATATCCCTCAAATATATGGCTCATGATATCCGCTGAACCCGCAGCTGTCTGGTATGCAGGAACGCTGAATGTATAGGTGGGATCGCAGATAGAGACAGAAGGAAATGTATAGACACCACCCAGCTTCTCATGAGTCTCCATATTTGTAATGACTGCGCCCCAGTCGAACTCAGAACCTGTAGCTGCCAGGGTCAGGATATCAACTAATGGAAGAGACTTCTTAAGACCATGAGCATGCTGAACCATCTCCCAGAGGTCTCCCTCATAATAGAAACCGGATGCAATAGCCTTGGAGCAGTCAATAGTAGAACCGCCTCCGACAGCAAGTATCACATCAACATCATGCTCTTTGCAGAGCTTTACACCCTCACGGACAGACTCTATACGCGGATTGGGATCGATCCCTGAAAGCTCGGTAACAGTAAAGCCTCCATCATTTAAGATCTTCATGACCTGATCATAAAGTCCTGACCTCTTAATAGAACCGCCGCCATAGGTCAGCAGCACACTCTTACCGAACCTGTCCAGTGACTCGCCAAGGTGCTCAATAGCGCCCTTACCAAAGTACAGCTTAGTAGGTATATCATGTGTAAAATTAAGCATTTCTTCTCCTCCTTATGTATAAAAATTGTCACAAAAAGAACCTTACTTAAATATATCACACTTTTCTGATTTCATAAAACTATACTTTTCCG
>JAZASR010000091.1:0-4306 GCA_036343175.1 Lachnospiraceae bacterium
GTGCCGTATTGCGCGGCACAATCTTACCAATATATGTTCTCAGACACTGCTTTCATTCTGCGGCGTATTTGCCGGAGGCGGTATTGTCAGTTTGCTGGATTACAATCAGAAACCACTGTTTCATTGGCAATGGCTTCAAGAGCGTGCAGAAGCTTCATGCGCATTCTCCAGACGGTATATGTGCTGATACCGAGGCTCTCAGCACTCTTCTGAATCGGGACCTGCTGGAAAGTGTCCTTGATCAGCTGATCCCATTTCGAACGATCCTGCTGAGAGTAATACGTGAGCTGTCCATAGTCGACCACGGTCCTATGATTGCATGAATGGCAGACAAGCATCTGCTTTCCGGAGTTGGCTCTGCCACCTCTGGTCCAGTTCGGAGTCTTTGAACCGCATTTCGGACAGACTTTGATGCAGTAGCTCCGGGAAGCATTGTTCAGGATCTTGCAATTCTCCAGATCGGACAGAAGCTTCTCCTTCTGGTATGGATACAGAGTGGAATAAATACTTGTAATCTTCTCAAGATCTTCGGTATCAGACATGGTTATCTACCTCTCTAGAGGCAGTCTAAGCCATTTGTCTCTAAGCACTGTGCTCCATTAGGCACAGTGAAGAAGAAAATCACCTATTCGCTAATTAAGCCTAGCACTTTATCATGATTTAATTACGATGAAACCAAATCAAAGTCGGTTCAAAAGAGAAAATCTATCAGACTATCTCAGCTTATTCGCATTCATCTATAATGCTCCGGATGCATATACGAGAAGATTGATCTTCTGCTAAATCTGGGTTTTGAAAACTCGAAATTGCTCAGATACAGAGCCTTATTTTACGGAGTTAAGCCCAAATCAGAGAGTCAGGAGCACTCGTGTACAAATCAGACAATAAAGATTAAGCCGTGTAATAACAACATGATACGTACATTATTAGAACAATTATTTAAGAAAAAGCTTTACTCAATTTTGAGTAAAGCCATAGAATGCAATTGATCAACCAGTAATTGAACTCATATAGTGATTTGTAATTGTAGTGCTTTCATTCATATAAACATTATATAGCTTTGTTGCCCACTCTTGGTAATCAGAATAATTTCCTCCTGATGCATACATGTAATCTGCCATTTTTTCGACGCCTTCATTGGAAATCTCCGCAAGTACCTGGATTTTGTTGTTACAAATACTAGCAAGACCATCAATACCATTTGTATTATTAGCAGCTTCTTTATCATATTCTTCCAAAAGAAGCGGAGTTTTTTCTGTTAGCTGTTTTGAATAGTTATTATAGATTGTTTCATAGTCTTCTTTTCCTAGTGCAGCTGCAACGGTTCCTCCAACATCAGAAATAATATTGTTTGTTTCATCTTTGACTTTATTCGCAATATCTTCAATCTCGGAGGCTTCATTATCTGTTTTGACTGACTCATCAACATCTGTTGAATCATCATTCCTGATGGAAGTATCTAAAGTTGCGCTTGCATGTCCCGGTTCGTCTGAATCACTTTGGCTGTTTACAACAATCACATTTTCGTTTTTTGGATCAGACTCTGGAGTAAAAGAAGAGTCTGTTTTGTGATCTTCGTATGGGCTCCAGTCTTTTGCGTATAATTCAATTGTATCAAAATCCATGTTGACTACAGTATCTAAGTCTACTTCAAATGCATTTTCTCCTGGTACTGCATTTTCACAATAGCCGTTCATGCCGTAAATAATAGTGCCATCCCTTTTGAAAATTGCATCAATTTGAACTAGAGGGCAATCTTTTTCATTGTTGTCATAAAGGAAGCCAGTTATTTTGCAACTGTCTGGGTAATAAGCTAGGCCTTTAAAATAAAAGCTGGACGATGGAATGGCACCACTATTTATACCATATTGATAATCATCACAACTTGCGGTCATATCAACTGATGCGGGAGTTCCATTAGAACATTCAATTAATCCTGATACAGCAATAGTCTCTCCTGCAAATGCCGGACCAGTTGTGTTTTCATCTATTCCAAGGATATGGCCATTGCTGTCTTTTAAAACTACTTTATAACCAACAAATTCCATATCCTCAGAATCATTAGGATTATTCAGGAAAGCACCATAGTGGAAATAATTATCATTCATACTCCCGCCAATCTCGAGGACGTCTGGTTGCAATTTATCTGTGGAGATAGAATCAGTACTTTCATTGGCCGAATCGGTGTTTACGGGTTCATTAGTCGCATGTAAATCCGAAGAGTTGCTCCCACAAGCGGTTAGCAACGTTAAAGAAAACAGTGTAAGAATTATTCTTTTCATTAGAATTACCCCTCGATGACTTGATGAGCGGTCTCGGAAAAGCTTCTGATGCTTAACCAAGCCGCTATTTATTCAGGCATTTCTGCCTTGCCCCCTCTTTTTTTGAGGAGGTTTTTTACTTTTTCCTCTTGACAAGAACCTGTTGGCCGCGGCCTCGCTCCGCTCGGCTAGTTATGGGAACCGAGGAGGTTCCTGTATGCTCCAACATATTTCTGCCAAGTCTGACTATGCTGATTTCCTTCACGATGAGAAAAACAATCTCTCTTTCTCTGATCGCAGACGTCTCAGCTCTAACAAAAGATTCCGTTCTGCTTTATGGCGTTTCCGTAAGCTCGATCCCAGTCTTGCCTCAGATCTCATACTGCCTCTCTACTCTCAGATCGGCGGAAGGCAGGCCTTTGATCCTGCTGTCCTGCTCCGTTCTTATCTGCTTATGCAGCGCCTTGGCTTTACTTCCATTGACAGCTGGGTTAAAGAAGCACGCTCTGATCCATGCATTCAATACATCATCGGCTCCTGGCGAATCCCTGCTGTCGCTATCCACTACGGTTTCATCAATCGCATCATGCAGGTCGATCCTCATCTGGATGAACTCTATCCTGTCGGAAAGAATTCTTCCGAAACCAAGAAACGGCTCCGCGAATTGAATCTCAGGAAGAATGAGAAGTGGATCAATTACGATCAGGGTGTGACTCGATATCTCAAGGACCGATACTGGGAAGACGCTTCCTGCGATTCCGGACGCTCTACACTGACTGCTGAACAGATCTTCAATCGTCTCGCCGTGATCCCTTCTTCGGATATCGGTCTGATTGACTCTGATCACCTGATCTTATCAGGTGATGGTTCCGCTCTCCATATTCATTCCAGTCCCTTCGGTCATAAAGTAAAAGACGCAGATGTTAACGATCTCACCCATCGCTATTCTGCGCCCGACGCAGATATCGGATGGGATTCCGATCTCGGTGTAACCTATTTCGGCTATACCTTGTACAACATCTCTCACCATAACGCTCTGCTTGGTGTTGACCTGCCAGTCTTCCTTACACTGCGTACGGCTTCTCAGCACGATGCTTTAACGACCATCTCCGCAACCGCTCAGTTTCTCGACATTAACCAGGAGCTCCATCCCAGATATATGTGCTTCGATTCTGCCAGCGATTCTTATGACATCTACGAATATCTGCGCCATAAAGATACCATACCTGTCATTGATTGGAATAAGCGAAAATCAAACCCTAAAAACCCTTATGCAGAATTTGAACATCTCAATGAACAAGGTGTTCCTATCTGCCAGAATGGAACTGAAATGGTCCGTGATGGCTACGATCACTCCAAAATGGCCACGAAATACCGCTGTCCTCTCAAAAGAGGGAAAATCGATTACTGCCCGTTTGCCGAACAATGCAGTAAATCAGATTACGGCAGAGTTGTGAAAGTCTTTGATAAGACAAATCTGAAACTCTTCAGTCCTTTGATGTACGGCTCTGATGAATGGAAAGAAATCTACAAGAACCGTACTTCCACTGAACGAATCAATAACCGCATTCTCAATGACTACGGTCTTCATTCTCTTTCCTGCCGGAACGGATCAAAACATTTCTTCTTCGTCATCCTCGCAGGCATCAACATTCATCTGGATGCCTGGGCCAAAGCAGAGCACTTCAGCTGACCGTTAGAAATTTCTTTCTCAGCCAGCATCGGATGATGCCTTTTTGTCATGCGGCAATCGCTCTTCATAACCAATAATTCATGTATTTCATTCCCGATTAGGCATCACTCCCTTCAATATGCCCAGTGTTTCCGAGACTACTCTTGATTATACATCATGGGGTTATTTGTGTTTTATACAACTTTATTTAAATCAAGAATTTAATAGATTAGTTAGGCCATGTATGCGAAATGGTGAACGGAGTACCATAAACGGGACTGCTGGAATCTGAAGCTCTCATATCATTCAAGTGTGAGGTGAATGATATGGTTGAGAAAAGAGAACTTGCAGAGCTTACGCTGGAAAATGTCCA
>JAZASR010000092.1:0-4172 GCA_036343175.1 Lachnospiraceae bacterium
AACCGCATAATCATCAAGAATTACAAAGCCCTGCTTGCTCATGTAGATGTCGCCGTATTTTGCCTTTATATAAGCCGGATTTGCCCCAGTAGGCTGCATAATACATCCGGCATAGGTGGAATTTCTGATCGTATTACCGGCCGCTTTATACTGAGCCACAAAGTCAGAGATGTATTCGCCTCTAAGCTCTGCAATCTCCAACACGTAGTTTTGATATACCGAAGCATCAGAGATTCGATAGTAATCAGACACTACATTCCAGATATCCATAATCTTTTTATCTGGAATTCCCCATTCAGATATACCTCTACCGCTCAGGATTCCGTTGATAACATCATCAGCAAGACCTTCTCCTTTAAGGAAATCAGTGGTCATATCTCCAATCAATGTACTGTTTATCTTTGCCTGCGTACCTAGACAGTTGATACTGAAGTTATAATTTGCAATTAACTGGCTATAGATGTCATCTCCATATTTGCTGATGATTTCTGATTTTGAGAGGGAATTCTGGATGAGATCCCTCGAGAAATCCGGTGTGAAGTTAAGACTTTCAAGGCTGTTACGGGCGATATCATCGAGTAGTCCAGATAGTGCTTTCTCATTTCCTAAACTCTTAATCGACGCAGCAACGATTTCATACGACCCGCACATGTTTTTAGCTATCTGTGCATTAATCTTAGAAACATCATCTAATGATCGTATCGATCCATCCAGCAATCCCGTTATAACAATCCGGAACTGCTCATCAGGTATGTAAGTATTGGCTTTCCGAAGCTGATTATATAAAATCTGTGCATTCATCAGCTTGTTTACATTCTTACTGCCATATCTCAACTGCATCAGTATGAGGGTATTCGAATCGCCAATAATACCATCTGCTGCATCTTTGCCTATTTTCTCAAGCAGTTCAAAGTATAAGTCATCTGAGGATATTGCACTCTTTATAAGGTCAAAAGCCTCATCTCCCATACTTGCTCTCATGCAGTTATCGATGAACTCCTTGGAAAGATGACTGCCAAAGCACTGGGCAAACTCATACATATTGTTTTCGATGAATTCACGGGCTATAGGATCAGCTATGTCATCAAGATTTTTTATGGTTCCTTTTTTAATATCTTTAATCAACTGCTTTCCGACATCATCGGCCAGCCCTGCCTTCTTCATAAATCTGTCCTGCAGAGCCCTTGCTACATCGGAAGAAACATTAAATGGATTGAATTTCTGAACGATATTAGTAATGAGAGTCCGGTTAGACAGGATATTCTTTAGAAGATCCTCTGATATCTCATCACCTAGTTCTTTGGAAAGTGCTTTTACTGCATCATCTGTATAATTATCTCCAATATCTGCAGACTGCTTCAGAATATCCGCCAGATGCTCAAACACCTTTCTGGCTTCCTTATCAGTTACTTCCTCAAAGCCCGGTACTTTTCTGAGTTCATTTACCGCACGAAGTGCTTTGATTCCATCCACAGCACCAGTTAACGGTGCAAGAATAGCACTCCATTTAAACCCATCAGCTATACCATTAAGCATATGGCCTACTATATATGAGGCGTCTCCACCTTCCTGATAAGCCATATAAGCAGATACTCCGGCATCAATAGCGGTTCCGATAACTACGGCAGAGGTTGTGAACTGTGATGTGATAATTGCGCCAAAGAAAGTACCTACCGGACCTCCTGCCGCTGATAAAGTCACACATACTAAAATGCATCCTGCGCCAATCCCCGCATCAACCATAAGATCTTTTAGGTTGAAATCATCTCCATAGACAGAGACAAAGTTTTTATACGCCAAATAAACAAATTCATCATTTATAGACGTAAATTCAATTTCAATCGTATCAATGTCAGTGACTTCTATGCAGTTAACCAAGATCTCGTCAATATTAATGTCATCCGTGCGGATAGATGTATTCTCAATTCCCTTAATCTCCAGCGTTACCAGGGAATCGTTTATGTTTACATTGTCCACAACGACATTAGTGGCATTCTGCGGAACGTCTCCGCTACTCTGAGGTTTTTCTGATGAAGAAGAAAAACCTACCAACGAAAAAACCATCGTTATAGAGAGCAGCAGCGACAGTAGTCTTCGACATATCCATCTACTGTTCATATAACTTTTTCCTTTACAGATAGATCTATACATTCTTACGTTCATCAGAAGAACTATCCGGAATAAAATCCATAATTTCTTCAATCCCGCAACCCAATGCAGCACAGATTTTTTCCAGAATGTTTACCCGAACATCTTCATCTCTTCCCAGTTTGGCCATGGCATTTGTGCTGATGCCCGCCAAGTGCGTCAGTTCAGTCTTCGTCATTTTCTTATCTATCATCATTTTCCAAAGCTTGTTATAACTCACCGCCTTAGGCGACCTCCATTTCTCTGAAGTGTTTCCGCTAGAGGCATTACAATGTGTCATATAGCATACCATATATCAGGCGAATTCTCAAGGAATTCTTGCATTTTGCAAGAGTGAAGAATCGCATTATTTCTGTTAACTTCCCGTACTTTTTAACCCTCAAAACTTAAAATCGCTGTTATTCCTCTTCGGAATCTTCTGTTCCGGAGAGGAATTTTATTATTTCTTCATAAGACCTTGGACTTGCTTCAATCGCCTGAAGCAGTTCCTTTTGCTGCAATTCCTTCCGCTTCTTAAGAAGCTGGTTAAGTTCTTCAACAGCAGCATCATACCTGTCCTTTGTCTGAAATACAACTGCCTGTGCCTTCTCTATTTTCTCGTCCAATGTTAGTTTTTTTCCTCGTGCCATGGAATCTCCCTTCCTTTTTTATTCAGACACTATTGGTGTTTTCGCTTTCTTCTCTGCCGCTTCCTGTTCGATCCTAGCAAGCTCGGCACTGAGTTCCTTTGATCTCTGCTTGATATCATTCGCCGTCATACCGAAAGCAGATAGAATCGCTTTTTGCGTCGCAGTAACTGCATGATCCGGTCGGTATTCATTATCCAACCCCTTGATCATCTCTATCTTGTCCAGTTCTCTGAGAGCCGCCGGCACTGTCATAAAATTCAGTTTTCTCTCATTGCGCAGCATTTCTTCTTTCAAACAGGTATACAGCTTGTTTCTGATAATTAGTGCAACAAATTCTATGAAGATCTTGCTGTCAAGAGACTCGCTTCCGTATACTTTTTCTGCTTTGTCTCCTAGATAAGATTTATCCCCTCGGAAGAGTTTTTCCGAGCTGTCTCTGCTCTTATACAGGGTAAGCGCTTCTTCCGCACTCATCTTTTCAGATGTAATGATTACAAAATAACCGCAGAGTTTTATCTCCTGATCCACAACGTCCATTCGCTCCCGAGCGCAGTTGAAGACTTCGTCGTCCTTGCCTTCATGAAAGTAGATCAGATCAAAGTACTTTGCAAACTTTCCCATCGGGCGTACCGGCAGGCCTTGCCAGGACTTCAGCTGTTTGGTCATCAGATCAATGTCCTGTTCCAGTTTGGATCGCTCCGCGGCGTGCTTTTTTTCATCATAGAAGATATGGAAATATCGTTCCCGTTCATCAGAAGGATACAACTGATGTTTCACCGTTATCCCGTTGACCCTAAAAGCACGGATGCCTGACGAACGGCTCTGCTCAAATGTACCATGAACTTCCATAATGAGCTCACGGACAAGCTTCTTCATCCCTTTGACCATGATGATAAATTCATAGCCCTTGCTGTCCATGTAGTGGATATTCGCTTTACTGAAATACCCACGGTCAAGGATAAATCCTATGTGCTTATAGCCGTATCCTTCCGCTTTCTCCAGCATGCACTGAAGCTGAGAAATATCCACGATGCTCCCGGGATAGGCTTCGTAAAAAAGCGGTTCCTTGTTATCCCTGTCGAATGCTATGGAATAATTAAAAACCGGCTTGTCAGAACCTTCTTTTGAATGTCCGGGCTCTGCCAGGTCAATGTCACCTGCCTGACAGATCTTGTTGGTAGAATCATAGGAGATATAGATCTTTTCTCTATGGTCTCGTTTCCTGTTCCATTCATTGAGGAAAGCGATTCTCCGGCTGTCCATGTCCTCATCCAGAAAAGCGGAAATCTTAGAATCGCTGTAGATTCTCATATCTTCAGTCATGAGTGGATGATTATAAGCATACGCCGGATAGTACTGTGCAGCATTGCCTTCCGTCATGATAGAGTACACAGC
>JAZASR010000093.1:0-4148 GCA_036343175.1 Lachnospiraceae bacterium
TGGGATACTGATCCTTTGATTTGAGATCCTAATTAATTCTGGATCGGGATGATGAATACTTTCTTGTAATTTGATTTTGTGATTTGGCATTGTAATAAGATGCTGCATTTTATGATAAAGGGGTAAATGATCATGAAGGATTTTATGAATGATCTGCGCGAGCGCGGACGCCAGTTTATGGAAGGCAGGTATGGTGCTGACCATGTTTCCAATTTCATAATAGTGGCGGCCTTCATATTCATCATCATTTCCATGTTTGTGAAGAATGATTATGTTAAGCTGATCTTTAGTGCCCTCGCTGTGGGAATGCTGATATTTTCATTTATCAGGATGTTCTCAAAGAATCAGTACAAGCGTTACGAGGAAAATGAAAAGTATCTTAAGCTTCATAATGCTGTCAAGGATCTCTTTCATCTGAAAGCCCGTGAGGCAAAACAGAAGAAGCAGGAGAATGATTCGGGATACAAGCTTTTTAAGTGTCCCGGCTGCTCTGTTAAGATCCGTGTGCCAAAGGGGAAGGGCAGAGTCGAGATCGTTTGCCCTAAGTGTCACGCAAAATTCATCAGGAAGACATGACGCTTTTGGTAAATAGACATGGGAGAAAGGAGCCTGCATGTTCGGATATGTGACTGTGGACGTTGACGAGCTCAAAGTGAAGGAAATGAAGGTCTATCGTTCTTTCTACTGCGGACTTTGTCACAGGCTGACTTCAAAATACAGTCCCGCGGCCTCACTTCTGGTAAATTATGATCTGACATTCCTCTGCATATTGCTCTCAGGTCTTTATGACAATAAGACAAGAGTCGATAAAAAGCGGTGTCTGGTGCATCCGGCTGTAAAAAGGCCTGTAAGACAGAATGAGTTCACTGATTATGCTGCGGATATGACCATTATCCTTATGTATCAGAAACTGCTTGATGACGCTCATGATGACAGGAGCCTCGTAAAGGGCGCCGGTGCTTTTGCGCTTAAGAAAGCATACAGGAAAGCGAAGAAAGCTCATCCGGAATGCTCTGAAAGGATCGAATGCGACCTTAAAAGACTGTACAGGCTTGAAAACAGAAATGGCCATATAAGAGAACTTGCTGATCTTTTTGGCGACATTACCGGGATCCTCTTCAGATCCGGCGGCGAATGGGATGATGAGACTTATGAATTGGGCTTTCATCTAGGCAGGTATATTTATATTACAGATGCTTATGATGATATTTTCAAGGATATGAAGAAGGGTGAGTTCAATCCCCTTAAGCCTGTGTGGAAAGAAGACAGAAGCCCTTACGGCGGATCCGGCGAAAATGTGCATGTGGGAGACGAGCCGGGCGGATCCGGCAAAAAAATGCGCGCGGGAGATGAGCTGGAGAGGTACGGCAAAAATCTGCATGCGGGAGGCATGCCGGACGGATCCGGCGAAAATGTGCATGCGGGAGGTATGCCGGACGGATCCGGCGAAAAGCCGCATGCGAGAGACGATCTGGAGAGGTCTCCATATATGAAGGATGGAGGTGCATTCAGAAAGCATATACGAACCATGGCATTCAATGAGATGAAGCAGGCGTATGATATATTTGACATACTGCCTATAGAAGATCACAGGGAAATAATAAGAAATATCCTTTTTGACGGAGTTATTCGCAGATATGATGCCATAGAGCTCGGAAAGAAGCCCAGACCTTTAAAAAGGCTGTGATTGGATATATGCCTGCCCGCTTAAGAAGGCGTCGAGGCTGAAGTTTATGGACACCTCGACATGAAACACTGGTGAGTCAGTTCTGGCGTAAATATTGCAGTAAAAAGGAGAAGATTTTCATGCGTACCATGAGATACAAGATGGAGCGCCCTGACCTGGTAAAGGCAGGAGACAGGGTAAATGTTACTGAGCATAAGACTGCTCTTAACTACACATATATCATAGAGCCCGCTATCGCCATGTCAGGCTGCTATCATGTTAATGACCGCTTGAAGACACGCGAAGGCGTTGTGAAAGAGGTCATTGAGAACGAGCGCGGATACTATGTATTTGTTGATTTCAATGAAAATACTGTAGAGCCGGCAGATATGATGTAAGAGAGCTGTTGAAAACATGAGCCGGCAGGCATGACGGAAGAAGGCGGCTGAAAACATGAGCCTGCAGGCATGACGGAAGAAGACGGCTAAAAACATTTTTCCATAAAGCGAGATGCGCAATTTACGCCGTGACTTTTCCATCAGGGAAATGCGCAGTTTACGCGCCGAGACTTTTTTTCGGTTTTAGGACGGATAGCTATTATATTTTGCAATATATAAAAATTAGGCTTTTAAAAATATTAAGGAGAATAACATGATAACATTTAATAATACTGATGTCGTTAATTTTGAGAATGCGATGCGCGGTGCCAGAAACCCTATGAACAGCTGGGCCAGGATGGACAGTTTCTATGATGATAATGGAGATTTTGTATTCGGACCTAATGACCTCGATCTTGCAAAGCGCCTTTGCAGCGCAGGCAGCGATGACCGCAAGTTCATACGTCAGATCTTCATATCTGTAGATATTACAGCGCCTATCTACTGGTGGAAAGAGTATGACACCTATAAGGTCGGAACTGTCGCAAACTCAACATCTACTATGCATAAGATCCAGGCTAAGGAGTTTGAACTTGATGATTTCAGTCATGATCATATGAATCCGGAAGCGCTTGCTGCGCTTGAGGAGACCATTAAGGTGCTGGAGAAGCTCCGTATATCTTATAATGAGGATCGCAAGAACAAGGAGCTCTGGTACTCTATGATCCAGCTTCTTCCGGAGAGCTACCACCAGATGCGTACCTGCACCATGTCATACGAGAATGCGGCAGCCATGTTCCGCGCCCGTCACGGCCATAAGCTTAAGGAGTGGCATACATTCTGCAAATGGGTGACAGAGCTGCCATATATGACAGAGCTTTTCCCTCAGATGCAGGGATATGAGGCAGAAAGCGGGCTGCATTACGACAAATGAGCAGCTTTTCCCTCATGCTGACAGCTATTCCGGGAATATACGGTCAGATATCATACATAAGCAGCCGTCGAAACCAGGCGTTAGCAATGGCTTTTTATGTTATATCCTGTTAGAACACCGTTAGAACTACGTCGAAACTCAGGCGTTGGCGATGGCTTTTTTTGTTATATCCTGTTAGAACGCCGTTAGAACTATGTCGAAACTCAGGCGTTGGCGATGGCTTTTTTTGTTATATCCTGTTAGAACACCGTTAGAACTATGTCGAAACCAGGCATTGGCAATGGCTTTTTATAGAATCAGCGGGTGATCAAATATCGTACATATCATTCAATAGCTTCAGGCCTGTTTTCGTACGGAAGACTATTTCTTTCATATGTCTGGCTGCTTCAGGCGTGAGCTTATCTTCGAAAATATTCACCAGGGCGTCTGCCTCAAGGAGGATACGGTAGTCTGAAGCCTCCTCAACGCCTGTATATGTGTGATGGTGTGCAATCAAAAATTTAATGCGGTCCTTCTGGGCATTGGTATAACCGCCGGTCTCCAGGAGGACCTTTTCAGCTTCTTGAGGCCCTTCGATTTCCTGATACTTGCCGGATGAGCTCCCATACTTTTCCTCAGACCTGTGGATACCTATGTCATGGAGTATTGCAGCACTCTCCAGCACAAAGAGTTCATCCTCATTCATGCCCTCCTCTCTGCCAATGAGCGCGGAAAGATCGTGGACCTTTATAAGGTGTTGGATGCGCATGGTATCCGGTTTGTCATAATGTATCATGTTCATGAAGAGTTTTGCGATCCTGTCGGTCATATTGATATATCCTTTCTTATTATGTTATAGATTAATTAAGTTATAAGTTAAGTTATTTTGCAATAAAAGCAGATAATGTGGGCTGTTTTGCAATGAAAGCTTATACAGCTGGCTATTTTGCAAGAAAACTGATAATGTCGACTGCTTTGCAATGAAAGCTTATACAGCTGGCTATTTTGCAAGAAAACTGATAATGTCGACTGCTTTGCAATGAAAGCTTATACAGCTGGCTATTTTGCAGGGAAACTGATAATGTCGACTGCTTTGCAATGAAAGCTTATACAGCTGGCTATTTTGCAGGGAAACTGATAATGTCGACTGCTTTGCAATGAAAGCTTATACAGCTGACTATTTTGCAGGGAA
>JAZASR010000094.1:0-4138 GCA_036343175.1 Lachnospiraceae bacterium
ATACTGAAGATATTAATAATAATATTAATATATCCTATCCTATCAATCATGACAGCGAAGCCATAGAGGCAGAAACTGGATTGATGGATGTGATGGATATCATCAGTGCTGAGAAGCAGAAGCTTTGGGAAAGACTGGGAATAACTATGCTTATTAAGCAATATCCATTAGACCAGGAGGTTATCAGGGAAATGGCAGAGCTGATCTTTGAGACAGAACATAGTACTGCTCAGAAACTATATATTGCTGGCGAAGAGCATCCTGCAGCGCTTGTGAAAGAGAAGTTTCAGACGCTTACTTCAGATCATCTGGAATATGTTCTTTCGTGCATGAAGACAAATAAAACCAAAATATGGAATATCAGGAAATATATACTGACGGCACTGTACAATGCACCGGCAACGATAGATCTCTATTATCGTGCAGAGGTAAATCATGATATGGCAAATGCATCTAGCATTTAGAAGAAGTAGAACATTGGCCACTCTGAGGAAGAATTAAAGAAAATCCGGGAAATTTTTTTGAAGATTTTGATTGAAAGTTTGAAAAGTACCGCAGAGTTCCGAAAAGTTCCGTGGAGTTCTGAAAGAGTACCGGGAAGTACCGCAATGTTCCGTTGACCCTCATTTCAAGGCATGGTATCTTTATACTCGAAGAAGTTGGAGAGAGGCGAACAAAGTACTCATCCAGCTTCTTCCTTTTCGGAAAAATTCCCTGCTTTTCCGAACTCCAAACAACTTTATATGTATGAGGCGAAACGCCTGTCGACTGGAAGAAAGGTCGGCAGGCGTCTTTTTATGCCTGCATTCAGGAGGAGGTGATTGAACCATCATATATAAGAAGAAAATCAAAACAAGGATCAGAGATACAGATCAGACGGATAGAAGGGCTCAAAAGAATAGAAAGAGCAGCGCAGACAGGCGGACAGCGGTCATGACGGCTTCTGATCTCTTGTTTTGGATTTTAGCTGCAGCCATTTGTTTTATGTTGTTGAATTTCCAGTTTCGATATGTTCTGACCGGTAGCATGAAGCCGGTAATGGAGATTGGAGCACTTGCAGTGATCGATCCGATGTCGGAGCCCGAGATCGGAGATATTGCAATGTATGAAATCCAGGGTAATGAGGTGATTCATCGGATCATCGATGAACAGGGAGGACAGTACATCTTTAAGGGAGACAACAATCAGATTGCAGATTTCAACCCTGTGGCGAAGGGGCAGATCCAGGGCAGGGTTATCTTCTATAGTAATCTTCCGGCTCCGCTGATCCGGAAGGCGAGGAATCTTCAGGAGTAGGATCCTTCTTTTGATAACCGGTAAGAAGAGGAGTCTGAAAGAATTAAGAGAGTCTCTTAGTGATCTAGAATTTGAAAACTTCGTAGGTGTTCGAAATCATCCTAAAGATCAAAAGGAGATAAAACGATAAAGTTCAATAATGCTTCATCTGTCTGCGGACTGAGAACCAGAATCACAGTATTTACAGAAGAGCAGGTGCTGGCGGCAGATGTAAGCATTAAAGATATAACAATGAAGGAGCATGGATGCGAAGAATAAGAGAACCGACAGGCCAGAGTAGAACTGCGTGTAAAAAAATACATGACAGGTTATATTACATTTATTACGGCAACGACAACGTAGATTTTATAAAGGAAAAACACAAATGAATTTATTCAAAAATATGAAGCGAAGCACAGTAATGTTAGGAATAGCAGTAATGTTAATGATCTCTGCTGCAGGAGCGGCTTATGCTATTTATAGTGGTTATTCAAATAGAGTATCCCACAGTTTTACGATTCAACCAGGAGGAAGCAATCAGACAAATGCCGGAACACTGGAAGATGCGGTGTTTAAGTCAGAGGATAACCAAAATCTCCTCCCTGGTTCTGAAATGAAAAGTGAACCAACGTTAACATCAAATGTGAAATATGATGCGGATTATGTTGTTAAAGTGACCTACCCGAACATGAAGAAGCATGTTACCGGCAAATACTATGAATATCTTAGCCCTATAGAAATTGTTGGCCTTAGTGAGAAACTTTCAAAATATAAGGAAGTCATCGAAAAAAAGGAGGGTGGTAATGTCATCTGCTATTTTGAGGGAAAAGAACCGATTAGACCCGACGAAAAGCTAGACCCCTTTTGGACTACCTTAAGAATTAAAGATTTTGATACTTTAGAGAATGCAATCAAAGGTGAGATTTCAATTAGCGTTTCTATGAGACAACATACGGAATCATCATTAACCAATCGTGAGCTTCTAAAAGAAGTTTTAAGTCAGGACGGGCAGTCATATTCATTTTAATCTTATCGGGAGAAATAGAAATTGAAAAATAAAAAGTTGATTACAGGCATTTTTTCAGTAATCCTGCTCACAACATTATTCATTTCTAATAATCCGGTTTACGCAGGAGAAAGATCTTTGATCCGTCGAGAAGAGAAAGTTCAGGTTTTCTTGCAGGAAAAGGGAACGAATGATGCAAAGAAAGAAAATCTTCTTCCTGATGAAGAGGTTGCTTATGTCCTCTCTGTCTTGAATAAATCTGTTCCCGTATATATTCGGGTGAAAGTTGATGTTACTTCGGAAAGAGGATTTGATGATTCGATTCTGACCGGTATTTCTGCTGACTGGCAGAAAAAGGGACAATATTTTTATTATCGTAAAGCACTTTCGAAAGGCGAAGAAACTATTTTCTGCAAAAGCGTAAAACTTCCGGATTTTGACAATTCAAGTGGTGAAGAGTTTTCTATCTCATCGGAAGCTGAAGCTATACAAGCCGAAGGTTTTTTGCCTGATTTTGCGAGTGATACGCCGTGGGGAGACGAGAAAGAACTGGACTTCACAGGAAAGGTACCTGCAAAGGGAAATGATTCATCAGACGAAAAATCTTCGTCAGGCAGTAACTCATCGGGAAATGGTTCCGATGGAAGCGGTTCGTCCAGTGGCAGTGCATCTGGAAATTCCTCCTCCGGTAGCAGTTCTTCTGGAAGTGGCTCGAAAAAGAGCAGTTCTTCCGGTGGAGGCGGATCCAGCACTGTTCGAAAAGGTGTATCGGTCAGCAGTGACAAAGCCGGCATCGGACCAGGATTTGCTTCAGGTCAAGCAAATAGCAGCATGTACAAGAATCCATATGGTGTAGCAGCAAATACATTCACAGACGGCCAGTGGCAGCTGATCGATAAGGATCAGAACCATTGGTCGTTTTTATTAACCGATGGAACAGCAGCAAAGGGTGGCTGGCTGTATCTCAAAAATCCTTATGGAAAAGATGATCAAGGCAAGGCAAGCTGGTTCAAGTTCAATGCCGACGGTCGGATGGAAACCGGCTGGATCCTTTCGGACGACGGCAACTGGTATTTTGCACATGATATTTCGGACGGAAATCTAGGTGTTCTCGCAAAAGGATGGCAAACGAATAGCCAGGATAATAAAAAGTATTATCTCCATCCTGACACAGGGCATATGCTGACCGGGTGGCAGAAGATCGGAAAGAAATACTATTATTTTGCAACTGCTGATGATATCCCGAAGCAGACCTGGTTCTTCCAGACGAATGTCGGTAAGTGGCTTTATGACGCGATCGGCTTCCGAAGTTACGGTTCGATGTATCAGAATGAACGGACACCGGATGGCCGTCTCGTTGACGCTGAAGGTGCTTATATTCCGGGATGAGTATCCAATATACGAAGGGCCAGCATTAACCAAATATAAACAGAAAGCAGTAGGTCTCCTCTTTTTGGTACCGATCCAGAAGAGGAGACAGAATGGAGGTAACGATGAAAAGGGGTAATCACCCGTGAAAAAAACAGGAATTATTTTGAAGGTTATGATAGCGGCTGGCATTACGTCAGCCTTTATATATGGAACAGGGTCGGCGAAGGCACTCTATTCGGGAAACAGCAATGTACTGTCAAATCCTTTCTCTCTATCGCAGTTTCCAGTGCAGTCACCGACGGAAACAGATCCGACGCAGGAATCAACTGAAGAAACCGGTGAGAATCCTGAGAATCCGGAAGAAACTAAGAGTTCTGAGGAATCAAAAAGCACTGACGAGTCCAAGAGCCCGTCAGAGACTGATCCGGATAATCCGGGAGAAAGCAAGGAAGATTCCGGAGAAACAAAGGATGATGGCGGAAATTC
>JAZASR010000095.1:0-4123 GCA_036343175.1 Lachnospiraceae bacterium
AGGGCGCCGGATAATAGGGCGAGAAAGTAACTGAAAGGGGAATTCCGCCCTATAAGTTGCTTAAAGATGCCAGGCTATAGGGCGAGAAAGCAAGAAATGGTGAATCCCGCCCTACGCAAGCGTGGAGGGCGCCGGATAATAGGGCGAGAAAGATAACTTAGAGGAGAAATTATGGCTTCAGGAAAGTTTGATAAGAACAGAGCATTTGAATGGTGGCAGACAGCAGCAGATCTTGTTGTGCTGAATCTCCTGTTTGTAATTACCTGCATTCCAATTATTACGATAGGAACAGCAACTTGTTCCATGTACACTTATCTGATTCGCACAATTCGCGGTGATGAGAGACCTCTCGCAAAGAGTTATTTCAAGTTATTCGCAGAGAACTTCAAGAAGACTGTTGGAGTCTGGATTGGAATGCTTCTTGCTTATGGAATTCTTTTTATGGATTTTCAGATTGGTAAAAACATGGCTAAGCCAATGAATGTTGTTATTCTTGCGATTGTTGTTCTGGGAGTTATGCTTGTAACTTCAGTCTGGATCTACTACATGAGCTGGACCGGATTAATTGAGAATACTGTGAGTGAGACAATTAAAAATGCATTGATTCTTGGAATTCAACATGCACCTTATAGTCTTCTTATGATAGTGCTTTGGCTGTCACCGGCAATTCTTCTTTGGATGCCGGAAGTTCTTCGTGTGACCATTCCCTTGTTTTTCCTGGTATGGCCTGTGATTATGGCATACATGAATGCACAGATTCTAGCGAAGTTGTATCTGCCATATCTCGGAGAGCCTCCTAAGGATGAACCGGATAACTGGTCGGCAGAACAGTAAAAAAGAACAATGAAATAGTGAAAATCCAAATACCTTGTGTTAAAGCAATTATTAACACGTGGTATCTGGATTTATTTTATGTAATCTGAATATCAAGATATGAGAATACTGATAGAAAGAAGTCTTAGTTATTTTATTTCTTGGAATCTAACATGGAGAGGATGAGAAGATCGTCAATGATATCTTCATCTTCTTGATCATCAGAATCCTGATCATCGTCTTCATTTTCTTGACTCAGGAAATCTGCTTCAGCGGCATCTTCCTCAAGTTCATGTTCGAGTATATATTGTTCTTCCTCTTCACTGCGGATAGGAACATTGCCGTTAAGGAATTCCTCATCGTCAGTGGGAATATAGTTACCATCGTTATCATAATAGCCCATGATTATTACCTCCAGGTTTATGGCTTATATGTGTTTTTCAAAATTAGAAAACAGATAAAATGATTATATATATGATGTAGGTGTCATAAGTCACGATTTCGTGGCTTTATAACATAAATTCCTTTGTACTTTGACAACTGAATACGATTTTGAAATTTTTCGATGCCTTTTGTCAGCTGCAGAAAAGATTTTTCAACAGGCTGCCTCTTTCAAAGCCTGTCGGCAGCCCATTTCTCCCCTCATTCCGGGAGAAATGTCCGGCAGAATTCCTGATTTCTTTCATGCAGGATCAGTTTGGTGAAGTTTAAGGCAGCAACTTTAAAGCTGAAGAACTGTTTTGTTCTCAGCTTTCCTCTGACTGGCATATGATCCACCCGGTATTTATTCCGGATGATCGAGGGAACCGTTTCGATCCCATTTCGGATCCGGCCGATGAGTTTCCAGACCTCTTCCTCCGTCCGCCGTTCTTTCTGCTCCTGAACCGTCCGGCTGTCTCCGGAGGGGAGAATCAAGACGGCTGTTCTTACTTTCAAAACCGGATGACACTCACTCCGACGCGGGCAGTTTTCGCATTGTTCTTTGTAGAAAGACACCCGGATCCGTCGGGTACCTGGATTGTAGTTACTCCGCTTGGGCTTTTTCCCTTCGGGGCAGGCAAGAACCTTGGTTCCGTCTTCTGAGAACCGGAACTGTTCATAATATTTTCGAAGCTTTCTTCCGGTAAGACCGGTCGTGAGAATGCCAATATTTTTTTCTGCAGCTTTTTCCAGGACATCAGCACCACTGTATGATCCATCGGTAATAACTGCAGAAGTCTCTTTCGAAGATTCCATTTGATCCAGAGCCTCCAAGAGGAAAGATCGGTCGCTTCTGGTATTGACATCGTACTGATAATCCGTCACAACAGACCCGTTTTCATTGACTGATTCCGTCAGGTTCGCAGCGTAGCCGCGGTGTGCTTTTCCGGCTTTCACACGATAAGTTGCATCCGGATCTGATGGATTCTGAAGGGCAGAGGAGTTCATCTCTCCTTTTCCTTTGGGAGTTCTGCCTCCTTTGCCGTCATCCTTGGTCTGTTCATTGAGTGCCCGTTCCAGAAGCTGGTATTCCTTTGTCTGCTCATAGTCCTCTTTACAAAGAGGAAGAAGCTGTGCAGCATCCAAAATGACAGTTTGAAGACGTTTTGCCTGCGGAAGATCTGAGTCATGATAGACCACACGGTTCCGGTCATTCGCTTCGGCGTAATGATTAAATACAGCCGGAAGATCTAAACTTCCATCTTTTTGAATCCTCTTTACCAGAGAGGAGATGCAGGTATACAAGAGTTCCAGCCGGCCCATCTTCCGGATATTTGCCTCGATCATCATGCTGTCCATCCGGCGGATGTTCTTGGAGATCCCCATATACTGACGGATCTCTTCCGATAAGGAGACGATGCACTGATGGATCAGATCTTCTCCCGTGGTCAGTTCGTAAGCTTCACAGCGTTCCCGAAACCTGCTGAAGGTCCGGTCACTGATCGGCTGCTCTTCGAAGCTCGTCGTATGGAGGGCATACTGGAAACGGAAGTCGAATTCGCAGGACTCCCGGATCTCGTCATCGGTCATTCCGGTGAATTCCTTCAGGATCAGGGCTCCGACGATCACGTTGATCGGCGCATTCGGACGAGAATTCGTCTTTTCACTGTAAAGCGGTGCGAAGATATGCTCATCGATATGCGTAAAAATGTGTGAGGAAAAAGTTTCCGCCCAGGAATTTTCCAGCATCCGGCGTTTCCTTTGGGAAAGGAAGCCAAGGGAATCAAAAAGAGAGAGCTGCTGATGATCATTAGGGACAAACGACATGATTAGATACCTCGAAGATATGGTTTTAAGATACTTCTATTATACCCTTTCATCCGCATAAAATCGCGGTTTTCCTGCGATTTATGTTTCAAGATCGTATTCAGTTGTCAAGGTACGGAAAACGGTTACTATAATGTCAATGAGGTGTCATTTTATACTTTTGACACCCGCATCATATTATTATTTATAATGGCGTTTGTAGTGACAAGTGTATTTGCGATTTTCTCAAAAAGAATGATTGAAGATAGTGTAAGAAAAAGGCTTGATTAAAGGATGAAACCATGGAAAGGGCATACAATTTTAAGTGTGACGATCTGAGTTATATAAATATGCTTAGTGAGAAATATGGATTTCAAAACCATATACATCATGCACATTCCTATGAGGATATAGAAAACGTTATTCTTAATGCAATTGACAAAGATACAGGTGTAATAGATGGTGAATATCTGGAAAACCATTATTTCCCTAGCATAAGAGCGGACGTTTTTATTTCTTATAGTCATAATGATGAAAAATTAGCAAAAACATTAACGAAGCTCCTTGAGAGTCTTGGCTTAAAAGTATTTCTTGATTCACAGGTATGGGGTAGTGCTGATGCGTTGCTGAACCAGATAGATATTCGATTCTGTAAGAATGAAGAAAATGATAATTATAACTACTGATATGTAATGACCTCCTGTCAAGAGAAAACTTACAGGGAGTCACCACAAACTTATTTAATTGTTACTGAAGGCATCTGGAAAGAGCCTCGGAGTATCAGTTCCCGGCATTGGCCACTCTGATATACGTGGATTGGTTACCGACAGGTCAATGGTCCGCCGTGAGCTCTACCGTCTAATCGCGTGGATCACAGATCACTCTGTGCCGACATAGTAAAATCGTAGATAGCTCGAACCTTGAAATGGCCGAAGCCCTTTCAAGATGCCTTCAGTTGTTACTTGGTTCTGGCCAGATGTAAATGGCGTAAGCCATCTTACATCTGCTTGATCGCCCACTATAACAGTGGGATGATGATGTCAAGGCTGCGAAGCACCGCCACAGGCGGCCTGGCCTTGATATC
>JAZASR010000096.1:0-4058 GCA_036343175.1 Lachnospiraceae bacterium
GAGGCAGATTTGCTCGCGAAGGTTGACTACTATCTAGCCCATCCGGAGGAACGGGAAGCAATCGCAAGAAACGGATACAATAAAATACGCGATGGTCATACATTTGACCATCGCGTTCACGAGATGATGGAAATTATTACAGCTTCTTGAAATCTGACGCCGGGTGTTTGCAGATCGGGCAGATATAATCCGCCGGGAGCTCCTCATGCGGATAGATGTAGCCGCAGATCGTGCAGATCCAGCCGACCTTCTTTTCGCCTGCCGCATCGGCTTCAGTTGCCTTCGCTTCCGGCTTCGGCTTGATGTTCGCAAAGTAGTAGCTGTAGCTGACGGACGGAGTCTTTGAGAAGACTTCTGCGTCGGTGATCTCCGCGATGAACATCATGTGACTTCCGAGGTCAACAGACTTCGTGACATGCGCAGAGAGGTAAGCATTGGCACCGGTTGTGACGTAGGGGATGCCATTCGCTGCCAGCTTATACTCGAACTTCGCGAGGGAATCCTTCGCGAACTTGTCGACATCCTTGCCGCTCTGATAGCCGAAATGCTCGAAGGTTTCGAACTTCGCATCCTCTGATAAGAAGGTGAGGTTAAACTCGCCGGTCTTCATGATCATGTCGCAGGTGTAATCCGCCTTGTTGAGGGAGACTGCGACGGTCAGCGGATCCGATGCCGCCTGGATACCGGTGTTAATGATACAGCCGTTCAGTTTATCGCCGTCCTTCGCCGTGATGACGAACAGACCATAGGTAAAATTTCTCGTAACTTTCGTGTCCATGGGAAGCTCCTTTCATTGATTTGATGAGTCTATCTTAGCACAAGGACAGGCATATTATCGATGGTATTCTCCCAAAACATCGACCATAATGGGAGAAAAGTGGGACAAATTGGGAGATTATGCTATGAGAAGCTTTGATTATACACATCTTAAGGATCGCACATGGGATTCGGAAATTTTATCTTATGTAGCCCAAATTCACGAATATAAAGGGAAACAGGAATTATATCTTCAATTTAATGGTTCCTGACCCCAATGCTCATAGACCCCAAAATAGGAATATCGAAGCTTGCGCGTAAACGGTTTACTCTACGGTTTAGTACACTATTCCACGGAATATTCTACTTTTATTCCACTTTTCAGTACATCATTCTTCTAAATGTTCCACTATACCGTCATCTCCGCAGCTTCTTTAGCCAGCTTTTTAGCAGAATAATAATCATTGACAGAAATTTTTAAAATTTTACAAGCATCTTCTATGGATGCGTTCAAACCATCGGCAGCATTCTCAACGGCTTTTACTAAAACTTCTGCTCTTGCAACAGAATTACTATATTCAACATAAGTAGTCATCGCAGTAGACATATGTTTTCTCCCTTCTTCTGTTCTCTTCAAATAGTAAGTGCGCTCACGAAGCTCATCATAATACATATCTTCCGGATTCTTACATTTCATATCGGCGATTAACCTGCCAATCGGAGTCGAGATATCGTTATAAAGTCCATTAACATAAATAATGTGACTGCCATCCTTAATATTCTTGACAGCTTGATTTTTATCATGATTTTGCAATAGACATCTTTCTACATGATATACGGACCATCCAAGCTCAAAATGATCATGATCTGTAATGAAAATCACAAAGCTGTCAGTCAGTTGTTTGGAAACAAGATCGCTCGACAGTTCATTATTTGTATCCAGCATAGCGGAATTATATCTTGCCCTTATGACAGATGCGCCTTCTGAACCATTTTGTATTTCAATGTCATATTTTCGGCTCTTATCATCTTCCGAATAGGCGTCGCATCGTATTGATCGACCAAATAAATTCTTTAACTCCTTTTGTGAGGTCTCCTTGGTTACGACAATGCTTTCATCATCTAGAATAATTCGCACCATTCTTTGGACTACCGGAATATTATCCTCCAGTGCAGTGCTTAGAAACACATCGTCCATATAAGTAAGTTCATCTATGGTTTTGCTCGGAATATTATATCCCATGGGTGATCTCCTCGAACTTTGACCAAGTCTACGAAGAAAGTATAACATAACAATCATTAAAATTGTATAAATCTTAAACCACAGAACATCCCATCCTAATGCTTATCCCACCTGCACAGATATTTGTCCAGTTGTTAATGCTTTCCCCTAAACCCGCCGATAAATACTAATAGTAAATATAGTGCAGAAAGCATGCGGCATAGGACAAAGCATCCCCATCACCCATCACACCCGGCTGATCCAGATCCATCCCCTTCCCATCCCAATGCTTACACCACCGATGCAGAAGGAAGCATTTCCGATGCCGGGACAGAATATAAAATGACAGTATGCATCACAGCTGTTTGATACCTTGACATTATTTAATGGTAAAGTTTATAGTTAAAGCAAAAAAAAGCCGGCTATAGATATTAAGCCAATATTTTGACATTAAGACATGGAGGTCATAAGTTATGAGTACAATTGAAACGACCGTATCTATGCTAGAGACCATGCCGGAGGAAGCACAAAAGAAGGTTTTGCTATTTACACAGGAGCTTTTCACAGCGGAGCGCCCGGCGAATCCTTTCATGCCGAAATCCAAAGAGAAGATTTTATCAGAACTTGATGAATCCGAGAAACAAATCGCAGAAGGCAAATGCCAGGAAGCATCTGCCGCTATCATGGAGTTAAAAAAACAGCATGGATTCGTATGATGTTATTCTTTCCAACCGAGCCAAGGGACAGCTAAATGATTATGTAAACTATATACAATATACGCTTCTTAACGATCAGGCTGCAAATGCTGTTCTTGATGATGCACTTGACACGATTGAAAAACTTAAGTTGGTTGCCGATAGCCTTCGGTATTGTGATGACCCTGATTTACGGGAACGGAGATATCACAAAATAAAATTTCTTCATCATGATTACGTGATGCTGTACAAAATCAATGGAAAGACAGCCAATGTCGATGGCATATACCATGAAATGCAGGATTATGAGAATCTCTTCTCTGAAGAGATTAACTGACTGATTATATAAAAAGAGTAGGGCTGACTAAAAGCATTCGGCTGATCCAGGTTCATTCTCTTCCCATCCCAAGGCCAATGTTCACACCACCGATATTTCAGCAATAATAATTAATGATTCCAAAATAGTCTATCCATTTTGATATTACATCTGTATTTCTTGCTTCGATGACACTCATAATATTGCCTAAAACCTTGGAAGGAATATGTGAATTGTTATTACAGAGAAGACACCGTCCAGATTTCGTTATCCATACCTTTGTTGCATTTGCGGTGGGACTTCCTAAAGCAATATGCACATGACAAGGCTCAAGCGGATCACCCTCGTTCGACCAGAAATAGACGAAATATGAACCGACCTTAAAAACCTGAGGCATTCTCTAGTCCTCCTTCTTTCGCGAACTTAATGATCAAATGAGCAGTAGACTCGATAAATTCCTGGTAGTTCTTTATTTCTTCATCTGAAAATCCAAATATATCCTCCCAAGTGTATTGAGGAAGATAGCAGGTCGCATGATGAAAACAATCCTTTGCATCAGGCTTTTCTATGTAAACCTTTACACGCCCATCCGGCAAGGTTTCAGAATGAACAATCTCTGTTCCATCGTTTAATGTCATGAAAGGATACATCATAATTACGCTTCTCCTTCTACAAGAAAATATCGCAGCAATCAGAAAGGATACTCTGAAATAATCATATATTAAAAAATATCCTTTTGCCATCATAAATTCAGTCGTGAGTTTCCAATGCTTACACCACCGGCATGAAAGAACGAGTCAGATATATGTAGATCGGAGAGTACAGTCCCTCCATAGAGGGTTAACCGCCTACCATCTTGGTGGCATCTTGAAGAATAATATCAAACATTCCACGATATCACTGTAGACGTTTTTCTTACGGATACTGTATATATAATATCGAATCATCTGTTAATGCTTTCCCCTAAACCCGCCGATAAATACTAATAGTAAATATCGTGCAGAAAGCATGCGGCAAAGGACAGAGCATCCCTATCACCCATAGCACCCGGCTGATCCAGGTCCATCCC
>JAZASR010000097.1:0-4046 GCA_036343175.1 Lachnospiraceae bacterium
GATGCAGATGACGTCCTGAGAGCATCTCCGCGTATGAGAGCGATCCTCACAAGCCTGCCTTCAGTAACACTGATATCCGACCAGAAAAGCCCGCAGTCCCTCATAAAATCTCCTGTCAGCCCGCAGGTGCCGCAGATTCCCGGGTGAGGCCCTGATGTACCGGCCTGCCTCACGTTCTCAGAGCTCAGGGCCCTGAGGGCAGCGGCCTCATCAGGAGGCCTCCGGATGCCTCTGCCACTTTTTAGTCAGAATCGGCAGTCCGGCTATTCCTCATCCTCACACTCATCCCAGGAGAGCGAGCCGTCATAGTTAGGGTTCGGGCACGCCTCGTCATACTCCTGCCAGCAGGCAGGAAGCCCCCGGCACATCCAGTCGCAGCCGCGGTCCTCGAAATAGTCTCTCATTACCTTTCTGTGATCATCCGGATCAGGCTCGAAGGAGCGGGCCTCGGCAAGGCGGATCTTTTTCAGCTCTTCCCTGGAATTTGCGTGAATGGCCTTTTTCCTGTCCCTACCTGTCGCCTTGTTGTAGAAATAGGCGTCGTACCAGCCGTCTCTGAACTGTTCACGTTCAAACTCATCCGCTTTGTCATAGGCCCGTAGTTCAGAGTCAATCCAGGCAAGAGTCTTCGTGCGGTAGAAGTCCCGGAGCTCCGGATGCTTCCTCCAGGCGTCCCTGGCCCACTTCTCGGGGTCCTCAGTCATGTCCCAGAGGTCAGCTGCTTCCCCGCTCAGGCCTGATTCTTCCGCGGACTCACTCTCCTCATCATCCGGGCTTTCCTCACTGCCCTCACCGTCTTCATCATCATCTTCTTCCTCAGCTATGCCGAGCAGATCATAGAGGCCCCCGAGGAAAGTGAAATAATCCTTGTAAACCAGACTGTCATCAAGCCTGCCTTCCTCGGTAAAGTACACGGCGAACCTGCCGCTCCCCTTCTCAAAGAGGACGGCATCCCCGTTGCACATTGCGCCGACGACGACCCAGGCATCGTCAGGCCTGTTCCCGTCAGCTGCATCAATAAGCGGAAGATGGGCGGCGCCGTACATCTGGCATCCGGCCGGCAGGAAGAGCTCGCCTCCGTCGCTGAAGGCGAGCCATTCCCGGTACTGCTCAGGGAGCCTGATCCCGTTTTTCCTCTCAAATTCAGAGATCTGCTCCGGTGTGGCAGGATCAAGGAAATTCATATTTCCCTGGCTCCTCAGCGTACCGGCAATTTTTCTCAGCCTTTCAGAAACCATAGTTCTCTCCATTAAGGCACAGCATCACAGCGCTGGATAGGGCATTCATGTTATTTGTCATGGAAAAGGGACTCTTCGCTTTCCGGGCGGGGAGCCCGGCAGGTAGGCGGCAGTGCATTACTGCCTGCCCTTCGGGGCGTACATCTTGTAGATGAGCTGCGCCTCGGCCTCCTTGATCTCGCACTCGTCGATGATCTCCGCGAGGGGGGCGCCGTGCTGGGCCATCTTCACCGCCATGCTGTACATCTTGGCGTCAGGATCCTGCGACTCGACCTCGTTGAGGCGGTCAGCAATGTCCTGCAGGTCCTTCTCCGCCTCGGCGATCCTCGCCGCAGTGTCGGGAAACCACACCCTGAACTTCAAGAGGCAACTCGCAGATGAGAGCGTTGCACTTTCTAAGACTCACAAAGACACAACAAACTCTTGATTCATATTACTCAAATTCTGTACTCTTTGACAAGCAAAGCAATAAAATAAAAAAGGCAGAATCCCTATTTAGGATTCCGCCAATTTTTACAACTTTCTGAATACTGAAACAGTACTACTTTTTGTCAGGCACCTGATCAAGTTTCTTTAGAGCTGCACAGCTTTCTCCATCCACCTTCTTGCAGCCAGTCTCGTACGCTGTTCTAGCCTTAGCGGAATCATTAATTTTTTCGTAATAATGACCAACGAGCGTACATGAGTTCTCAAATTTTGAGGACTGACATGTTTTATCCAACTCATTTATAAGCGGTGTAATATCGGATTTAAGGAATTCAGGGAACCAATCTTCGTTATAAACTTGGTAACTATTTAAATGACCTTTTTCGGTAATAAGCCATTTAGCCCGCGCATGAAGTTTTTGAGCTTCTTCATCTGTTTTCTCTACATTATCGTAGAAGTCTTTCCCGTAACCACTCCCGTTATCTCTACCGTTTATTACTTGAAAAACAAGTGCATCCTCCAGCTCTTGGTCAGTATTTGCATTATACATTCTCATAAAATAATCATAATCATCCTTCTTTTTACGATTTTCAATTATTTTCTTTGTGTAATTTCTTGCCAGAATATTCAGTCTGTCATTAATTTTACTCTGAGTTTCTTGCAGTTCTTTTTCGTAAGAGTCTATTTTGTTATTCTTGATATCAGAATAGGCATCCAGCATTTCAATAAAAGAGTCCTTGCCAGTCTTTCCATAATTACTATTATTTTTGGCAAGAGCTATTTTGAATCCGCGTGCTAATTGCTTCTCTGTAAATTCATTGAGTTCTATATACATTGAAGGCGTTCTTGTTTCATTGCCATTCGAAAAGATTTGACGGGCCTCTTTCTCTAATGATTCTTCTGTATCTCCGCTATCACCAATAATGCTTAGATACAATTGAACGTAATATTGCGTCATATCACGGTTATTGGCCTTTTTATAATAATCAGACAGCCAGTAACATGCATCTTCATCCTTTTCTTTGCATTTACGTTCAAAAATCGTTTTATCTGTCTGGGAAGGCTCTCTTTGAAAATAAGCAATGCAGCCGTTCGTATAATCAATATCACAAGATTGTCTGTAAAATGAAATGGCAGAAGGATCATCAACTTCTATATTAAGAAGTCCTTTTGAGTATATATTGCCCAAATAGAAACAGCTATCACCCCTCCCGGAAGCACATTCAGAATTCAGCTTTTTAATGCCTTCATTAGCATAAGTAATGGCATCTGCTATATTATTATCATTCTTAACCCATAAAGCTAATCTTATACATCCAAACCCTGAACTGCGGCAAGACTCTTCCAAAAGGGCTTTGCCTTTATTTAGGTCTTTTTCAACACCTAACCCTAATTCATACATTGAACTTAGTAAAGAACAGCTCGTATGATCATCAGTTTTACATGTCTGTTCCAGCTTTGGCACAGACTGGCTACATTCATTCTTAAACTCAAGGATGCCGCTTGTACATTTGCGGTAAATCAATTCTGCTTCTTTCTCGCTGAGCACCGGTTTGGACTGCTGAACTGCTGGACTTCCTGCTGATTTTTCTGATTGTTCTTTTTTCAACGCATCAAGAACTCCCGGTTTCTTTTGAGTGCTCTCCGACTCACCACAACCTGCTGTTAGGGCTGCAACAGCAAGGCAGCATAAACTGATAATTCCGAAACGGAACTGCTTTGTTCCCGTAGTGATCAGCGACTTAAAAAATGGATTCATATATCGTTATCCTTAAACTATGCTGGATTAAGACTGGCAGGTATCGCGCATTACTGTCGAGCAAAGCACTATGCTTCTGTTTTGCTGACAGTCCTCACATTCAAAGGCATGTTCCCCCCCGTCATATGACACGTCAAGGCGTATAAAAATTATTTGTGATACAAATCACACTAAAAAATTACTTTGCCAATATCACAATGAATCGAAACAACACGAAGTCTTAATCAGTAACCAAAGGCAGACGGAGCTGATCTATTTTTCCCAAATTTCAGCGTGCAGCTTTATTTGGTCGGACATGCGAACAGCCATTGGTTTCAAAGAAGCTTTGTTTCATCCGGCAGCAACTGCCTTTACGTCTACAGGACCAAAGGAATATCAGGATAAAGAAAATATGGGACTGCACACTGCCGGATTTCAGCAGAGTGATTTTCAGGAAGGAAATCCCAGCAGAGATAAAGACAGGCGCTGCCGGCATTCAGAATTGCGTGGACCCTGTACGGCGGCTTACTGCCTGCCCTTCGGGGCGTACATCTTGTAGATGAGCTGCGCCTCGGCCTCCTTGATCTCGCACTCGTCGATGATCTCCGCGAGGGGGGCGCCGTGCTGGGCCATCTTCACCGCCC
>JAZASR010000098.1:0-3999 GCA_036343175.1 Lachnospiraceae bacterium
GAGGCGGATTACTCCGACAAGAACATGAAGACGAAGATCAAGACCTTCAAGAATTTCAAGGACCCGTACATCCTCGTGCTTGGTGACAATGAAGCCGCTAACAACACGGTTTCCGTGAATGTCCGCGGTTCCAACAAGCAGGTCCAGAACGTACCGCTTGACAAGTTCATCGAGCTCTGCAAGAAGCAGAACGAAGAGCACAACCTCGAGCTGGTTGAGGAGATGTAAGCGATTCGAAATGAATCTCCGGTAGATTTTGGACGGCCAGTATTGACTGAAAGAAATTTCCAATTTTCTGAAAATTTGATTTAAAATCGACCTGAAAAAGCCTATTACAGCAAATTTACAGCAAAAAGCTAATTTACAGTAAGCAGTAACAGGGAATAACGGGATACAGAGTAAATCGGGACAAGATTTTTGCCCGCGAAGGTCGAATCTGAAAGCCTCTTAAAAGGAAACTTTTAAGGGGCTTTTTCTTGTGCATCAATATAAAGTAATCACAGCAGACGGTATGAATATGCAGTTTTAAGTGAATAAATACAGAGCTTTTTCATTTGTGATTTCTAGGGGAGTGGCAAAATTTATCGGATTTATGGAGGGCCTAAGATGGATGCAGAGAATGCAAAAAAGAAAAAAGGGAATAAAGCAATTGATGTGAAGATTCCCCCCAAAAAAAAGAAGCAATATGAAATCAAAACAGAGAAAGGAAAAGACATGAAGAAAATCTACGATACCAGCAAAAAGAAGTATATCCGTTTCAAAGAGGGAGCAGCCTACTACAGTATGGGAACCAACAAATTTCAGGAGCTCGCGAAGGAAGCGCATGCCAGGGTCAAGATCGGACAGGTTGTGTTGGTCAACAGAGAGCTTCTCGAGAAGTATCTTGACTCTCTTACTGGAGAACAAAACTGAGAGAATTTGTTGAGAGATCGAAATCATTAGATGAAGAGATGGTATATGAAAGAATTTAGTATAAATAAAATAATTATACAAATATCGATAGGAGGGAACTTTACGAAATGGGAAAGGTAATCGCGATAGCGAATCAAAAGGGTGGCGTCGGAAAAACGACAACAACGATGAATCTGGGAGCTGGTCTTGTAAATGAAGGAAAAAGAGTACTGTTGGTTGATTCTGATCCGCAGGCATCGCTCACAATGTGTCTCGGTATACAGGAGCCGGACAAATTGGAAAATACGATTGTTGATTTTATTGACAAAATCGTAAACGAGAAAGAAATACCGGATGGGTTTGGCATTCTTCATACAGAGCTGGGCGTTGATCTGATTCCGGCAAATATCGAATTATCTGGCGCAGAGATTTCTTTGACGAGTGCCATGAGCCGGGAACTCATCTACCGGAGCTTTATTGAACCGCTGAAGAAAAAGTATGACTACATTCTGATTGACTGTATGCCTTCGCTCGGACTTCTGACGATCAATGCACTGGCGAGTGCAGATAGTGTTCTGATTCCGGTGCAGGCAGCTTATCTTCCGGTAAAGGGTCTGCAACAGCTCATCAAGACAATTTCTACAATTAAGAAGAGGCTCAATGAGAATCTGCAGTTTGAAGGCATTCTTCTGACTATCGTTGATGCGAGAACAAATTACGCGAAGGACATCATCACTGAGGTTCAGAAGTCCTATGGAGAGAAAATCCATATTTTCCAGACGAATATTCCTCTTTCTGTCAAGGCATCAGAGACAACGGCGATGGCAAAGAGCATTTACGACTACGATCCTAAAGGAAAGGCTGCCGCTGCTTATGCGGCTGTAACGAAGGAGGTATTGGAGCATGGCAACTAAAAGACCAAAGATTCATTTTGCATCGGTAGATGAGATTTTGTGTGCTCCAGTTCCGAAGGACGCTACAACGGAGATCCGTATCGATCAGATCCGTCCCTTCGAGCATCACCCGTTCAAGGTTGTCGATGATGAGCGGATGGCGGGTCTCGTGGAGAGCATAAGAAATAACGGGGTCCTGGTGCCGGTTCTCGTACGCCCGGATGATGAAGGAACCTATGAAATGATTTCCGGACACCGCCGCATGCATGCCGCGAAGCTTGCCGGACTTGTGACGATCCCCGCGGTCATTAAGGAAATGACCGATGATGATGCAACGATTGCTATGGTAGATGCGAATATACAGCGGGAAGAAATCCTCCCGAGTGAGCGGGCTTTTTCTCTTAAGATGAAGATGGATGCGATGCGGCATCAGGGAAAGAAACTGGCTATCGAGGAACAGAGAGAAGAAGCTAGAAGAGGTATTTTTGAGAACGATTACGGAGATTTTATAACTTCCGACACTCAGTGTCGGAAGTTAGATGGAGAAGGATTGACTTCCGACACTCAGTGTCGGAAGTTGGAATCCATAGACGATTCTTCCGACACCCAGTATCGGAAGGTAGAACCAATGGATGCCTCCTCAGATACTGAATGTCGGAAATATGAAAACCTTGGCAAGGATAAAGGAAGAAATGTAGAAATGGCTTGGATAGTCGGAGAGAAATTTGGTCTAAAAGGCGTTCAGGTCCGCAAATATATTAGACTTACGCATTTAAAGGATGAACTTCTAAAACTAGTAGATGAGAAAAAATTATCTATCGCATTAGGCGTCGAGATTTCCTATTTCAATCAGTACATCCAGCAGTGGCTTTATGAATACGTGAAGGATAACGGATTCCTAAAGCCACAGCAGATTGCCGCTTTGAAGCAATGCCGAAACATTAATCAGATTTCTCAGTCCGATATGATCACCATTATGAATGCTGCTCTTCCACATGCATCACCAAACGGGAAGATTCAGTTTAGCAGAAAAACACTGGATCAGTACTTCCCAGCATCCTATAGCACGAAGGATAGGGAAAGGGTTCTCTTAGGACTTTTGAAGCAATGGCATGATCAGCAGGAAAGCGAGGGAATGAATTGATGGTTCTTCAATATTTCTATAGTAATCAGGCGGATGAATTCACATTCATCCGCGTACCGAAAAGAATACTTACCGAAAATATCTTCTCAGAGGTTTCTATACAGGCGAAGCTTCTATATGGGCTCTTCCTGGACAGACTAAGTATGGTTGAGAAGAATCATTGGACCGATGAAGAGGGCAGAGTCTATATCATTTATCCACTTCTTGAAATTGAAGGAGATCTCAATATTTCGAGGCGGAAAGCACTGGTCTGTATGAATGAGCTTGAAAATGCCGGGCTACTTGAAAAGAAATCAAGAGGTCATGGTATGCCAAGCCTTCTCTATATAAAGAGTTTGGAAAGGGAATCAGCATGAGCATGAAAAACAGTTTAGAAGTGCAAATTTTACACTTCTGGAAAGGAAGTATATCGGATGGAAGGCAGACCTGAATTCAAATATTTCTACGGGAACGAAGCAGATCGATATACTTTCTATCGGATTCCGAAGGTGCTTTTTACAAGTGAATACTTCGCAACGCTCTCTACAGATGCGAAAGTGCTCTACGGACTTATGCTGGATCGGATGTCTTTATCGACGAAAAACCAGTGGATGGACGAAGAAAACCGCGTTTTTATCTATTTTTCGATAGAAGATATCTGCGAAATGCTTCATTGCGGGAGAAATAAGGCGATTGCAGCGATGAAGGAGCTCGATCAAGATCAGGGTGTGGGGTTGATCGAGAAGCTGAGACTCGGGCAGGGAAAGGAAACGCGAATCTATGTCAAGAATTTCTCCGGTGCGATTGAGGGCGAGCAGTCGAGTTTAAAAAATAAACTTCAGGAAAACACCGTTTCAGAAGTCCCGATTTCAAACTTCTTGAAGTTTAAAAATCAAACTTCTAGAAGTTTAAAAAGTAAACTTCTAGAAGTCCCGAAATCAAACCCAAGTAATACTGAAGATATTAATAATAATATTAATATATCCTATCCTATCAATCATGACAGCGAAGCCATAGAGGCAGAAACTGGATTGATGGATGTGATGGATATCATCAGTGCTGAGAAGCAGAAGCTTTGGGAAAGACTGGGAA
>JAZASR010000099.1:0-3935 GCA_036343175.1 Lachnospiraceae bacterium
ATATATCATTGACAGAAATTCCCTGAATATTGCATCCGACCTTGAAATATACAGCCCTGATGATATCCTTCCGGAAGTCGATGTTATAGTGGTGACACCGGTACATGTATTTGCATCCATAGATAAAATGCTGAGGAAAAAAGTGAAATGCCCAGTGGTATCTCTTGAGGACGTAATCTATGACCTGTAACGGGAAGAAAATCGGCATTATTATAGGCTGCCTTAATCTCGGAGGAGCCGAAAAGGCTGCTGCTTTATTGTCAGGACAGCTCACGGAGAGGGGATATACAGTATACCTCTTTATTGACAGGCACTGCGGAGGAACGGCTTACAGATATAAAGGGAAAATAGTCTGGATAAGCTCTGCCGAAACAGGAAACAGAGAAAGAGACCTTAAATACAGAGCATTTTATCTTAAGAATCTCAAAAAAGAGCTTGGCATAGATGTATCGATTAGCTTTATGGAGCCTTACAATTTTGC
This sequence comes from Lachnospiraceae bacterium, assembly GCA_036343175.1. GTDB lineage: Bacteria > Bacillota > Clostridia > Lachnospirales > Lachnospiraceae > JAEEJA01. The sequence goes on from JAZASR010000099.1 coordinate 482, forward strand.
CAATATTTTGTCTGATATCGGTGAGAGGAAAATACTGAGCGTCAGAACCAGCCTGTCAATGAGGCGACCCGAATGGCCAAAGCTTGATGATATATATAAAAAACAGATTCCCCGACTGTACAATAAGGCATACCGCATCACTACGATGACAAAGTATCAGGCAGATGACCTTATCAGGAATTACGGAGTGGATAAGAAAAAAATCCGCATTATTCCAAATATGACAGATGAGACAGCATCTGCTGACGGAAATACACGTAAATTAAATATTAAACTTCCACCGCACTCTATAGTAAATATCGGAAGGCTGACAGATGTAAAAGCCCAATGGCAGCTGATACGCGCCATGCATGATGTTGTAAAAAGCGTCTCGGATGCGCAGGTATTTTTTCTCGGAAACGGTGAAAATCTGACCTGCCTTGAAAACCTTTCAAAAGCCCTGAAGCTAACAGATAACATCCACTTTGAGGGCTTTACTTCATCTGTTAAGGATTATCTCATGCAGGCTGATATCCTTGTCCATGTTTCAAAAGCTGAGGGATTTGTAAATGCTCTGTTAGATGCATTTACCTGCGGGACTCCGGTAATATGCACAGATGTGCCTGCAAGCGCAAGAGATTTAACAGCACCTGGTGCAGATATCGAAGAAAAAATAAATTATCCATGGTATGCGGAATACGGTGTACTGGTACCTGCACCAGATAACAATAAAACCAATACAGATATAAATCTTACAGAGGGTGAAAAAGCACTTGCAGAGGCTATGATCAGACTTCTGACTGACAATGACATGAGAGAGCATTACAGAAAAAAATCTATTCAAAGATCAGAAGCTTTCAAACCTGAAAAGGTGGTACCTCAGTGGATAGATCTTATAGAAAATCAGGACCTTAATTTATGAATAACAAATACTGCATACTGACCCTTGATACGGAGGGGGACAATCTCTGGAAAGTAAGAAACTCGGACTGGTCTATTGCCCGTATCGGGAACAGAAACGGGGAGTATCTTGAACGCTTCCAAATACTGTGCGAAAAATACGGACTAATACCGACATACCTGGTGGACTATGAAATGTCTCTTTCTGCTCCATTTATAAATATGGCAGAAAGGCACAGAGAAGGACTTGAAATCGGCATGCACATGCATGCATGGAACAATCCTCCAATCTGTTCTCTTCCGGACCGATATGGAGGACATAAACCCTATATAGGTGAATATCCTAAAGAGATACAGAAGCAGAAAGTCGAGTATATAACCCGGCACCTGGAGGATACATTTCAAAGACCAATCCGCTCGCACCGCGGAGGAAGATGGTACATAGACCCTGTTTATATCAATATACTTCATGAATACGGCTATACTGCAGACTGCACAGTAACCCCCGGGATTGACTGGACATATAATTCCGGACAGTGTGAAAACAGCAAAGGCATTGACTATAGAAAGGCTCCGCGGGGCATTTACGAACTTTCAGAACTGGATGTCAGTAAAAAGGGAAATGCCGGAATATTGGAAATTCCTGTCACTACTTTAAAAAAACAAAGAAAGCTATCGCAGAGAATGAGCCATATGGATCTCTGGCATAGGGGAAGCGGAAACAGTGAGTATTTCTGGCTGCGACCTGATGGTAATAATATTAAGTCGATGAAGAGTATCGTTGATGATAGGGAGAAGCGAAATGAGTATCTGGAATTCATGATACATTCATCTGAACTCATGCCCGGTGGCAGTCCTACCTTTAAGACAAATGCTTCTATAGAGAGGCTTTACAAAGATCTTGAGGAGCTTTTTTCATACATTAAATCAAAAGGATACAAGGCAGCAGGACTGACAGAATATGCGAGGATAATAAGTGAATAGAATCAGTGCAAACTAACATAATAACAGCTAGGAGATGATATAAAATGATACAGTACGGTTATTTGAGGTCGGACGGCAAAAGAATCCTACATCTTCACTGGCCTACTGAACTGCCGGAATCAGAATTGAAGGGATTTGCAAATGATTTTGATGAAGCTCAGTTCTGGTATCCGCAGGAGTCCTGTTCCTGGTGGAAGGGACTTGATAAGAGGATAGTTTCTTTTATTCATCAAAAACAGACCTGGGGAGTTCCATCCATGACAGGTGTGATTGATCTGTCATGTACAGCAGAAGAGATAATCGGAGGATTTTCTTCGACATACAGATATGAAGTTAAGAGAGCAAAGAGAGATGGTGTCTATTGCACTTATACTGACAATCCTTCTGAAGAGGAACTGGGTTCATTTATTTCCTGGTACGATGAATTTGCCAGGTCTAAAGGACTTCCTGATATTGATAAAGGAAATATAAGGCTATTGGCTGAAATCGGGAATCTCGGCTTGTCATCAGCTTATGACAAAGAAGGAATACTGCTGTGCCGCCATAGTTATCTGATGGATAGGAAGATAAAGCGTGCTGCTTTGCACACGTCTGCATCCCTTGCCCATACAATAAGTGATTCCAGACAACGAAACCTGATTGGTATGGCCAACAGATATCTTCACTATTTTGATATGCTATGGCAGAAGGAGAACGGTTTTCTTAAGTATGACTTTGGCGGACTGGACTGGACTGGACTGACTGATTCAGAGCATCAAGGTATATCTAATTTTAAGAAGGAATTTGGATGCAGGAGAGAGGATTCATTCGAATCGATAATCATTCAGCTAGCTCCTTTCAGAAATATGAGTAATGAAAGGCAGAGAAAAGAAAGAATAGTTACATTTGGATCAGGTGGATATTTTTCAGAGGCATGGGCTTATCTTAGTACATTATATGATGTTGCGGCGACATCGGATAATAATGCAGACATTTGGGGACACAGAATCTGGGATGAAATACCTGTAATCAAGCCGGATGAGATCCGCGAATACATACCGGATCGGATAGTGGTAACGATTATGAGAGAACAGCCAAGAGCTATGATTGTAAATCAGCTTACAGGTATGAATCTTAGATGTCCGATTGGAATATTTGCGTATGGTAATAATGGACCGGAAATCAGATGGATCAGCGGTCTTTCTTAATAAGTAGGAGAAAAGAAATGTCAGAAAATAAAGATATACCTTTTGAGCAAATGAACGACAGAGGCGAGTATACCAGCAACATTTCGTCAGCTGAAACAATTGTACCTATGCTGATTGATTATGTACATCCTGCCAGTGTGATAGACATAGGCTGTGCAACCGGCGTGTGGCTTAACCAATTCAAATTAAATGCACAGAATAGGGTCAGGGTATGCGGCGTAGATGGTGAATGGCTGAAGGGCTATAGCAGCTTTTTAAATGATGATGAGGTTGTATATTTTGATCTCGAAGATAAAGAAGTGCCTTTCCCTGTGACAGATAAATTTGATCTTGCTATCTGCCTCGAAAATGCAGAGCATATATCTAGAAACAGAGCAGATTTTCTGATTGACACACTCACTAAG
>JAZASR010000100.1:0-3909 GCA_036343175.1 Lachnospiraceae bacterium
ATGAGGGATTTCCCTGAAATCCATAATAACCTCCGTAAAAACACTCTGATGTAAGCATTATACCATGATTTCCGGATTCAGATTCATTCGGTAAAGTATACCGATCAAAGCCTATCCATAGGAATTCGCAAAAAAGATCCATTCTCAAGAATATGCGATTCTTAAGAATGGATCTTCTTTTAAGTAAAAAATTATCTGAGTCCATTGGATTGGTCAACTCGGATGGTTTTATGATGAACGCCTCACGGCGATTATCCCTTGGGGGAGGTAGGCTGCCTCTCTGTGTCCTTCTCTCACGAGAAGCAGCCGGTAATTATGAAAAAGAGCTTTGCTTTTGATAAGTTTTTTCTTATCTTGTCCATACTATAATTGACGAAACTAAAACGAAGCTGAAATTCCAAAAAAATGTGGTCACAGTGACCACTTTTATGATTTCAGTAGCAGAAGGATGTTATTCCCATTTTTGAATGCGTGGGTTCCACTGTAAAGTAAACTTCTTATTTTCTTGAAGATTAAGTACTATAGGTTCTATGAATTTTCTGATCATATCAATAGAGTCCTGTAGAGTAATTTTGATCATTGGTTTCTTCTTTTTAACAAAAGCGTTCCAACGAGATTGACGCAATACATCATCAGAAAAGCCTTCCTCAAAGGCTACAATATCATCGAAAGACGTATTCCTATGTTCAAAAGTTTCTTTTATTGCCTCCGTCAAATCATCTCCATTAAAATAGTTATTCCTGGCAAGAACATATAAGTCATAATAATCCTTAAACCTCGAATTTTCATATCCAAGAGAAACAATAGCTTCAAACTTTTCGGCTACGCAGGAATATAAAGAATAGGCATAAACAACTGGACATTCATCACTTAATATGACTGGGAAATCCATTTCTATTCGGTCAGGATAAATGATATCACCAAATCCTATGTCAATTGAAACAGGAATCCTTGTTCTGTCTAAATATGACATGATTGAAACATTTACGCCGTGATATTCCTTGAATTCTGTAATGGAACGGACTTGTAAAGAATCAAGATCAAACTGTAAAGGGTCATCTGTTTTCAATGAAAAAATCTCCGTAAATACAGCCCTCATCTTCTCAATATTGTTGCTGATATCATCCGCCAATAAATCTATATCGGTCGTTGCTCTTACAAAGTCTCCATGAAAAATACCATAAAGAAAAATGCCGCCCTTTAATGTAAAATTATCCTTATACTTTGAAACTGATAAACGATATATTGTTCTTTCCAGACCATAGGCTGTAAGCATTTCCTGCATAGTTTTACCACGTTCTCTGCTCTGATTCATAAGACGCGCTTTTATTGATGCAACATTTTGTATGCTCATAGCAATACCTCTAGATAATTTCTTAAAATCTTCTCTACTCCGAGTAGCGATGCGTATCGATGCAGCTGGTTGATATTACGATCCGGTTGATGAAGAAAGTTTATCAGTATTTCCTTTGTCTCTTCGATTCCAACTTTATTTCTATAGCTTAAAATGTCTGTTACCGTTTTTTCTTTATCATAGATACGAAATTCCACATATCCATCAGAAGCAGTCGTTATACCAGTCTTAAATCGTTCATCTGAAAAATACATAACATGAAAAGAAGGCCATTCTGGGAGACTACTGATTTTCATAGAATTTTCTATGGCGATATCAATAGTATCAGGAAGATATGTTGTCAGATTATAATATCTGGCTGCACTCATAAGACACACAACTGCTTTAGGAGCTATTACATTCAGATAGGCATAATCAGATATATCTCCTTCATATTGCATGTTTTCATACATACTTTTTGAAAGTCTTTTAAGGATGTTCTGAGCCACCATTTTATTGATTAAATAATTGGAAAATCCTATCCTGTGCAGAGATTCGCTGTCTAGAAATTGTTGATTCTTTGGAAGCACTGTTTGTTTCATGGATGAATATCTCCTAAAATAAATTCGTCACAGCCAAAGTATATCATTATTTCAGCAAATTTTAAATTTGATTCTGTAAATTATTGAATTTACAGAATCAAAATTAAATTTCAAAAAAATATGTGGTCACAGTGACCACATATCTAGACCTTTTTATAAAATATTTTCGTGTCTACCCTTCATCACAGATGCAAGATAATTCCGAAGCTTTACCACATGCTCTTTCTCCAGACACAAAGAAAGGAAATTCTCGCTGGCTTCCCCCTCTAATGAATCATAATACAGCCTGATTTCAACGAAGCTTTCTGTATTCAAGGAACCACCTTCATCAAAGACCGGATTAAAAACCAATCGAAGCTCTGGCTCTATGAAATCGAGATCTGTCTTCTCTTTCATATCTCCACCCAGGTATGCTGATGCATTCTGATACAGCCTCTCGACATCTGAACCCTGGAGAAGTTCAGCATTGTCCTGAGAATACAGCACTCTGTCTCCCATCGATGCTATGACGCTCACCGCGCACCATTCATTGTCTTCATTCAAGTATTCCCTGGGAACAAAATCCGCAATAAATAACTGCAACGTTATTCCAGTGACGTCTATGGTAAGTCCATTCTCAAATCGCCGGTTTTGCTTATATCCTATGGATTTCACACTCATATCCCTGATTCTGCTCCTGTCATCCTGTATTCCTTCAAATCTTCCTTTGTTTACGATAAAAGCATAGCAAACCCAGCACCTCTTTTGGTCAATTCTGAATTGACATTTGTGATTGAACAGAAAAAGAGCGCCGGACACAATGTCTGGTCCAGCGCTCCATGAAACACCATCAGCTGATCTTAAATATCTTCAGATCCTGCTCAAACAGCATCATATTGATCTTCATCAGGTTAAAAATCTTGTTTTTGATGCAGTATACAATGACTACATCAAACTTCTGCGACCGGGAGAACGCATAACCGGCGGTCTCCAGCAGCGCCTTCGCATCATCGAAGGGCAGCTTCAGTGCCAGTGCACTTGCAATCGCCGTCTCCTTGCTAGGCTGATAATCCTCATTGCTCCGGATCTTCGAGAAAACCTGCCGTGACAGCCCTGCGGCATGGTAGAAATCCGGATCACTCAGCTTCTCCTCATCTATTTTCTCAAGGAGCATTTTCTGGAAGGAGATGGAATCAGAAACAGAGCCATCTCCGATGTAGTCCCACGGCTCAAGCCCAGCTTCACTCTCCCGCTGTCTCTCCTCTTCGGCGACTCTCTTTTCCTCAGCATGCCCCTGCTCTTGAGTAAGCCTCTCATCCTCAGCGTGCCTCTGTTCCTCGATATATCTCCGGCCTCGGAAATTCGAAACACCTGCCATTCCATCGGGCTTCTTCCCCGCTCGGTTCCGCTTGTCATTAAAATACTCCCGGTCGATGAACGACTGCAGATCTCCGAAGATCCGGCTCGATACCTCCACCGACTTCCGGTCATAAACGACCAGTGTGATCTCCATATCCGGGTATTCCAGAAGAAACGAATTGAAGGATTCCAAAGCTGTCGACAGCGCAATATCCCTCGGAAATCCATAGTGTCCTGTCGCAATCAACGGAAACGCAATGCTCTTACACTTGAGCTCCGCAGCCAGCTTCATCGACCGGACATAACAGCTTTTCAAGGTCTCCACCTCGTGGCTATTCCCATCGATCCACACCGGCCCGACCGTATGAATGATATACTTAGCCTGCAGCTTAAACGCCGGCGTCGCCTTCGCATCGCCACGCGCGATATTCCCGATCTTCACGCGTTCCCGAAGCAGATTCTCCGATCCCGCCGCTTCATAGATATCCGCATCCGTTCCATCCCCGATGACAGGATAAGGATTCGCCGTATTGACGATAGCATCCGCCTTTACCCTCACGATATCATTCTGTACGATTTTAAAAGACATAGCGCCGACCCTCCGTGATGAATCTAAACTCATCATACCACGGAAAG
>JAZASR010000101.1:0-3901 GCA_036343175.1 Lachnospiraceae bacterium
CACACATACTTCTCGCTACTATTGTATTTTCCGTATAAATATCCACTTTTTGAATGATTTTATAATTCATACATGCAGTTATACGTGCAGTTGCTGACAAACAAAGCGAGGGATAACCTCGCTGTGCTGCTATAGATGAATTGGTGGTTATTCTGATCTGCTCTACAGGTTTGGATCTTCGCCTTTTTGCAATGATTGCAGCCGCTGCTTCTTTTCGATTAGTTTATCTTTGTCCGGAAGTGAATCAATGGCACGCTTGAGCCTGTTCTCAGAAGGGTGGAAGTAGGTTACCAGGCGATTACAATTGAATTTATTCTTTGTTCCCAGAAGAACATTGATCACCACAACAGATACTTCCTGTAATAGCAGCTGATCACAGAATGTATCCCTTGTAACTATTCCGGAGATATGCTCGATTCCATAAGCCTTGCATTTCTTCAGCTGTTTCTTGATCAGAGAATACTTCTTTTCATAGGATTGACCATCAATTTCTTCAAGGTACTGCAGGATATGTGTTAAGGATGGTTCAATACAGTCCTTGATCGGAACAGATCTTTGCTGAGCAAGAATATCCGTCTTTGTTACTGTGAGGCGGTGGTTATCATTTCCAGATAAAGAAAGACAAGTCAGTTCCCCGATGCTGATACCTGTAAAAGACATCAGTATGGCAAGATCAGCAGGAAGCTCTCCCTGATGTTCAAAGCAGGTGAGAAGTTCTTCAATAGTCAAAGCCTGACTCTGTCTCTTCTCTGATGCTGGCAATGGAGGCATCTCCATATCCCTGCTGTAGCTCGCTGGGATCAATCCGATCTTATGTGCATACCTGTCCAGCTTCTTGTAAAGCAGAATAACATCTCTCTGCTTGCTGACGGAAAGATCATCCAGAATCTGTTCCACATTGAACGGCCGCAGATACTTCAATAAGATTGTATCTAGGCTTCTCATATTGCTGAGGTATGTCCGTACATAATGGTAAAGAGAAGATTCGGACAGTTTCCTGTGTGCAACCATCCTTTTCTGTACAAAGATCCAGTATTCAAAGAAAGTCTTGAAGCGTATATGATCCGGACAGTGATAGTCCGGTCTGAAGTAGATGGAATTGATATACTGAGCAGCATCTGATCTTTTCTTCTTTTCATTACTGCTTTTTCCAGAGCGCATTGATTGCCTGCCATTGCCGCTCTTCATCAATTTCTATATGGCGGTATTCATTGATCTTGTGTCCCATCAGGTATTCCACGGTATTGTAATTAACGTCTTTTTCATCGAGCCAGGTACAGAAGGAATGCCTTGTGTCATACAGGGTATGACCTTTTGCACACCATTCAGCGCAGACCATTTTATAACGGAGTGACAGTTCTTCATAACGCATCATGCCACCGTTTTCATTGGCAAAGACATATTCTGTGTCTGTTCTTTGCATGGCCTGTTGAAAGAAACGCTGGATATAAGGGTGAATCGGAATGCTCCTTCTTTTACCGGAGTCTGTCTTTGCTCCGCCAAGGATCATCATATGTTTCAGGTCAACCTGATCATGAGTCTTCTGCAATAGTTCAATCGGTCTCATTCCGGTATACAGAAGAACCAGGACAAGATAGACATCGTCTTCAGAGGTATGCCTCAGCAAAGCCTGGACTTCCGGTTCCTTGAAAAGATGCCGTTTTCTTCTGAAGTCATCGTCTGTATAGATGATCTTCTCAATGTCATCTGAATACCAGCGGATATCAAGACCGCGCTTATGCGCAGTAACATCCAGCTTCCGGAAAAGACGCTGAACCAGACGCTGTGAAGCTGATGTCAGTTCAGAGAAGACATAGCTTTCCATTTCTTCTCCGGTAATGGAAACATAAGGCCTGTCTGCCAGATCAATGCATTTATTCATAGCTGTACGGTACTGAGAAATGGTTGCTTCCGAACGATGCGCTCTTTTCAGACCCCGTACCATGTAGGAATACAGCTCATCCATCGTCAGGTTTTCCTGCATGAGTTCCTGACTGGATTTATAACGAATATCCGCCAAAGCTGCTTTGGCTTCTTCTTCCGTAGGAAAAGAACCAACATAGATTCTTCCTGCTTTTGTTCCTGTTTTAAACCTTTGTGCAATCCAATGATTGATTGCATTCCGAGGCTCATAGTATACAGTTCCGGTGCCATACGGAAGCTCAGGATGCTGCGCTGTTTTCATGAGAAATGCTCCATTGATTGTTGTGATACATGCAGGATATGACTTCATTCAGCGTCTTGATGATCTTGGATCTCTGCTGTTTGGGATATCCGTCAGCTATGGCATTCATATCAATGCTTCTGAGGTCTTCACTGTAATACCTCTCAAGCAGAATGGCTCTTTCCCGCCACAGGCGGCAATGGTTATAGGATTCTGTTCTCTGTTTCTCCTGCAGAAGTTCAAGTAATGCACCTCCCAGGGAAGGGTATTGTTCTTCTCTGCTGACAGAAGTGAGATAAGGATCCAGCAGTAGCATGGTATTCTTCAGCTGAAGCTGAATCGTTTCTGCTGGTGTTAATTCCCGGTAGATGACGGGGCTGTCATATTCAGCTGCATAGCTGATGATTCGTTTCATAATGAAGCGTGCTTTCCTGCGTGAAAAATCTGAATGGGCTGTGTGGTCCAGAATGATTTCTATCATGCCTTTTGGAAAACGGCTCAGAGAATATGATGCAAGGAGTTTGAATTTCCTTGCGGATTTACGAAGAATCTCCAGTTCGTTGCCGGTGAAGAGATCAAGATTGCTGCTGAAATAAAGCTCTGCAGCATCAGAGAAGGTTTCAATTCTGTTATCCATATTCTTTGTTTTTATTGCGATAAACGCTGACGGATTTCTTCCATGCTTAAACCGGAGTCATTGATGATCTGCAGCAGATTCTTCATTTCTTCTTCCCTGCGGGCATTTTCTTCTGCTTCCTGCAGTGCTTTAAGTTCATCTGTTAGATTGTTGATTTCAGTCTGGCAGGAAGTGATCTTGTCGGAATAAACAGCTATCTTCTCCTGAAGCTGATCAATCTTGTTCTGGAGGACTTCCTGTCTGCTTGAGCGAGGTTTACGAGGCTTCTTTTCGATCTGGTTCATAACTATTGACCTTTCTGGTAACGACTTATCCGTTAATTAAAGATAACAAACAAAACATATATTTACAACACATTATGGTAAATACAGCGGAACGATTAATACAACTCAGGGAAGCAATTGGTTTATCTAAGGCGGCATTTGCAAGCAGAGCAGGGTATGCTCAGCCGACGCAAAGAAGGTATGAAGAAGGAATTACTGCTATATCTGAAAATAGGATCAACCAGATATGCAATGTCTTTGATGTGAACAAGGAATGGCTGGTAACCGGGGAAGGGGAAATGCTGAATCATCCTGTTTCCCAGTCACCGGCAACCCGTCTTATACAGTTAAGAAAAGAACTGAACATGACACAGATAGAGTTTGCGGCAATGGCAGGACTGACACAAAACTATGTCAGTTTGCTGGAATCACAGAAGGTGGAGATGACAGAGAAAACTGCAAGGAAGATCTGTGAAGCCTTTGATGTTGGATATACATGGCTCAAATATGGTAAGGAAGCTGCAAAGGAATACCCTGTGACAGACGAAGTACTGGCATACCTTGATGAACAACCAGATTTAAGGAAATACATACGGGATCAGATGAAAAGATGATTTCAAGCTTGAATCTGTAGATGAACTGATAGGATAATAAAAATTATCTTGAAAAAGCTTATTCGTAATAGCCACATAATAGGCTTAACTCTTCAGGAATTATACTATGATCCTCCTGCTTATCTGTGATAGCTTCAAGGTGCCTGAAAAACGGCACTTTTTCATGATTGCCTGTTAACAAACTGTTATTATGCTAGTATAATTTATACTAGAAGGCGATAAC
>JAZASR010000102.1:0-3777 GCA_036343175.1 Lachnospiraceae bacterium
CAGGAGGTGATGCAGAATGGCGACTAAGCGGGAAAGAATTCATTTCGCGTCGGTTGAAGAAATATTGGGTGCGCCGATCACAAAGGAGAATACGACGGAGATCCGGATCGATCAGATCAGACCGTTTGAGCATCATCCCTTTAAGGTGCTTGATGATGAAAAAATGGAGGATCTCACAGAAAGCATCCGGCAGAATGGCGTTTTGGTTCCTGTGCTGGTAAGACCGGATGATGAAGGGAATTATGAGATGATCTCCGGTCATCGTCGGATGCATGCGGCGAAGTTAGCAGGACTTACGACGATACCGGCAGTTATAAAAGAAATGACTGATGATGACGCGACGATTGCTATGGTGGATACAAATATTCAGCGTGAAGAAATTCTGCCGAGTGAGCGGGCGTTTGCTCTTAAAATGAAGATGGATGCAATGCGGCATCAGGGAACTTCTCGACATCATGTCGAGAAGTTGGAAGATCAGGATAATGAGGCATCAGATGGAGAAACTTCTGGACATCATGTCGAGAAGTTAAATAGTTCAGGTGCTCGAGCAACAACGGCGGATTCAATCGGTGAAGTGATAGGAATGACCGGAAGACAGGTTAACCGATATATCCGTTTGACAGAACTTAATCCTAAGCTGCTTAATCTTGTAGACGAGAAGAAGCTTGCTATGACAATTGCTGTCGATATTTCTTATTTTAACGATGATATCCAGCAATGGCTATATGAATATATTCGAGAAAATGGCACAGTGAAGCCAAGGCAGATTGAGGAACTAAAGGCCTGCAATAACCTTGATAATATAACGCAGTTTACGATGATCGGCATTCTGAATGATGCGATGCCGAAGCCAAAGGCAAACGGTAGGATTCAGTTTTCACAAAGGACGCTGGATAAATATTTTCCTCCATCCTATTCTACGGCAGATCGGGAAAGGATACTGATCGAGCTTCTTAAGCAGTGGCATGACGAGAAAGAAAAGGAGGCAGATGCAACATGATTCTTCAGTATTTTTATAAGGATCAGGTGGATGAGTTCACATTTGTGCGCATTCCTAAGAGAATGCTGACAGAGAATGATTTCTCGGAGATTTCTTTGCAGGCAAAGATTTTATATGGTTTGTTCCTGGATCGGCTCAGTATGGTTGAGAAGAACCGATGGATCGATGCAAGCGGGAAGGTTTATATCATTTATCCGCTGATGGATATCGAAGAGGATCTCAATATTTCAAAGCATAAGGCGGTGGGCTGTCTAGCAGAACTGGAAAAGGCTGGGCTCATAGAGAAAAAGAACCGCGGTGGTGGGAAACCGAGTCTTCTGTATGTGAAAAGCCTGGAAAGAGAGTCAGCATGATGAAAAAAATGTTAGAGGTGCAAAATATGCACCTCAATGAAAGGAGGAATCCGGATGGCGGCTAAGCCTGAATTTAAATATTTCCATGGAAATGAAGCAGACCGATATACGTTCTATCGGATCCCGAAGATACTTTTTACATGCTCGTATTTTGCTTCACTCTCGACAGACGCAAAGCTCCTTTACGGCTTAATGCTGGACAGGATGTCTTTATCTACGAAAAATCAGTGGATGGACTCGGAAAACCGCGTATTTATTTACTTTTCGCAGGAGGATATCTGCGAAATGCTTCATTGCGGTAAGGGTAAAGCAACAGCTATCGTGAAAGAGCTTGATGCTGAAACTGGTATCGGGCTCATTGAAAGAAAGAGACAAGGACAAGGCAGAGAAATAAGGATTTACGTCAAAAATTTCTCAGGTGCCATGGACGCAGAAGAAACGAAAGAAATCGGTTCAGACTCTCGAAAATCGCGAGTCTTGACACTCGAAAATCGCGACTCTAGACACTCGAAAATCGATAGTCTAGACTGTCGAAAATCGAGCCTAAGAGATACTGAAGAGATTAATAATAATATTAATATATCCTATCCGATCAATCATGACAGAGAAGCTATAAAGACTAGAGCAGGATCGATGGATGTGATCAATGCCATCAGTGTTGAAAAGCAGAAGCTGTGGGAAAGACTCGGAATAACAATGCTTGCTATGCAGCATCCGCTTGACCAAGAGATGATTGAAGAAATGGCAGAGCTGATCTTTGAAACCTTGCATAGTACCAACGATAGGCTGTATATTGCAGGACAGGATTACCCGGTAGCTTATGTGCGGAAAAGATTTCAGATGTTAACTTCAGATCACCTCGAATATGTGCTTGAATGCATGAAGCATAATACAACCAAGATCCGAAATATTAGGAAATATATGCTGACAGCACTCTTCAATGCACCGACAACGATCAGTAGTTATTACCAAGCGGAGGCAAACCATGATATTGCGGATGTAGCAGGAATTTGATGTCAATATAGCATATTACTAAAATGATGATGTATATATGAATGCCATTGATGTAATCCTAGGTAAAACATTAAAAATAACCAATAATCGCATTGACGATTCCTGCAAATATCTGTGCCAGGAAATAGGTTTTAACTGAAGAAGTCGCATTCTGTCACTTTTCGCTGAAAAAGTCAAATTTCGCCGAAACGGTCGCAAACGGTCACATTCAGTCGTTTACATCCATTTTGAGGTATGTTATTTTATACTCGAAGAAGTTGGAGAGAGGCAAACGAAAGCACATCCAAATTCTTTCTTTTTCGGAAAAATCCCTGCTTTTCCGAACTCCAAACAACTTAATATACATGAGGTGGAACGCCTGTCGACTGGAAGAAAGGTCGGCAGGCGTATTTAGTACCATAAAAGTGTAGTTGTTAGAGAGTAATTACCTCTGACATCTGCACTTATTTTTTATAATAAGGGGAGTAATTGGTATGGCGAGGCGCTTTTTGGATTATTACATCCGGCATTAAAAACTGTCAGCCAACCCCTTATTATAAGTATTCGCTTAAGCAGGTAGGGATTCGCTCCCGCGTAACCAACTAAAATGAATGGTAATAAGTGTGGGTGGTAAACAATTACTAATTCAAGTACAGGAGGTTATGTATGATCAGCGTAGGCATTGATGTTTCAAAGGGAAAGAGTACAGTGTGCATACTAAAACCTTATGGGGAGATTGTCGCAAGCCCATTTGAGGTAAGGCATACGGAGAGTGAGCTGAAGAATCTGATTCAAATGATTCAGCGGCTGGACGGAGAAATTCGTATAGTTATGGAGGCAACCGGCATATATCATTTGCCGATGTTGTCATCACTTCAGGATCAGAACCTTTTTGTAGCTGTAATTAATCCGTTTGAAATGAAGGAGTATGCATCCAGAGGACTTAGAAGAGTAAAGACAGATAAGCAGGATTCAATTACAATTGCAAACTATGGGATTGATAACTGGTATCGTTTGGAAAACCATCAAGGAAGTGATGACGTGTACTCTGAACTAAAACTTCTGGGAAGACAGTATTGCCATTACATGGAACTTCATGTAAAGGCACTGCTTGAATTAACGCATATGTTGGATTATACAATGCCAGGAGTAAAGAAGATGCTTCATAGTTGGAGCGAAAGCAACGGAAAGGACAAGTTAAGTGATTTTGTAGAAAGATACTGGCATTTTGATAACATAACCGCGATGACAAAGGATGAGTTTATTGAAGATTATGTTTCTTGGGCGGCAGAAAAGAAATACCACCAGAACCGATCAAAAGCAGCTGAGCTATATGACCTTGCATCTGATGGTATCTCGACATTGCCTGCCAATACCCCATCGACCAAAATGCTGGTATTGGAAGCGGTAAGGGTACTTCGAGAAATCGAC
>JAZASR010000103.1:0-3769 GCA_036343175.1 Lachnospiraceae bacterium
AAATCTCTCTAAAACAAAGCGAACTAGAAATTCACTCTAGTCCGCTCGTTTTAACATGCGCGTTTTTCTTAGAACAAAAAAACTAAAATTGCCTCTTGAATTTAATTAGCGGGTTTCATGAATAATATCCTTATACTGGTTACCTATGTATATTTGTCCCGGCTTAAAAGTTTAAAGTCTCTTTCATCTACAAATGGATACATAGAATTCTCTCCAAAGATCAGTCAGTAACATAACATGCAAGTTCAAGCGCTATTTCGAAATGTCCCGGATCATGCTGCGTGTTTTTCTTCTGGTTCTTTTCCATCCGTGAATCCCACTTCGGAGCATCAAGAAGATCGCCGCTGGTAAAGAAGAAATAAGCATCCAATCCCCTGAAATCACACATGGCCTGAATCGCAGCACATTCCATTTCTACCGAAATGCAACCGTCATTCTTTCTTTTATCGAAGTTTCCTCTGGTCTCACGGTATACAGCATCTGTAGTCCATGTTTTCCCCTTCACATAAGGAAGACCTGCCAATTCCATAAACTCAGCAACTTTTTCGCTGTTTTTCACCGTAATGTAATCAGATGCAGGAGCATAGTGATATGACGTTCCCTCATCACGGTAAGCTTCTGTAGGGACCATTACTTTTCCTCTGGCTATTTCTTTATTCAGACAGCCGCAGCCGCCAAACTCTATATACTTGTCAGTCTTAATAACAGACATTGAATCTTCTATATCGCCTACGCAGCCCGGAGCACCGACAAAAGACATGTATATGGCAAATTCTTTATCTTTATAAGTAAAGCCGTATATCGGTTTTGCTCCGTTCGAAGAATAAATATCTCCGATCTTTGTGCAATCGTAAGCTTCCAGAACATACTGAAGGATCTCATTGGAAAAAGTCAGGATACAGGCATCAACCTTTTTGGCATCTTCCTTTTTCCAAGGCTTTAATATTTCTTCAGTCTTGTTATCAAATGAATCCGTGATCATTTCTCTACTCTGATTCCTTTTCTGGTTAGTATATCTTCCTGATAATTATCTGATCCAATGATTAATTGTTGAATGTTAGTTGCCTTCAATACTCATGTAGATCCATCCCATCCAACTTAGCACAGTTTGCGCACGTCTCAAATATATAACTTCTGTATATCCTGGGGTTTCCTGTTCAATAATTTCAGCTGTGTCCGTCTTATCCATACTTCACTCATATTGCCATTGAAAAATCATCATTTCAGTAATGCATCTGCTCTTACATACAGAGTCTTGCGTCCTGATCCGATACGAACAATATATCCTTCATCAACCAGTTTTTTTAATGCCGATTCTACGGATGAACTGCCCAAAGAAGGACATAAGGCCAATATCTCCTGCTTTGAAAATTTCCCTATCCTTTCTGATATGCATGCCTTAACAATATCGTAAGAAGTGCTTTTCACGCCGGCGCCATGAACAGTATAGACTCTGTTCTCGAAATCGCGATAACACGCAAGGATTATCCCCAACATATATTTAATAAATGGTTTAGGATCATTCTTCCCCTCGTGCCAGTTCTGATCTGCTCGCTGCAAAGCATCGTAGTACGCTTCCTTGGTGTCAGCAATGGCTTTCTCTATACTTATATATTGACCAACCAGATAACCGCATCTGTTAAGCAAGAGTAGCGTCAGCAAACGGCTCATTCTTCCGTTTCCGTCATTAAACGGATGAATACACAGAAAATCAAGAAGAAAGCACGGGATCAATATCAGCTCATCAACTGACTTCTTATCCAATTCTCTCTTTAGACTCTCACAGATCCGTTCAATTGCATCCGGTGTCTCATACGGTTCAGCCGGTCTAAAAAGGACTATTTTCTCTCCCGTTGCAGTAACCATGTCGATCTCGTTAGGCGTAGTCTTAAACTGACCGCCATATGACAGATCTGTATATCTCAGAAGTTCTTTGTGCAACTGAAGGATATAATTTTTACTTACCGGAATAGCATCATAACTCTCATGGATCAGATTAAGCACATTACGATAACCAAGGATCTCTTCCTCATCACGGTTTTTAGGAGTTGTTTTATCAGCTACCAGCTGTTTAAGTCTTGAATTTGTGGTAATAATGCCTTCTATACGGTTTGATGCTTCAGTGCTTTGCACCTTGGCTATCTCTATAAGACGGTCAAGTTCAACAGGTCTCTGACGGAGAAAAAGTTCCTGCTTTCCTTTGAATTCATGAATTTGCGAAATATAGGATATTATCTCATTATCCCATGTTCTGTCAGCCAGATTAGAATAATCATATTCCCTCATAAAATAGAGCACCTTTCTCCCAATTCATCGATTTTACTCCCAAATTATATCTTCGTTTGGGAGTAGAATCAACGTGTTAAGGAAAAATAGTGAAATATAAAACTGTTTATTATCTGAACTAAGGGATCTCTCTCAGACAAGATAATTATAGCATTTGATCATCCGTGTTCCGGCTTCCGTGTGTTAAACACGATCAGTGCGATTGCAGCGGCTACTAATACTGCGGTTGTGATGATACTTGCTTCGATACCGTACTTTCCGCCATTTAATATATTGTCTCCGACAGAACTCATATCAAATACGGCAGCATTGATCTCATCATTACCGCTCAGATTGAGTCCCAGGATGCTGTACAGGATATAGTTCCATATCGAATGCAGGCCGCAGGCCGCCCAGATGCTTTTGAAACGGATAGTAAGAAGCGAGAAGATGACCGATATCAGGATAAGGTTGATAACTGCCGTTACTGCAATGGCAGGGGCACTGAAGTCCATGTTCCCGATGTGAGGAATGATAAATAAGGCTGTACTTACACCTACAGCGACAGGGATGGATTTCTTCTGCAAAAGCTGTTGAACGATACCTCTGCAGAGCACCTCTTCAAAGGCACCTTGAAAAATAAAAGCTCCGAGCATGAGGAATACCATCGCAGTGTCGATATTTCGAAAAACGCCGTTATACCTTACCGCGCCGGTAAGAACTGCCAAAGCAACTGAAACAAGCAAAAGAAGCGTTCCTGCTCCGGCTCCTGCGAAATAGCTCCATGCAGGTCTCGCTAAGCCCAGTTCTGCCAGAGTCTTTCTTTGAAACAGCTTCCAGAGAAGGATCATTATTCCTATCATGACGCCGTATCCGTAGTAAGTGATCAATGTAATCGTGGTATCGCCGAACATCTCACCCTGTAGAGGGTTCTTACCGCAGGCAAAGTGTATCGCCAGGACTATGCCTTCGCCAACCAGTTCTGCACCGAACTTGAATACCCAGAAGATCAGGATGACCTTGATGACATACAATATTTTCGGCATGTCGGTCCGGTTGTTGAACGGACTGATGTTTTTGATGAATTCTTTTATCTTATTCATGGATAACTCCTTTTTTGAGCGCATTAATACAAACAGCGAAAACGCTGCTGTTTTTAGTTTCAGATTATTTGAGGATCAGATCAGACGGGGAATCCGTTGATCAGGAAATAAACCAGCATCGATATGAGATCTATGGCGAGCAAAATACCGAATCCAATGAGAAACCACTTAAGGGCAGTTTTCGCGCGCTTGCCGTTCTTCTCTGTAAGTACCTTCTGATCGATAACATCAGCCATCGTCTTGTGATCATCGGACTTAACCGGCTCGATCCCTTTAAGAAGATAATCCGTAGTAACTTCAAAAATATCGCTCATGATCACGACTTTATCGAGATCCGGGGTTGCCTGTTCACTTTCCCACTTAGAAACGGCCTGCCTTGATACACCGACCTTGTCAGCCAG
>JAZASR010000104.1:0-3731 GCA_036343175.1 Lachnospiraceae bacterium
GAACCGGCTTTATGTCCTGTTTTGAGACACTGCGTGTCATATGAAACAGCTGCGGAAGACGCCTGGCTCCATATGTTTAAATATGGACTGAATGCCATCTTTCAATCTTTACAGCTGAGCTGTGGCTTTCAGAACTGAAGCTGCCGTCAGGCCGAGTCTCTGTGTCATACTGCAGAGATCTCTCTGCATCGGGACGGCACTGCTGAACCGGTTCTCAGTATGATCTACCGACGGAATGCTTTTCAATGACGGTTAAAGTCTTCTGTATATAAAGAAGAGTGTGAACAATATTCAGGACTGCCGTTTTTCCTGGTAAAAAAGGCGGGGCCTCATTATGGGATCCCGCCTCTCTGGCTGCCTGATATCAGTAGCATCGAATTGAGTCAGATTTAAGCCAAAACGCCAGTCACAGCTTACTAAGCTGCTTTCTTCAGAGCCTCCTCAATCTCCCTCGCTATTTCCTTCCTTACAGTTACGGAACTGCGTACTGCATCTAACTCTTCGAATTCATTTCTCTTCAGCTTGCTGATATTCTCATCGATCCATGCATCGATACGATCATCGTCCTCTTTGTCGGCCGCCTCATGGATGTAGTCAATTGCCCTGTTATTGAAGTTTATGAACGAGGTTTCAAGATCGATTGCTCTTGATATGGACTTGTCGAAAATATCTTTCAGGCAGTCAATATCTGCGTTAAGAATGCTGATCATCTCATCCTTGTTATGCGGAGGCTCAGCCGCTAATGACAGTTCATCGAGATAGGCAGGAAGGGAGTCATACATGTTGTTTGCTTCATTAATCAGTCCTGCAAGCACTGCGCTCAGCGAGGTCGTCTCAACGCTATATGGATTGATGGCGGCCTCTAATAATGCCTTAGGGAGCTTCTTAAGAACAATATGTTTTGCCTTTTCAAATGAATAGTTCTTCAGCTTGGTAGTGAGATCTGTTGCATAAACCTTTTTGCTTTCGGCGTTCAAATCATTCTGACATTTAGGCTGTTCCAAAAACTTTTTTACGCCAGGAAGAGTCGCCAGTTTGTCGAAAAGAGACGGCAAATCACCATTCTTCTCAATACCGTCATGCATTATGATAAGCGGGAAAAGCTTTGAGTTAGTCGGTCCGGCGTAATGATCTTCTTCTTTATCACTGCTGAAATTGTAATAGCTGGCCAGCATACAGAACTCATCAAGGTTGTTTTTGATGAAACTGAGCCTTTCCCCGCTGTCTCCGCCGAAAGGCCGGTTGATGATTCCATCTATAAGCTTTCCTGAGAATCTGTCAATGACAGCCCTGAATTCAGACTTGAAATTGCGCCCGCCGTCAAAGCTGCTTATAAACTTATCAGCAGCATTTTTCGCTTCATCCATTGCGTCATCATCAGGTTCAATAAACTCCACAAGCTTGTCGACAATCATCTTATGAAGCTCATCACTCTTCTTCTGAATCTCATCGACAACCAGCTCTTCTGCCTCATGACGAATCCTGTTGCGGATATTTAGTCTGAGCACACCGTCAACGCCATGAACATAGTAATCACCATGATCTCCAGAATCTGAAAGGTTCTGTGCACGCTCGGCAGCCTTAAGCTCCTCATTATCGACATGACCAAAATATACTTTGTTGTCTGCATTGCCATTGCTGCCATGATTGGCATCAGAATTGATCTGCTCCTTGAGTTTCTTGGTAAACGGTTTTTCTTCCAAAATTTTTTTATAAAAATCTAAGCCAATATCACGAACCTGTTTGCAGAACTTTTTGATCGCCTTATTCATTTTCATATACAGCGGACCATCATGGACATCAGCGATTTCCATAGACTTGCATTTTTTAAGTATGTTCTCGAGAAGTTCTCTGATCTCCTTTTCATTGTTGTCCGCACGTTGCTGCATGACCTGGAGACGGTCATTGTCATAGTAGTACTTAAGGCCTTTTCTGAGATCCTGAATGCCGTTGTTGCCTTTGTTATAGGTATTGATGTTTTCGATAATATGCTTGCGAGCATCGGCAGAGAAATCTTTTGCAACAAGATTTTTCTCTATGAGAAACGCCTGGGCTGATCCGAAAAGGACGCGGTCCGGCTTGGCAAATTCGTTTTTAATTACATCAGACTTCAGTTTCTTCCAGTTCTGAGTGGCATCTTCAGCAGTATTTGCCTTGTCAAGCTTGTTCCCGAATACGAATGACTTGTCCTTAAGCCGGATGCCATCGGCATCTACTTCACTCTTTCTAAGCATGCCAATCTGGGTAGCATCGAGATCCGGTGTATTTCCTACATCACAGACAAAGATAATGGCATCAGCTGATTTAAGAGTTTCCTCCGTCTGCTCACTGTGAAGTTTCGTCGGAGAGTTGAAGCCAGGAACGTCAAAAAGTACTGCATTCTGCATGTCGCCAAGATCTTTCGAAAAAATCGTGACGCTCTTTACAGCGTAAGGGAAGCCTCCGTGCACTCCCTGTTTAGCTTTTTCATCATTCTCGAAGCCTGTTATAAACTTCTTAAAATCTGAGGTGTTAATGCCGTCTTCGTTGAATGGGACAATCCCTGTACCCAGATGCGGCAGTATGTCCATCTTGTTCTCTGCCATTGTCTCGATATCAGAGACAGTAGTTTCATTGTGTTCCTTGAATGTCTTAGGGTCATTCTGTTCAACGTCTTTCCAGAACTTCTTAAACCTTTCCAGGTTAAATTCCGAAAGACTGCATGCCTTATCGCCCTTAACATAGCCAAGATCTTTCAGCAGGCTTGTAAAATTGCTGTCAAACTCATCTTTGGTATAAAACAAAACGTCTGCATGGGTCTGTTCACCGAAACGGATCTCAGTTTTGGTGAACGTGCAACGCAAAGATTCCGCCGGCAGGACGTTGACTTGTATCAGCGCGTTAGCAAGAGTACTTTTGCCTGCTTTCTCGAGACCGACAACCGCAATTTCAAACTCTTTCTTTTCAAGCTTTTTGAGAAGACGGCTGTTTTTCGCGATGATGCTATCAATCTTGAATCTGTCTTCAGAATTGATAACAAGCAACTTCGGATCCTTGCTCAGAATGCTGATGAACGTATCATTTGTCCTCTTGATACGGGCACTTAACTTCTCAAAATCGTCAGAGACTGCTTCATTTGCCATAGCCGGTCCTCAAACCATAATATCTGCTGGAGATGAAAGTTTTACTTCAACTGTTCCGGATTATATCCCACTGTCTGACATAATATACACTGCCTGCTCACGGAATCCGCCTGAACTCCCGCCTCAGAAATCACGCACTGGCTCCCACATCCAACCGGAAATCCGAGCCTCAGCAGGCAGAGGACTGAATGACGGTTAAAAGTCTGTTCAGAGTATTCCGGCCGGATGACTTTTCTGCTAAAAGTACCAGTGCTGACCATAATAAGGAATCAGCGTCAGCAGAGGTGAATGGAAGCAGGCGCAGAAGCAGCAGGCGCAGAAGCAGCAGGCGCAGAAGCAGCCTGCGGTTCAGACAGTCTGACAGGCAAAACTGGCCTGGGAAAGCTTATGGAAGAGAATATTGCGTCGATTATCAGAGAGGGAGAGAGCAGCCGCGTGCTGTTCATGCCAGGATTCACCTCCCGGGATGAAATCGCCAGAGAAATTGCAGCCTTTGCCAACAGCCATGGCGGCATAATCATATTCGGCGTGGAGGACAAAACAGGCAGTGTAGCCGGTCTGAATTATGACGAAATCCAGACTATCAGCCGGGAATTGGGCAATGCAGCC
>JAZASR010000105.1:0-3649 GCA_036343175.1 Lachnospiraceae bacterium
ACGCCGAACCGAATAATGAAGCCTTATAGCGCCCGTTTTTAAAACTCTTAATTACGGGTGCGGGTGAAGTATGCCCTTTTTTAGAAAACCCGTCTCGATTTTCCCGAAAATTTATCTTGACATATCACCAGAATGCTGATTAAGCTGCCCCCTGTTGTTCATAGTTCTCCAGCAACTCGTCATATGCTTTAATAGCCTCATCAAGCTTTTTCATCACATCTTCTGCTTTATACATGCCGTCCTCATTTGCATTTATCTCCTTTAGTTTCAGGCTATAGATTGCCGGAGGATTGTCCTCTCCAAGAAGAGACATTTCCTGAAGCTGGTCAGTCTTTTGATATACCATATCAAGGCTTATCATTTCCTCTCCTGATTCGCTTTTCCATTTAATTATGACGAGTTTTGCCCCTATAGGAGTCTTCTTCTCTATTGTTCCGGGAAGACTATACTCCTCAACATCCAGTGCTGCCAGTACACTGGCAAGGTTGGAATCATGACCGCACAGAAATGTGAACTGTCTGCCCTCAGCCTGCAGCTCTTTTTCCATCTCTTCAAGAAGCGGATGTGCTACATTCACTGCTACTGTTGGTGCTGTAAAGGGAACGTCTCCATATACATCCTTGATCTCGGAAATAGCTTCCCACTGCTCTTCTGACAGATCATGTCCAAACGCTGCTTTTTCCTTATCCGGCTCTTCATAGTACTGTAAAACAAGAGCATCACTTATCTGGCATGCTTTCTTAAGCGATCCGGTAACCGCAGGTTCTTTTCCCTCTTCAAGTGCAAACACACTGTCATCTGTTACAAATCCGGCAAAGCTGCCGCTTTTATAATCCTCGGATTCTGTTACGTCAATCACTTCCTCCAGAAGTGTATAATTATCGGCAAGGTTTTCTATAACAGGATCATAGGTTTTGTGAATCTCATCCTCGGCATCCTTTACATAATCATCAGACATATAGGTTAATACAGGATTAAAGATCGGATCCATGGTGTCAAAATCGCAATGGTATTCAATATCTGCGTTATATACGGGAAGCAGTCCTGCTGCAAAAAACTTAGCTGTAGCTATCGTTCTCTGCTTGGAGTTGGCATATATGCGCACAGCGCCATCCGCAGGCTGATAATTGGGTTCAAACAATCCCTCTGATTCAAGCCATTTTCTGAAGTACTGCCCCATCTCAGTCTCAAGAGTCCCGCCCCGTACTGAGAGCTGGCTTGCTTCTGCAGACCAGTTAAACCACTCATGGGGAGTTATGGTATCAAGAGCAGACCCTGCGCCTGACAGTGGAGCACGAATATTGTGCCTGCTAAGCACAACCGCCTGTTCCAGGGTATAGCCGTCCCTTGAAAGGGTTGTCCTTATATTCTCATCATCTGGTTCTTCTGACGCTGCAAACGGGAACTGAATGATATTGTTCTTTGCTGCTTCGTCAGAAGCACCTTCATCCCCTGATCCCGGTTCTTCATACTGCACTTCCGCTCTTTCAATGGGCTCAGGATAAATTTTCAGAAAATCATTTCTCATGGAAACAGGTACATAGCCCTGTTCTTTGTACTGTGCTGACTTTTCATTCCAGTCCTGTTTTCCCCATTCACGGACATCATCATCAGCTACTACCATGTATGCAGCAGAAGGATATGGATTCCGATTATCCAGGACATAGTTCATCATGCTGGTGTCACTGCCGCTGTTTCCAAATGCCAGGACAGGCATTTTTCCGATTTCTCTTTCAATCCAGATTGTCTTGTTGGCATTCAGGTTCTTTTGTATAAAGCCTCCGGTAAATACAAGTTCGTCACCGTCGGCATACTTGTAGTCCATGTTTGAGGACACATCCTCATTGCCTTTGACCTTAACCTCAAATTCGGTTCCGATTACATGATTTGATGGAACATACTCGCTAATGGGTGAATTGTCCACAATAGCTCTTGTGGTCGTGCGCTCTGTTCCACTGACTACATATATTTCAAAATCATTGTCATAGAGGTATTTGACCACTTCTACCATTGGCAGATAAAATCCGTCAATGTAGTGCATATTGTTGAAGCTGTCCGTTTCCTTCTGTCCGAATTCCACCGCATAGTCATAGAGCTCCCGGATCGTCATCCCTGCATAGGCCTTTGCAAAGTTTCTTGCAAGTTCTTCCCCGGCAGTATACCCTGGCTTGATCTCACGGGCAGCATTTTTAAGCTCCTCCGATACTCTCTCGGGATGATCCTCAAGACAGAAATTTATGAACATCATCGTATCGTAGTAGGTGTAGAAGGTTTCACATGTGAGGGTTCCGTCCATGTCAAATACCGCAATACGGTCCTCTTCCGGAATATAGTTATCCTTGTCCTTTTCATTGGTAATAGCAGTCACATAGCTTCGGAGGCTCTCTGCTGCTTCAGAATCGGCAGCCCAGTATTCCGAAAGGGCTTGAGATGAGCTTTTTCCGCATCCAGTAACACCACTGCAGCATAAAATCATAATTATAGTAAGAATCACCGATACAATACGAGTAGAACTACATTTTTTCACAATCCGCTCTGCCATATATTCCTTTCCTTTACTTCTTACATGATCTTGTAATAACTAACGGCCATACTAGCATGGCAAACAGAAGCATAATGAGCCTTGTGATGAAATTTCCCCAGTGCCCACCAAGAGCCAGCACAAAGGTGGCAGGTCCAAAATACTCTTTCCAGGAAAATGCAAGAGCCACTCCAACACATACGAGAATAGGAAGTTCTTTTGCTCCTGCAGGTATTTCGAAATGTATATAATGCCTGTCAACGTAGCTGCCTATCAAATATCCAAGAAATGCACCACAAGCCTTAAAACAATCATTCATCATCTTGGATGGATTTACTAACAGGTTTCCTGCCGCGTCGTAATCCATGGGATATGGTTTTAACTGGATATATACCAAAGAAGCTATGACAAATACTATCCCTATAACCGTAAGAATATCCAGGACTTTATCATTGCCGTTGACCTTCCTCGTTACAATTCCCACTGCATATATAAGGATTACAGATTCCCAAAATGCCACTACTACATCCTGAGGCGTATGTACTCCGAGAAAGTTTCTGGAAAATCCCGTAAGAAGGATCAGTATGGCACAGGTTATGGATAACCACCTGCGTTTATCCTTCTGCCAGACAAACACACTTCCATAATTCGCCGTTGCGGTCCTGGTATGGCCACTTGGAAAAGAATAACCGGTTGCCGCAACCTTGGAATCCCCTGCCGGTTCTATCAGTTCGGACCTGATCCATGGTCTGTATGCACACACAGTCAGCTTGATAACGCCATTTATAAGTTCTCCAAGCCACTGGTTTGTCATAAAGAAGTAGCCCCATTTTTTGTCGACGCCCCAAAAGATAACAAAGGGTAAAAAGGGCAGAATATCCACAGCAAACTTTGACAAGGCATTAAAAAACTCGTCAAATATTCCTCCGGTAGCATTCCTTAGTTCCTGAAGCCATAACAAATACTGAATATCCATAATCTATCCTCCTTATCACCTATGGTAGTTTAAGCTGCGTTATCCTGTTCTTGCTCTGTGAAATGATAGATGCATTTCTCAGAAAGCTCATCTATCCTGTCATCTGCCTTCTCTTTTTCCACAAACTACAGTATCAAATTGTTATCACTTTG
>JAZASR010000106.1:0-3563 GCA_036343175.1 Lachnospiraceae bacterium
GCCGTAAACTTCATCTCACCAAATGCCAGAAATCCTTTTTCTGTTTCTCCAGCTTCGAATTTATCCGGATTGATCTCAATCGGCTCAAGCTTTGTGTGCGGAATAGAAATCGTGATGCACTGCTTCTCATCATCAAGGGTAATATTCCTTGCATCGAGAGAGCTAAGATCAACATAGAACTCTCCGGAGCCCCGATAGGTCAACGTCTGTGACTTATCACCGATTCCCATGAAGCCCTGTGCTGTTACATTAACCGGCTCAGCAGCATCCACAGAAAGCACTTCCAGTTTACTTTCTTCATTGAATTTCTCCAGGATAACCGGCTGAAACTCTGCGACCGTCCGACCATTCAGGTGATAACTATCCTCCGCCATCGGTTTCACTGCTTCCTTCGCTGGTCCACTCGTCCGGTGGGTTACACCATAGATCAGCACACCAGCGATTGCCAATACGCTAAGACAAAATCCGATTCTGTAGGTATTATTTCGTAAGCTCATAATGGTCTCCCTTCCGGAAATGTCTTCCGAATCGCTCGTAGCCTGATGATAGATCAAGATTGAACAAAAGTTTTACAAGCCATGCAAAGACAATCAATACCAATATCGGAATCAGACACGATATAACAATCATGATCGCAAGTGACTCGACAAACCTGCTCACAAGCTTCTGGAAGTATTCAACCAGCTGCGAGGTGCCATTTGCGATCGTATCGCCGGCATTCTGCAAATTCCGGATGATCTTCGAAAGCCCGTTCCCGGCATCGTCATCATTCCGATTTTCACCGACACTCTCCTGGATCTGCTTCGAACTGTTGTTCGCCGAATCTATTACCTGCTGAATCGACTCATCATACTGGCTCTTCACCATCGATGATATCTGTAAGCTAGCCGGCACAAGAAAGTACAACCCCAATGAGAAAATAAACAGTCGTATGCCAATGCTTCTGACTGCGATCATCTTTCCAAGATTACCAATCACTGTAACCGCACAGGATATCGGAATGAGGATTCTGAAAACCAAAACAGCCGAAACCGCCACAATAAACTTTTCGAGATATAGCGCACTCAGTACCGCGAGAAATCCTTTATTGAAATCTACCAACGAATTCGCAATCGGTGTCGCGACATCGCCTGGCAGTACCGTGATCCCAACTGATGCAGCTGTAGATGAACCGACCAGTTTCAGTACAGTTCCAATGTTTCCATCAATCGCTGTAATCCAGTCTTCCGTGAACGTGTGTACCATGATATATCGATACACAACGAAAAATGATATCAGTCCGATCAGTACCGGCGCTGAAACCGAAAGCCACGATTTTGCTCTCTCTTCTGTCATATATGCGACTCACTTTCTTTAGTCCGTTCCGATGCCAAGTAATGAGAACAGCCCGATAACCGCCAGTACTGGAATCGCTATATACACAAGCCCCTCTATAAACAATCCGATCAGCGTGAGCGGCAGAAATACCAGCCACACCATCACCTTAAGAATCGTCCAGGAAGCCTTGATTGCGAATATGGTAAGCTTTCCGAACACCCAGAACATCATGATTACGAATAATAATGTCAGCATTTTGCGTTTCTCCTTTTACAATTCGTGTTGCAGATCGGCTAAAAACTTGATAATCGACTGCGATCTGCTTTTTGTTTTCTGTATATCAACATCATAGTCCCGTCGCATTCAGAAATAAACTTATCCGGGAAGGAAATAACGCCTTTTATTCCTTCCCGGATAGAGAATAACGCCTGATACGGGAGGACAGATCATCATGGTCCAGCACCATATTATCCGGATACAGCGAATCCGATAACTCTACCTTGTTTCCATCCTTATCAGAAAAGGTCAAATCCCAGCTGCCCACATCCGTCACCATCTGCGGTGTGTAGGCTTCTTCAAAGAACCAGCGAATCGAACTCAGCAAATATTCTGCCCTTGCTCTGCTGATTTTGAAACTTTTCTTTTTGACCGTTCGGCCGATATCTTCAGCATCAATATCATGATCATATGTTCCAAACAGATGATACGAAACAGACACTCGTCCATCTGCATGAATAATGAGCACCTGCTCCACGATCTCATCTGGTTCCGGCATTGGACCATAACATATGTTATTGGAAACGAGCCGGATCTTCTCAAGTTGTTTTATCGGCTTCAATTGCTCTCGAAGGTGCTTCCGATATTCCTCTCCAAAGTCGTCGTTCATATGATTTATCCCTTATCTTGTACTGGCTCAAACCTATATTTCTGCATTATCTCCGGATATTTTGCATGATCCACTTCACTTAGAAACATATTCAACGGTCTCACAAATAGACCGAAATCTCCATACAGAGCCTCATAGACCATCAGCTTTTCCCTAGTCTCCGAATGCGTCGCAATACCGATGATTCTATACAAATAACGATTTGTTTTCTTCTCTTCCTCTGAAAGTTTTTCCCGTTTAAAATGCTGCACAATATCGCCTGGTTGAAAATCTCTCATCATTCAGTTTCACCTTCCCCGATTACCTTCCCTCGAATATCTGCTCCACAAGAACTTTTGCCAAAGCCTTGTGCCCATTCTCAGAAAGATGAATGCCGTCAAAAGCCATAGAAAGCTCTACCCCCTCTTGTATCGATGAACTTCCAGCCAACCTTCTCTGCAAGCTTCGCATATCTGTCACTCCCAAGATCATCCTCTCAAGAAAGAAGCACCGGGCATAAAGATACTGTCCGATGCTTCTTTCTTATATTCGCTCATCCTCTTCTGAGCTCAAAATATCCGTTAATTGTTTTCGCAACTGAGGAAAGTCATTAATCACCGTGCTATATACATCTCCCATTTTTAGGGTCTGATATTTATGTGCTGCAATATCCCGAAATCCTGCGGCATATTTCCAAGGAACATCGTGATACTTCTTACGTGTGTCATCTGTGATGTTTTTTACAAGCTCGCCAATATTGATAACTGTCATGCAAACAGCGCGTTTAGTCTTCTCATCTGCTTCGAAATTCTTTACATCTTCATCTCCAAGAAGATCTTTTGCAACATCAAGCTCCGAGATGATTTTTCCCAAAATAATATAGTCTCTATGATTCATATATCGGAATTTCCTTATCGATTTCGATCATCGCGTTATCATCAAGCGGGCCATGAATAATGTCTACATCCTTACCCAAACGGTCTTCCATTTCATATTTCAGCTTGGAAAGTAGTAACAATGAAACATTCTCCGTTTTGAACTCTACCAGAAGATCAACATCACTATTCTCATCAAAGGAGCCGTTTGCATAAGAGCCAAATAATGTGACTTTCTTTATAGGATATTGATCAACAACTGCTTTAACTCCATCAGAAATTTGATTAACAGATAAAGTCATATTTCCGGCGCTCCTTTCATAGAATCCAGATAACTACCAATAAATAAAGTATATCATAAATCACTAATCGTACAAAACATGTTTTCCGTAGTGGACAGCCTCCTCATAGAACACCAGCTTCCTTTATTCTCTCGGGAAATCGTTTTAACACTCTATCCCCTTTGTACCGCCTCAAAAAACAACCTTCTGTCGTGCATCATATCC
>JAZASR010000107.1:0-3561 GCA_036343175.1 Lachnospiraceae bacterium
ATTCAGACTATGCCGAAGAAAAAACTATGCCGAAGTTTAAAATTATTGCCTGAGTTTTCTTTAACTTTGAAATAATCTTCGGCATAGTATTTCAGGTTAATCCAAGGAGTAGAGAAGCTTTTTTATGTCTGACTTTTTCCAGATTTTCTCGCTTTCATCAAATGCCGGAGCGGCTTTATTCATTGCTTCACTCATCATTTCAAGCGTTGCAAATGCATAAAAACCGGATGTCGTTGACATACTCTCATGGCCAAGCAGCTGCATGATAAAAGGAAGTGGCACTCCGTTACGATACAGATCCATCGCTTTTGTCTTACGGATCAAATGGCAATGAACGTTTTCTGGTACCTCCGGACATGTGTCTCGAGCCTTCTTCGCGGCTGTTTTGAGTATCAGACTGATGCTGTCAGTTGAGAGCTGGTGAGGGACTCCATCAAGATGACTATAGAATAGCGGTGCCTCAGTTAAATCAGGATGGAATTCTTCAAGATACTTTCTTAGGTGAATCACTGTTTTCTCCATAACGGGTACGTTTCTAGTTTTGCGTCCTTTTCCTGTCAGTGTGACATAGGGGTTGGGCATATCCAGATGGAGCGACGATACAGACAGATCTGAAAGCTCCTGTACCCTTGCTCCAGTATCGTAGAGAAGAATCAGGATCATCCTGTTACGGCGGTGCTTTGCCGTCCTGGTATCGTATGCTGCCAGTATTGCTTTTGTTGCAGCCGGCTGCAGGTATTCAATCGGCTTCTTTTCTTCTTTGACCTTCCTGACTGAACAAATCTCATTGTAGATACCGCGGAGTTCAAAGTCTTCATCTGCACAGTATTTCAGAAAAGAACGGATTGCAGTCAGCTTCAGGTTGATCGTTTTGGATGCGTACTTTTTTTCATGAAGCCATTCAACAAAGTCTTTAACATTGCTACGGCTGAATGCTTCAAATGTCACCTGGTCTTCCTTGAGCCCTTTCGTGTTTTCTAAAAATGAAAGATAGGAGTTCAGGGATTGCTTGTAAGCTGCAACAGATTTATCCGACTGGTTTCGCACCGCAGGCATAAAATCATGAAGGTAGGCTCGTGCCATCTGCCAGAAGTCTTTATCTTTATTCCTTTTATACTTCATCGCCATCCACCTCCGGAATCAGTTCTTCTGTGGAGGCAGTCATGCAACGGTATTGAGGAAAGAAATCAGGAATTATGTGTATGTAATAATAAGTACTATCCAATGAAGAATGCCCCATATATCTCATCAGATATGGAAGCATTGCGTGGATATCCTTTCCTTCTGATGACCAACGCATGATGTTTGCACAGGCAAAGTGATGTCGGAAATCATAAGCCCGGGGTTTTACTTTTCCGTCTCTTTTTAAACCGGCTGCCAACCAGATGTTTTTGAAGTTAACAGATAAAGCAGTACTGGAACAAATTCCTCCGTGCCCGCCAGGGAAGAAGTATTCTCTTTCTGGAAATATCTTTCTTATGGCAGCGTTATAATCTATAAGATACTGAGTCAGTTCTTCTGATAAAAACAGTCGCCTGTCACGATGGGCCTTGCCCCACAGGATATCGACGTATTCTTTGTCCAGATGAACATCCTGGCATTTCAACTGCCTTGCTTCCGCTGACCTGACGCCGCAGCAATACATGAAACGGTATAGCGCCGGAAAAACATATGCCCTGCCTAGAGCCTTGTGTCGGAGGACATAGTGATCGCATTCATTAAAAAAGCGTTGTATTTCAGTCTCTGTCATCAGGTAGACATCCGGATGATATCGCTGAATGATGAATGAATTATCCAACACATACGCATCACTATCTCCAGAAATCACAAGGTATCGGCCGAATTCACGTATCGGGGATACCCAACTTCTATCGGCAGTGGTTGATTTTTGTGCATGTTCCAGAGCCCAGCTGTCTACAACTTCCTTAACCAGAGTGTTATGGTCACCATGGGCGGCATTGTACCGATCTAATTCACTAAGATATGTGGCAGCCGATGCATACTTGATGCCCAATGCGTGTTTATAGTCAAGGAACGCGGACATAGTCGGACCAAGTTTGCTAATAAAGGCGTTCATGAATGCACCTCCTTCGATATGTCACCAAAAGGAAGGACACACCCCTTCAGCCTTATTTCGTCAGTAGTGATATAGATACTGGTGGTATCGGGGTCTGAATGTCCAAGTATGGCAGCAATCGTTTCAACAGGAACTTCATTCCTGACCATTGTCGATGCGGCGTTATGCCGGAGCATATGCATTCCCAGTATGCGTTCATCTTTAGATACATGTGCCTTTTCAAGAATACGCTTTACCATCATGTAGCATGAGGAATGGCATGAAAGCGGGTCAAAAGGAGCGATAAGTCTTACAAACAGGTAGTCGTTTGGGGCATTAGGTCGTTGTCTGGTCAGATATCTGGCAATCGCATTGCCTACTGCCGGAGTTAAAGGGACACAGACAAGATTTCCGGTTTTACTTTGTTTCCAAGAGATTGTATCGTTCCGCCAATCTATATCCGTCAAACGCAACTTGATGATGTCGCATGCCCTGATACCAGTAGATAACCCAAGAAGGATCATGGCTGAATCGCGCAGAGGGGTTTCATTATCTTCTGTAACGGATTTGATGCGTTCCTGTTCCTCTGTTTCAAGTACAGGAATGATACGATGATGTCTGGGGGCATGAATGCCTGACAATGCCATCAACAGATCGTTACGATCAAGGTATCGGCAAATGTTCCTGAGTTCGCAAAGGATTCCACGCTGCCGCTCAGGCTTTGAACACTTAACATAGTCGAGGATTATAGAGGTTGTCAATGATTCCAATGGACAAACATCATACCCTTGTTCTAGAAAGGAAAGGAATGAGTACATGCCATACTCATAAAAATGCCGTGTGTTCTCGTTATCATATCTCTCCCTTAAATAGTAACAGTAGTCCGAGTATACCTTGCCGTAATACTCCCCGGATGGTTGTACTCTTGCTCTTGTGGTAACAGAAAAATCAAACTGCCCAGTATTAACATAAGATTCAATCAAACGGAAGAAGCGGCCTTGAAGATGATAACGCTCTTTACTGAATTTCCCGGTTTTGGGACTGATTACAGCGTCAGCATAAAGCTTGCCGATTTCATAGCTGTATTCAGTGACTCCATGTTCTTTACAGAATGCCTTAAATCTTCTGACAGCACCCTGGTAGTTGAAAATGGTGGATTCGTTATATCCAGCATTTTTCAAAGCTTCGATGAGCAACGTGCAGACAGTATTAATATCCATCTTGAAGCACCTCCTTAAAAATGATGCTTCAATTATATAATACTATGCCGAAAAACTATTCTTAATCGAAGTAATATCAGGCAAAAGTGAAAAACTTCGGCATAGTTTTTTCTTCGGCATAGTCTGAATTATGCCGAATTCAGGATAATTCAGATCAGGGAGTTCAATATACTTCCTGGGAGTTTGTTGCTTTCTGTAAGGATAATGGTGTTACTCAAAGTATGAGTAAAGCTGGTTATCCTTATGATAATGCGCCTATGGAAAGATTTTATAATACATTTAAGA
>JAZASR010000108.1:0-3502 GCA_036343175.1 Lachnospiraceae bacterium
CCACTATCGAAGCTTATAAGGAAGAGCTCGAAAAGAAGATCACTATAGATGACTGCGATTACTACATGACTGCATGCTTTGGCTACTCCATGTGCCCTGAAGACAGCGATGTTATCGACAATCTCTTTACTTTCTCGGATGCTGCTCTTCACGAAGTAAAGAAGAACGGAAGCGGCAGCAGGAGCTTAAGATTCACAATGGATGTCTTAAACTCCGAGAACGCCCTGGAGATCGAGAGAAAGATACGTGCCGCATTAACCAACGACAAGATCTTCTGCCACCTCCAGCCCCAGTACGACATGGATCACAGGCTCAGAGGCTTTGAGGCCCTGGCCAGAATGAAGGACGATAACGGCTCATACATAAGCCCCATGGATTTCATTCCGGTAGCTGAGAAGACCGGCCTCGTTGACCGCATTGATATGCGTGTTTTCGATCTTGCCGTACAGTTCCTGGATAACGTCATTAATGAGACCGGCGCGGATATCACATTAAGCGCCAATGTCTCCGTAAGGCACCTCATGAAGAATAACTTCACAGAAGATCTCAAGAAGGTTCTTGATAAGTACAGCGTCTCTCCCGAACGAATAGAGATCGAGATCACTGAATCCATCATGATCGATTCGGCCGAGAAAGCCCTTCAGCGCATCGACGAATTGAAGCAGCTGGGCATGAAGGTCGCGATCGACGATTTTGGTACAGGCTATTCGTCTTTGAGCTATCTTAACAACTTCCCTACCGATATGCTCAAGATCGACAAATCCTTTATAGACAACATGAGCCTGAATGAATCCTCCAAGCAGTATGTAGCCATGATCATATCGATCGGCCATACATTAGATCTCAAGGTCATCTCGGAAGGCGTCGAATCCGCTGACCAGGTCATGGTCTTAAAGGACATCGGCTGCGATTACATCCAGGGTTATGTCTGGGGCAGACCGATGCTCCCTGAAGATGCATTCAAACTTGTAGGTTCCTGCAAGTAAAACATAGAGTATTTAGCACACACAGTTTGAAAAGGATCCGGAATGAAGTGAACCCCATAAGTCTGTTGACTACAGGGGTTCACTTCAAAAGAGACGGATCCTTTTTCTGACTATAGGTGGATGCTGACTGTTTGCGGGATTTTTTAAGAGCAAAACCGGAACGATATACGATTCCGGCGTTACAAAGCCTGTAAACGCAAAGAATGCTGAAGAACTCTTTACAGCAGGCTACGAAAAAGAAGATTACTCTGATTACTATATGCAGGAGTTGTACAGAAGATACTTCTGCAGATTCTTAAAGGAAGAATACGGTGATGATTTCTACAGCCGTTTAAATGCAGCACTGAATGAATATGGTGAGACCAGACAGTTCGCATGGGCTGTAAAAAAGACATTTGGAGATGATGTCTTCACCAAGTTTGGTAACTGGTGCGTGAAGAACAATTATCTTCAGGGCGCTAACACCTGATAAGGAATAAGAATGATCCGGAAGGCCATCTCAAAAACGGGATGGCCTTTTTCATTGACAGACAGAGTTATAACTTATATTTTTCTAAGATCTCTTTTCTAAAAGATTTAAGCGCCTCTGAGCTTTTCTCAGATGAGAGAAAATAGTCCATCTCAGATACTGCCATGTACCGGCATTCGTATACTTCAGGATCTTCACTCTGAACCCAGCCAATCCTCTCGTGATCGTAAGAGAATGCAGGCATCAGCAAATAGTCATCTGACTTGATAAACAGTCGTGTATTATCAAAAGTTTCTATTTCACTATCCAAAAAAAGCAAATAAGTCTCACCAACTGCCAACTTATTTGCAAATCCCATATTAATATAGGCGGTGTCCGCTGTAGCCGACTCCTCATTCCAAAAGATCTCCTGAGAAAAAACAATATCTATTGTTTCTCCAACACTTAGAGAATCTCCTTTAAATACTTTTACGATTTCAATGCTCTGCGTCGTACAACTCGGTAAAAACCGGAAATCGCCTGCAATTCTGGCAGCAACTATATAATTGCTGTCATCTAATGTGCTTCTCATCAGATCTATCTGACTTTCACACATCTCTTCCGTCAATAAACCGACTGTAAACCTTTCCATCGGATTACTCTCTTCATTAAAATCGGCATATGAAGCCTTGCTGTATAGGCCGATTATCAAGCAGGCACAGCATACAATAATTGCAGGTACAGCATATAAGCACAATTTCTTCATAAGATCATTCTTCCTTAACAAATTGACCATTTGATACGCGATATTTAATATCCGCCAACAGATCGATATCCTCACGATTATGGCTGGCAATCAGTATTATTGAATCCTTCTTTCTCTCAAGAAGAATATCTCTTACCATCTGAACTCCACTGTCATCCATAGCATTTGTCGGTTCATCCAGCATCAGTATTTTCTGATCCTCGAAAATGGCCTGAGCAAAAACCAGTCGTTGCTTCATTCCTAATGAGTACTTTCTAAATGGTTTCTTATCATCAGGATCTAATCCGACTGTTCTTATATATTCACGGATAGTGTCATCTGCTGCCTTTTTTCTTATAGAGGAAAGCCTCTTCAGATTATCGAATCCTGAAAGCTGCGGATACAGTCCTGCGTTCTCGATCATTATTCCCAGATCAGGCAAAACATCAAAGTCCTTATGTAAAACCTTTCCATCTAAAGAAACCGTTCCTGAATCTATCGACATAAGACCGGACAACGCTCTGAACAGCATGGTTTTACCTGAACCATTGCGGCCCACAAAACCATATATCATTCCGCTGCGAAGCTTCAGGCTTACATCATTGAGGATGTTCTTTTTATCTATAATCTTATTAACATTTTCAGCTATTAATTCCATTAAACATCTCCTTCGTAGATACTTTTGGTAAACTGTGTTTTCTTAACTGCTCCAACAATCAAAAGAGAAATAATTACCGCCGGTATCAGAAAATACAAAAGGCTGAATGACACTTTCCAAATATCAAGATCAGGCTCTACCATCAGCCTGCTGATCAAATTGAAATCCATAATAATGCTCTCATCGATCTTAAGGTTTACAGATAATAGATACATGGCAAGAGAAAGCAGATTGATGATCTGAACTATTGCAAATGCCACTCCGCTCTCCAGGAAAAAGGATAACAGATTTATCAGCGCGATCATTTCGAATGAATAAAGCGACAATATTATCAACATACACGCGGCATGTATAACCGTGTTGATATCCGTCACCGCCTGAGTGGATAGCGTTGTCATAATAAATGCCGGAACAATAACAGATGCTATGAATATTACTGTTTTTAGCAACACCATCAACAATTCACGCAATGCCCACTTTACTCTGTGATTCCGCCTCGAAAACACATAAATGCTCGCAACGCAAAAATTCTTATATATGCTTATTCCCCAATAAAACTGAATAATAAATAATGGTATAAAATGCGGAATAAACTGAATAATATACGATATGTTTTGGCCAAGTAATGCAAACGAAAA
The DNA here is from genome assembly GCA_036343175.1 of Lachnospiraceae bacterium. Lineage (GTDB taxonomy): Bacteria > Bacillota > Clostridia > Lachnospirales > Lachnospiraceae > JAEEJA01. The sequence goes on from JAZASR010000108.1 coordinate 3,476, forward strand.
AGCACACATATAATATTCTGTCTTAAC
>JAZASR010000109.1:0-3400 GCA_036343175.1 Lachnospiraceae bacterium
AGGCGAATGATGATTAACATATCGGACACACTAATGTATTTACAATACTATAAGAAAACCGCTTATCTGGAGTTTTTGAAAGCCTGCAAAGGACTGGACTATACAGGAAGAATAGAAAGTCATGATTCTTATTTGAGAGGATATGAAGGCTGTTATCCTATCAAGGGACTATTAAAAAAGCTCAATATCACCCCAAATGATAGGATCTTGGACATAGGCTGCGGCAAGGGACTTTGTTTGTACTATTCATCTATGTTCGACTTTGAGAGGATTGACGGAATAGAATACTCAAAAAAACTGACACAAATTGCAAAACACAACGCAAGGCTACTAAATGATAGACGATTTCACATCTATAACTGCGATGCCCGATATTTCAAGCACTATGAGGAGTATAATTATTTTTTTATAAACAATCCGTTTTCGTCAGAAATAATGGAGCAAGTAGTTCTTTCTATAATAGATAGCATTAAGCGCCGCAGAAGAAAAATAACCGTTCTATACCAGTTCCCTTTCAGCTTAGACGTATTCGAAAAGTATAATTTTGAGATTATATATTATAAATTCGTTACTATTCACGGTGTATAAATATAGACTATCGAGGGGTTGAAAGGGTAACTTTGCAATAACCCCCAGATCACGCTTTTGGGGTGCGGGATGCCAGCATAGGCTGCCATCCCGCTTTATTGGTTTCCTTTATGCGCACTTTAACAGACATCTTAAGATGTCTGACAAAGTGCTTCCTGAAATGGTTCCTCAGCAAAAAATGATCCTGTCGTAAAAAAAGAAATGCAGTTCTGCTGTCCTGACTGGTTCTTTTGATCGGTTTATTAATAGACATGGCAACTTGGCCGGATGGATGAACAGATCGATCCATCCGGCTGATTTTCGCATTTGTTTTCAACAAAACTCAGGAAATATTTCCCTGACCGTGAGCGGGTTTCCCTGCATAAGTCTGCTGAGTGCAGTTATTTCATTGATCCCATTTTTCCGGCAGGTCCTTGTATATGTCAGTATATCTGAATAATATCCTGCGTATTGAATGGATTCAAACTGCCCCGAGACTTTTTTCTTCGTCTTCGCTCCGCGAAGTTCCCGTTCACTGAGGTTGTTGGTATGGGGAAGTGAGAAGTCCTCCATCCAGGCGAAGAAATTGTCATGGTATTTCCGCAGCCTGTTGATCACATTTAGTTCCTTCTGGCTGTTATAAGGGTTGAAATCCTTGCGGATCCTTGCTTCTGCGGAGCTGAGGAGCTCCTCCATCCTGGAATCAAACTCTGCGATCCGTTCTGCGCTGAATGACAGGACCCCTCTTGCAAAAAGGTCGTTCCGTTCTTTTATGGCTCCGGAAATAAGCTTTTTTGCCAGGACCATTTCTTCGTGCTTTGTGTCATCGGCAGATTTCTGCAGATCACGCTCGACATGCTGGCAGCACTCGAGATTCCTGAAGTGGAATGCCTCGTTATAGTTGACTGTGTTGTGGTCATGCATGACATAGGTCTCGTCTGTAAGATGATCGAGGATCCGGTCTTCAAGGATCCCTGCGAGATCCTTGTGCTCATGAGCGGTGTAGTAGGAGATCCGCTCATCCCCGTAAAATCTCAGGTAAGCCTGTTTTGCCAGGATGGTGATGACTGTATCATCCCAGAACAGGACGCGCCGTGTCAGGATCAGGAGCCGGAGGTCTCTTTTGAAGGCGGCAAGTTTTCTCGAGGCCTTTTTAGGAAGTTTTGTGACATATCCCTCAGACGGGCAGACCTGCCCGTTTGTTACTGCGGACAAAAACAGAGGGACCTTGTTGATCGCCGAATTGACCGTGTTCATCAGAGAGAGCGCGACCGCCTGGATGTTGGGGCCGTAATGGCATTGCCCCATATGTTCCGGGTCTGCAGACAGAGAGATCAGCGTACCGCATCCCGTGCATTTGTAAACATAATAAATGTGTTTCTTTCTGTGTACTTTTATTTCTATATCTGTCTCGTATTTTACCTCCTGCCTTCCCGTATAAATGAAAGTATCTGATCCGCAGACAGGGCATTCCTCTTTGGCAGGATCGACTTCATGCAGGACGGTCTCGTCGATCTGATCTTCATCCGGAGGCTCCGGCAAATGCTGTTTGTGTCCGGGCTGGCCTCCTTTTTTCCTGCCTGTACTCCTGCGGGAGTTCGGGATGACCTTTTTCTTTCCAATGGGTGTTTGGGCGGTCGGGATGCCGGTATTGGTCCCGTCCCGGGCAAGCAGGGCTTCGGCATGGGCAAGGCGGTTTTCCAGTTCTTTTATAGTCTTGTCCTTCTCTTCGAGTTTTTTCTCATACGCATCTGCCAGGGCTGCCTTCTCTTCGTGGCGTTTCATGTCTGCATCAAAACATCTCTGCTTCAGTTTTAAGATCTGATCCTGGGCCTTACGAAGGTTTGCGTCTTCCTCAGCAATGATGTCATCGCAGGTCGCAAACCACTTTTCCCTGACGTCTATTGTCTCCTTATGGGCCAGGGCAAGCTCCTTTTTGAGCCTTTCTATCTCACGCCGCAGGGCATCGGTCTCCTTACGGTGTGCCTCTTTCATCTTCAGATATTTTTTCCCTGTCTTAAAGGCTTCAAGTTCATTCTCAAGTGCCTTGATCCTGTACTGAAGGGAACTTTCGTAAAGAAAGGCTTGGGTGATCATGCGATCTTCTCCGATCGGGCTGGTACTGCCGCAGGTGTCTGGTTCAGGTTTCGTTTTCTTCTATGGATGCGGACGAGATCTCCAGGATGGATCTGGAAGCAATGGAGATCCTGGACATAGCTGCGCGGAGTTTTTTTATCTGATCCTCCAGTTCACTGATGCGCCGTTCCATATCCTTGCACTCTCTTGTTTTTTCCTCCAGAGCTGCCTGTAATCCCAGATCTGCCGGGGATGCCTGCGCAGTTGTGGTTTCTTTTTTCTTCCTTTTTGTGGAAGGGATAAGTTCACCAGTTTCCGGATCCAGCTTTCCCAGATATTTGCGGATGGGCCGCGACTGCTTTGTTACAGGATCATAATGAGAGGTTGATTCATACAGGGTAACGACACCTGTTTTTTTATTTGTATATCTTACGATTGACATGATACTGCTCCTTTCCAGAGTAGATAAGGTGTATTCATCTATTGGTACTATTATACCATTAAATACCAATAATGTCAAGTTTTTATTGGTATTTAATTTAAATAAAATACCAATATTTTTCCACCAAAAAAGCCCCTAAACAGGGGCAAAATCACAGTCAGCAGTTATGTCAAATAGAAATACTATTTTAATGATGTATTAATGGATTAAAAACACTGTGAATAGTAACGACCATCTTTTTCTTATGATCGCGCTGATCGTATCAGCTCTTGTCAGGGATCACCTGCTCCGGGATATTATGTCTGACAATGGATC
>JAZASR010000110.1:0-3369 GCA_036343175.1 Lachnospiraceae bacterium
ACGCTCTTCTTTAAGAGGGATAATGTTTTCAGCTTTCAATCCATCCAGAAGAACAGGTGACTTCCAGTCAACCTTTCTGCCTTGATCTGCGGCAAAGCCGCTGGAGTTCTGCAAAGTGGCAATCACCTGATATATTGGTGTGCCGTCAAGATTTTTCCTTCTGACTGCGTAACATGCGCCAGTGGCAGCCTTCATGGGGAGAGAAATTGCCTGTCTGTAAGCCGAATGAGGCCTTGATGTCACTCTTACATTGCTCTGAACTTTTCTGTCAGGCCAGTACTTCTTTATAACTTTCTCTACGGTGTTCTGATCAACTTTTTCCTGGCCGAACAGCTTTCTGATCTCATCGAGTTCAGCAATTCGCTGCCAGTCGTTAAAAACTGGTATGACAAGGTCGCATCCATAGCTGAAACCGAGGGTTTTTGATGAAAATGCAGGTTTTATATGAAACGACTTTTCCTCAAGAGGTTTCAGTTTATGCTTTTGAGAGTCATACAGCTTACCTACGACACTGGTCTTCTGAGTTATATACGACAAGGACAGAATCACTTTGACGGCATTCAGTTCGTCCTCGGACACATAGGAATGCATGGCCTTGCTGACCTTTTCGAAAGCAGTGTCTGGCAAAATTTCATATTTGGTCCAGCCACCGCCTGCATCTACTGGCTGACTCAGTACGTCAGTCAGCAGTTCAAGCATTTTCAGCGGGGTCTTGCCTTTGACGCCATTTTGCTTTTTACTGTTTACAGATGTAATGTTGAAACCAAGTCTGACATCATCAGCTTTTCTAAGAATAGGAATAAAATTCAGCTGGTAAATTCCGTCATTGAAGACTTTCCTTGACCAGAAATTGCTCTTCCCTGCCAAAGGCTTTCGTTCAACATGAATACAGTCCACATTCCTAGGGAATATATTGTTAACCAGCTGTGATGGAATTGATTCATCACTTTCGTCATCCCAGACGGCACCTCCCATCAGAGAGCGTATCTCCGGAACATCACATGCTCCGGCATAGACACACAGAGCATCGATGGCATGTGAGGCAAAAGGCTGCTCTGAAGACGCGGGCTTAGCGAACTGTGAGTCAATTTCTGAGAGTCTTCGTCTGCAGTCAGATGTGCCTTCTGCAGGCATGCGGCGGACAGAGAAGTTAATCCTGGAATACCCATTGTCGTTGAGAATCTTTTTTATATTCTCAACCAGTGTGCCGGCAAACCACTGCTGTGTTCCGTTTACCAGTGTCTGGTTTCTTCTGCCAAGGCTTCTTTCTACCTCCCTTCTCGCATCATCTCCGGGTTTCAGAAACAGTGCGTGTCTGACGTACTTCTGTTCATCCTCAGACATGAGCTCAAAGCGCTTCAGCCGGCCTTTTTCTTTGAGATCTTTTATTTTTGACTTGATCTCACGTTCAATCAGGTTAATGTCATCAGTACTGAACTGTTTCCTGAGATAATTCCCGTTCAGATTACCAAGGGTATAAAGCTGATCTTTTTTTGTTTGATTTCCCATCCGGGACACAAATATCAGGTTTGCCTCGGAATTGAAGATCATCCCCTGATTTTTCCCGCTTAATGCTCTCGGAATAATATGATCAATTTCACCAGACTGATCAGTCGGCAGCAGTATCTGGCCTGTGTACGGACAAATGCCTTTGCTTGCACGTTTAATTCTTTCATCTTTATCTGCCCAGCGTTTGTTCTCTGTTTCACCTTTTTCTGCAAGCTGAGTTATTTTCTGTTTTGAAGCTTTCTTGATTTCTGCAAGATCGGCCGAAAATGTAAATGAGTTAGACTCAACAACTATAGTCACGTCAACCGGGATGCCGGCATTGCTGGCATTTTTAATTTCTGTCGCAACACGTTTCGCAGTCTCGAAGCTGACTCGTTCCAGCGAACGCCTCAGTATGCCATCGAAAGGTCTGACACAGTCAGCCGGAAGCCTTGAGAATTCAGCTGCAATGCTTTTTTGATCATCAGCTGGTCTCATACGGTAGGAATTCTCAAAAGTCACGGGGAGACATGTGCCGTTGAACCCGTCAGGATCATTGTTCAGAATGTTATATATCTGAGAAAGAGAGAAAGGATTGGAGAATTTTCTCTGCTGTTCCTGCGAAAGGTTGAGCTTCTTGCTTATAACCTCTGCTGCTTTAGAGGCATTGACATCAATATTTACAAGCTCCTGTTCGTCATGTGTCAGCTTTGACTGCAGATTTTTCGCCTTCGCAGCTTCTATTGCGTATTTGAAGCCGTTTCCGTATTTTTTGTTAAGGTCAGCCGCTTTCCCGCAGATGCTTTTTACTTTAAGCCTTTTTCCCACAGGCTCATCCATAATCCTCAAGGATATAAAGGCGCGTCCTGTATCTTTGTCAGCCCCCAGAATGTTACCAATCAGAATATCAAGAACTCCCTTTTTCATCGGAGGATGAATGCCTGATTTCTCAAGGAGCGGAGGGTTGTCTGAATTCATATTGAATTCTGACTGCCAGCATCCGTCTTTTGCTGCATTGGTTTCGTCGTAATAACCGGAAGCAAGATTCAAGAATTCAACAGCATACTGATCCCCTCCGAGAACCAGTGACAGCTCCTTGAAACCGCTGTTGTTTTTATCAAACGAGTGCGGCTCTGAGTCCTTATACGCATCAACGTTATTTCTCAGACAAAAAGGATCAGTTTTCTTATTTCTGTCAAAAATTCTCTGAAGGACATAGGATGCCTGGTAGAAATTTCCTGACAATATTCCACTTTTATCTTCTTTGCCTCTGGAAACTCTATCTACTTTTTCAGCAAAGTACTCTGTCTCGGAGAAATATATAGGGTATTTGCTGTAAATTTTATTAACCCATTCCATCCATTCAGGAGCTTTTGTGTTAAGAACGGCAGGATTGAGCAGAAGAGTGGCATCAGCCGGCGGGCGCCTGTTATTCTGATCCTCATAGGGCGGAATGGACTTTATTGGATCGAGGTCGGACATCGTATCAAGGATGCTGCCGCTACCGCTGTACTCTGAAATCACATCCTTCATATCCTGCCTGCGATCATCATCCGGATGAAAATACCGGTAGGCAGAAACGAGAATACTCTTCAGCTTTTCGCCATCATAAAAATCAGTGTCTTTGAACCGTTCGTCATTAAAATACCAGCGAAGGGCTCTGAGCTGCAGGTTTGAGACGTTGCATACAAGATTTGCCAGACGTTCTTTTCCTCCCGCAAGCTCTGCAATTTTCCATAGCCTTCTGTCTTTCTCGATCTCCTTGAGTACAACTTCTATGTACTCACGTCTTGACTTGTGGCCGTGCTTTTTTTCGAGAAGCAGGTTGCCAGTGTCATCAACAACAGAAATAACAGCATTGAGGTACAGCTTTGGATCAAG
>JAZASR010000111.1:0-3354 GCA_036343175.1 Lachnospiraceae bacterium
ATATCAACTATATAGGAGGCTTAGTATGAATCAGGCAGGAACATACATATCGGTACTAATGCGCCAGCTGAATCTGTTTTTCAGCCACGAACTTTCTGAAGTGGAAATAACAGCTTCAGAGCTGATGTATCTTTCCCAGCTTTATACAAGAGACGGACTGACACAGGATGAATTGTCAACGAAGATTTCTGTTGATAAGGCTGCTACAACACGAACCATCCAGGGGATGGAAAAGAAAGGCCTTGTTGTCAGACGTTCAAATGAGAAAGACCATCGCTCCAAGTGTGTTTATCTGACGGATAAGGCAAAACAGATGGAAGGACACATACGCGAGATTCAAAAAAAGTGGTCGGATTATATTATGCAGGATATGACAGTATCTGAAGCGGAACTTTTCGCAAAGCAGCTGAAGCAGATGTCAGTCCGGGCAAGAGAAATAAACGAGTAATGGAGGTGCCCATTATGGATATGAAACAGGCAATGAAAGAACGGCACATGGTCCGTAAGTATACTGACAAACCTATCCCTGAGGAAATTGTGGCAAAACTGAATGAACGGGTAAAGAAAAATAATGAACAGTACGGGCTTTCCATTCGTCTGATCACGAATGACGGCAGTGCGGTTCCGGGGATAATCAAGCTGATCCTTGCGAAAGGGGTGAATAATTTCTTTATCATGGCAGGTCCGGAAGGTTCTGATGAACTGTGCGGTTATTGCGGCGCTGATCTGATGCTTTATGCGCAGACACTCGGACTAAATACATGGTGGGTCGGCGGCACCTACAACCGTAAAGGCGCTCAGGAGAAATCCGGAAACGCAAAGCCGGTCGGAATCATTGCGGTAGGATACGGTCAGACACAGGGTACTCAGCATAAGTCAAAAAAGGCATCCGATGTCAGCTCATATGATGGCAAGGAGCCTGAATGGTTTAAGGAAGGCGTGAATGCTGCTCTTCTTGCTCCAACGGCTCTTGATAAACAGGCATTCACGATTACCGGAACAGAAAATAAAGTATCTATCACCTGCGATAACGGCATTTTTACCGGAGTTGACACCGGGCTTGTTAAGTACCATTTCGAGCTTGGAGCAGGAAAAGAAAACTTTGAATGGAAATGAGATAAGGCCGGCAGATAGATTACGAGATAGTATGGTGCGACTGCCGGATTTTTCATAACAATACAGTTGACAAGTCAATTGAATAAGGAGGAATCATAATGGGTATTTTAAAGAAAAACAACGGTCCAATGTCAAAAGGTCCGAGCATACAGTCTATTTCAGGAGACCATTGGTCTGCGCTTAAGTTTACGGACGGTATCATGACGGATGCGATCATGAAGCATGTGATGGGACTCTGCTATCTCGGCATGGCTGACGCGGGAGAAGCCCTGGAAGTGGTAAGTCGTTTGGATGACAAGGAGACCGGAAGTTGGGAGAATACGTGGGCTGAACTTGCATCAAGGCTTAATAAAAGGGCGCAGAAGTCTGAGGCCAATGATAAGAAGGTGAGCGCATCTACGGCATATCTTCGTGCATCCACATATTACCGGATGGCAACCATGTATATGGAGAACGTACATTCACCAATGATGGAGAAATATACGAGACAGTGCTTTGACTGCTATGAGAAATCGCTGGAGCTGTCAGGTTATCCCGGAAAATATGTGGAGATTCCTTACGAGGGAACTTATCTTCCGGGACATTTCTATACATCTCCTTATGCGAAAAAGGATAAGGCGCCGGTTCTGATACTTACACCTGGCAGGGATACCTGGGCGGTGGATACAAGGTGGATGTTTGATGCGGCATTGAAGCGGGGAATACACTGCCTTGCCTACGATGGCCCGGGACAGGGGTATGCCCTTAGATTTCAGGATATGAAGTTCCGCCCGGACTGGGAAAAAGTGATGGGTCCCGTACTTGACTATGCTGAAACGATAGACTGTGTTGATATGAACCATGTGGCATGTGTGGGATTCTCCTTCGGCGGATTCCTGATGCCGAGAGTGGCAGCGTTTGATAAAAGGATTAAGCTGATTATTGCTGATCCCGGAAATATCAGCTGGGGAAAGGGAATTGGAGAGAGACTCGCAATGATACAGAAGATGCCGCCGAAGATGCGCCCAAAGTTTATGAATGTCATGCTGGAAGATTATGCGTGGAAGCATGGTGTGCCGGAAGAGGCGGTCGTAGATGAATTAAAAAAATATGACAACTCAAATATACTGGATAAGGTGGAGTGTGAGGTTTTAGTCCTTGACGGTACGGCTGAAATGACTTTTGGAGCTGCAAAAGAGCTTTATGACGCACTCCCGAATGCAAGGAATAAGGATTACATTCTGTTCGACGATGACAGCACGGCACAGTGCCATACTCAGATGGGAGGCTATGCGACCGGTGCGGAAATCATTATGGATTGGCTGGAGGATCATATCTGACCCCACTTGCGGAGGCTGTGAAGGAAATAATCAATCAATAAACAAATATAATGATTTTCGCGGAGCATTGACTGATACGCCGATGCTCCGATTTTTTTATTTGTATTTTACAGCAATACACTGCACTCAACCCATAGCAAATCAGAGGTTTCAACTGAAATACACAGCAAACCATAGGTTTCAACTGGATTTTATAGCAATCCAACAGCCTCAACTACCCACTTGTACAGAGAGATAAAGAGCTGGCTCAAGGCACGTCGAGACCATTGTTCTTTTGTCCCAACACTGGCCGGACACCACGGTCGACGTCAATTTGGATATTTCCGAACTGAAGGTATCCAATGCGAAAACGAAAGCAACCTATGAGGAAATAAAGTCTTATGTGCAGGAGAAGCATAGCTTGAAGGTAACAAACATATACATAACCCAGTTCAAGCGGGAATGCGGGATAGTTGAGCGGGAGAATTACAATCTCCCTAAAACTAAGGGGGATCGGGTTCCAAAGTGCCTGGAAGATAAGCGGGAGGCGATATTCGACGCATTCAAGCATTTTAAGATGATTTAGATGTGATACATGAGGAAGAGGCAGCTCTGGTATTGAAATCCTGAGATGCCTTTTTTATTCGCGCGTGAAATGAAGCTGTTATTTCTGAAATTTATCTTTGACAATTGGCTTGCCATCGAATAAATTGTAACCACGTCGAAAAAGCAGCAGTGCTTTTGTAAGGACTCTATCGAAAGATCGGATCTTATTTTCTGCGGTAATATCGTGTACGCCGCTATACCGTGGCATCTCAGGAATTTCCTTTTATCAGCATGTCCGCAATTTTTCTTTCCATTCAAGAAAGCTAACGTTATCAATCATGAGCATTGCATAATTAGACAGGTACAATTAGAGAATGAGTGTAGATGATAATAA
>JAZASR010000112.1:0-3342 GCA_036343175.1 Lachnospiraceae bacterium
AGACGACCGAAGGAAAGTCTGAGGTTAGAAGCGCTGCGTGAAGAAGTGAGCGAAAGCGTGTCTATAAGTATCTATCTGACCACAAAGTGCTGTTAAAATTAAGAAGGCTGATGATGAAAGCAAACTATGAATGTCCGGAAAAGTATAAATTTCTGATGCTTTTAGCATCCTGAGCATTTCAATTCACAGATAATTCACGGTTCAAACACTTTTCAAACACAAAATGATGATTAAATATCAATATCAATTAATTCTCAGATTCAATTTCAAATGAGATAAGCCTTTGATATTGAATTGATCGATTTAATTGATCGATTTAATTGATCTGCTTTTTAATAGTCATTTACACTGGTTCGACAGGACCATATAGAAAAGTGAGGTGGGTACCATGAAAAACATATTTAGAAAATCCAGGAGATCCGGCGGCAGGTCACAGACCCCTATGAGCTTTAAGGAAAAGATCTCAGTTGAAAAGCTGTCATTAGGACTGCTTCTTATAGTCACGGCACTTCTCTATATGGTGGGCTTAAGCAGATCCGGATACGCCAATGAATTCTATTCTGCAGCGGCTCAGGCCGGCTCGACAAACTGGTGGTCATTTCTCTGGGGCGCGTCTGATGCAGGAAACTCTATAACCGTTGACAAGCCGCCTGCAGCAGTCTGGATCATGGCTTTGTCTGTCCGTATATTTGGACTTTCATCCTGGTCGATTCTTCTCCCTCAGGCAATTATGGGCGTGCTTACAGTATGGCTTTTATATGCCTGCATCCGCAGATCATATGGACACTGGGCAGGAATATTTGCCGGAAGTGCCCTGGCTCTTACTCCAATTGCCTGTCTTATGTTCCGCTTCAATAATCCGGATGCACTACTTATGCTTCTGCTGGTGGCATGCGTATATTGCGTGCTCAGAGCGATCGGAACAGATAATGAAGCAGATGCTGTTAATGCCGATACAGGCGGTATAGATATAAGAAAAAAGAATAATAAGAGAACTCGTTGGATGGCTGCTGCCGGCGTATGCATGGGCTTTGCCTTTCTGACAAAGCAGCTGCAGGCCTTCTTAATACTCCCGGCAATCGGTGCTGCCTTTCTTATAGCTTCACCTACAGGCTGGAAGCGTAAGGTGCTGGATACTCTTGCAGCATTTGGCGCCCTTATCGTTTCTTCCGGCTGGTGGGTATTGCTTACAGTACTCGTACCTGCTGACAAGCGCCCATATATCGGAGGTTCACAGACCAATTCATTCCTGGAGCTTACATTTTCTTACAACGGGCTTGGCCGCATAACCGGTTCCATGCAGGGGGCGGTAATACCGGGAGGAGGCAGGGCCTCACAGATCGCAAGCGGTACAGCTGCGGCGGCAATAGGTGCCGGACCATCTTCTCAGGCTTCGGATATAGCAAGCGGCGCAGCTGCCATGGCACAGGGCATGTCTTCTTCTATGAATAAAATATCTTCCGGAAAGGCAGGTATGTGGGGCCAGACCGGCATCACACGTCTTTTCGACGGTGTCTGGGGAACCCAGTGGTCATGGCTGTTCATAGCTGCATTGGCAGGTATAGTTATCGGACTTATATATACAGGAAAAGAAAGCCGTACAAGTCTTAGACGCGCAAATGTGATAGTCTGGGGAGGTTGGCTCTTAGTCACAGGACTTATCTTTTCATTTATGGGCGGCACCATTCACCAGTACTATACAGTGGCTCTGGCACCGGCGACAGCAGCTCTGGCTGCAATAGCCGTCTGCGAGCTTTGGAATCACCGCAAAAAAAGATCAGCCCAGGTTACAGCACTTTCAATATTCATCCTGACTATTATTTGGTCAATAGTGCTTTTCTTAAGGTCGTCCTGGATGCATGGACTAATTATCCTTGTGGTCGTATTTACAGCAGCTGCCCTTGCTGCTGGAATTGGAGCTGTTATCCTGTCTAAACGCAGATCACAGAATAACAGCAATTCAGAAGATGGACCTGAGATCAATAGCAATCCAGAATACAGATCAGAGGATCATAGTAACCCAGAAGTCAGTTCACAGGAAAATTTCAAGGCAGGAGACAGATCGGATAATAAGGCAGCAATATGTGAGAAGACAGCTTTGCTTGCTGCCTGCATAGCAGTCCTGATACTTCCTGCAGCATGTTCTCTTTATACTGCATCCACAGGTTATCACAGTTCTATCGTAACAGCCGGTCCGTCTGTTTCAGGCGATTCGACAATGGGAGGTCCGGGCGGAAAAGGCATGAATGGAGGTCCCGGCAGGGATGGAGGTTTCGGCATGAATGGAGGTCCCGGCAGAGATGGAGGCTCCGGTATGAATGGAGATTCAGGCATGAATAGTGGCAATGGCATGACAGGTATGCCGGACGGAAATGGTATGCAGGGCGGCGGCCCTGACGGAAACAGCCTTAACCCTGGTCAGGACACCACGGATAGTGGTCAGGCAGACGGAAAGAACGGAAACTTCGGCAGGAATATGAATGGCGGTCATATGGGCGGCCTGCTTGGAGGAACAAATGTATCTGACGAGATGACTGCCGCCTTAAAAGAAGATTCAGACTCTTACAGGTGGGTCGCAGCTGCAGTAGGCTCTCAGACTGCTGCCAGCTATCAGCTGGCCTCTGAGTGTCCTGTAATGCCGATCGGCGGCTTTAATGGTTCAGACCCTTCGCCGACTCTTGAACAATTCAAGGAATGGGTATCAGAAGGCCTTATCCATTATTTTATCGCCGGCGGTGATCATGGGGGCACACAGATCGGCGGCTCCAATGCATCCCAGGATATAACATCCTGGGTAGAAGAGAACTTTACTGCTGAAACCATCGGCAATGTGACTGTATATGATCTGACCAGTTAAAAAACACGGTATTATTTTATTAAATATGTATTTGGTTTATACGAAAAATCACGCGCAAATTTTTGCGCGTGATTTTATTGGATTTCGTTCGCTAATATTTATTTTATTGTTTTCTATATTTTGTGCCTCTTCCATTTCCAATTTTCACTGCATTACCTTTTTCTACAAATTCTTTCAGAATCGAAGTGGCCTTTGACTTACCAAAACCGGTCTCTTCTGCAGTTTCACTGCTGCTTATCTCTCTACCCATACTCACGACAGTTGCTATTATGTTCCAGATGATATAAATTTTAATTATCCAATTGATTTTCTTTACAAATATTTAAAACAGAAATTATCTTTAACTCAAACTTCGCACATTAAAATGTGCCTATGTACCTTGAAAATTCAATAATAACTGGCATAAAAATAGCATGAAACCAATGGTTTTGGTATAATTGAGTTGCAAAAAAACAATTACAAACCGGAGGCTCATGCTATGAATA
>JAZASR010000113.1:0-3339 GCA_036343175.1 Lachnospiraceae bacterium
AAAATCGTGCGAACTGATCTGAGACCTGAAATAACAACATGCCAATATTCGCTCAGCATAGCGAGCATTGACGGCTGGAAGAGGGGATGACTGCTATGGATGCTCAGGAATTCATTGAAGATTTTTTGGACGGCGTCAAGGCTTCTGCAGAGACTACCGGAGAAGGAGCCTGTGCCTGCTTTGTTCAGAATGTTGCATCATACCTTGTTGATTATGGAATGCTTCCGGATGTCACACCATGCTATTTTCCCGGTGAGTATAAGAGGAAAAAATTCAGAATAGACGGGTATACGTTCGATGATGTTGATCAGACAATGAATCTGATCGTAGCTGATTATGACGGTATTGAGCGCGAGCGTACTTTAACACTGACTGATGCCAAACTGGCAGTTTCAAGGGCCCTGGTTTGCGTTGATGCTGCATTGAATTCAAATCTCTCCGAAGATGTTGATATCAGCAGCGATGCATCAGATCTCATTGACATCCTACGTTCGAATAAAAACGCTATCAGCAGGTACAGGGTATTTCTTCTTACTGATGCCAGAATGAGCGATCGCATCAAATCCCTTGATGAATTTTCGTTCGAAAATGTTCCGGTAGAAGCACAGATTTGGGATCTTAACAGGCTGTTTGAAGTATGTTCATCGCCTGAAACAGAGAACATAGAAATTCATTTTAAAGATTACGCCGAACATGGAATACCATGCATTGTGGCAAATGTCGGAGACAGCCAGAAGTACCGGAGCTATCTGGGGGTTATACCTGGAGGGCTTCTTGCGGATATTTATGACAAGTACGGTGCAAGACTGCTCGAAGGCAATGTGAGATCGTTCCTTTCAACAAAAGTAGCAGTCAATAAAAAAATCAGGGAGACAATTATCAATTCACCCCAGATGTTTTTTGCATTCAATAACGGCATTTCAGTGACTGCCGATGAAGTCCTTTTGGAGACATTTAACGGAACAAAATACATTGTCGGAGCAAAGGATTTTCAGATTATCAACGGCGGTCAGACTACTGCATCGCTGTATAACGCAAGGAAAAACAATCATGCTGATTTAAGTGCTGTTTACGTTCAGATGAAGCTGACGGAAATAGACAATAATCATGTGACAAAAGACGAGGCCGATGATCTTGTACGCATGATTTCCAGATCATCAAACAGCCAGAATAAGGTCAGCGATGCGGATTTCTTTGCCTCACATCCGTTCCACAGGCAGATTGAGCAGATTTCAAAATCCAGGGATGCACTGGCACCGGCCGTTCATGGAGCGCAGTATCAGACTCGCTGGTTCTATGAGAGGACAAGGGGGCAGTATATTCAGGAACAGCTGAGGCTAACTCCGTCAAAGAGGAAAGAATTTCTCCTCAAAAATCCAAAGAAGCAACTTATCAAGAAAATCGATCTAGCCAAAGTGAATAACACATGGCTTGGTCATCCGGATGAAGTCAGCAAAGGCTCTCAGACGAATTTTATGCTGTTTGCAAAATATATTGAAAAGCAGTGGGAAACTAACGGTGACCAGTTCAATGAACTGTACTATAAGTCAACAGCTGCGCTCATGATTATGTTTGATTATCTGAAATCATATATTCCGAAAGATCGCGGCTACCGGGCAAATGTCATTACGTATTCAGTTGCTCTTCTTCATAGATTGATTATGAAGCAGTTTCCCGGACAGGATTTGAATTTTATGATGATATGGGATAAGCAGGAGCTTCCGGATCCGGTCAGGAAAGCTCTTGCAATCATTTCTGAAGAAGTCTTCAATAAAATCACGGCTTCAGATCGTCCTGTAGATAATGTTACGCAGTGGTGCAAAAGAAAAGACTGCTGGGATACAGTGCAGACCTTGCGGATCAATCTCCCGGAAGAATTGAAAGACTGCCTTATCAGCAATGAGGACAGCAGACATGAGGGAAGGGCGGCAGCAAGAGATCAGAAAATGACCAATGGCCTAAATGCGCAGGCCGAGGTGGTAAAACTTCCTGCAGAGCACTGGAAAAGGCTTTCAGAGTTTGCCATGGAGCATAACTTGGTTACATCAGCAGATGCGGCGGCACTGAAAACTGCGTGCCAGCTGCCATTTAAAATCCCTAATTCAGTTCAGGCGAGAAGGCTCTTGGAACTGGAAAGCAAAGCAAGAGAAGAGGGGTTCCGGTCTTAAGATTTCTTTCTGAAACTGCTATGAGTATCTGCAAATATCTGCTTATCCCTGAAATACCACATCATTGTGATATTCCAAAAATTCTTTAGTAGGCGCAGACCTGGACGGCGGGATGATCGTCCTATTCTCGTAGCTCATGAACCATTCCCTGGTCTTATCATCCATCTCTGCATCTTTGATATGCCGTGAAATTACAATGCGATAATTTCTGTCAACGGTGATCAGCCCGCGTTCAAATGCTTTCCCGTGGAGGCAATTAAGGCAGAGTCCGTTTTCAGGGTTAAGCCGTTCTTTCTTTGCATCACAGTCTGCCCATGGCTTGATATGGCTGGCCATAAGCAGTTTTGGCTCTGAAAGTCCGGTAACGCAGCAGCTTGAATCATAAACCGTGAGTACAGCTGAACGGAAGAAATCCTGTTCGATCCTCTCTTTGATTATGGACTCCCTGGGCTCTCCTTCTGGGATATTATCAATATCGATACGATTCTCTTTTCTAAGCAGTTCTTCAATAGGGCAGTTTGCCAGTTCTGAACGCAGCTGTTTTTCTTCAAGTGCAAGTGACTCCCAGTCTGCAGAATATTCTTTGAATACAGAACGATCGAGCTGGCTGCAGTTCTTCAATCCTGCTCTGCCGCTTTTCTGTAATGTCGGATCGCATGATGCAAGATTGCACATTTTCATTGCTACCGAACCAGGAGTCCTCCCCATCAGATCTGCCAGTTTGATAATGTCAGGGTTGGTGCTTGAAATCCTGCCGAACGGAGTTCGGCGGTAAAGAGCCAATGCCAGGACTGTTTCTTCATGCGTCCATTTTTGGTTAGCAGGCATAAAGCACCTCTCGTATCAGCACATGTATACGTCCAGAATAAGAGGATCTTCTCTGCTGAAACGATCTGCTGATCACAATTCTGTGATGTACCTGCCTGACTGCCGTAGCAGAACAGTTCAAGATGGCTTCATTGTTAAGTCATACATTATCAGAGCATGAAACCATAAGATAGTTTCGGTACGTCCTGAAGGAATTTGAACCCTTAAAATACTTCCCCATCGCTGGCAATTTTTCTTCCCTGCCCCTTTTTGGTGATATTCCGTCCATCCCTGAATCTCCCTTTACCCTACGGGGCTGATCCAGCACGGCAAATTCGTGGCCTTGTATTATGCAAGTCTTAAC
>JAZASR010000114.1:0-3322 GCA_036343175.1 Lachnospiraceae bacterium
GCAGATCTTGATTAATATCTTTTCTCACAGATTTGTCAGTTCTTTATGTCTGAAGTTTTCCGAGTGTAAATTTACGCTGCCCTTTTGATGATGGGATATTGACAAAAAGCAATCATGGAGTTATATTGATGATGGGGAAAATAAAAAAATACATCATACACTCTGCGGAGGATAAAGTATTGAATATAGATCAGAAAGACATAGAGCAGTATCTTTCCGAGGTGAAGGAAGCTGTTGAAAAGGATAACTACCGGCTTGACCGGAACGCCAGACGGCAGGATAACATCAATCTGTTTTTAGATTATGTTATCGATGAGACAAAAGCTAAAGAAATCATATTGAGCCTTACTGTAATGGATTTTTCGGAGATCCTGCAGAATGAGCATAAAGGTTTTGAACATGAAAAACTGTATGTATTTGGCAAGGATGTAACCCTTTTGGAGAGGAATGGGACAGAAGAAAAAACAGTATCTCTGTATATCAAGTTCAACAAGCTGGAGAACTGTTTCGTGATCGTCATTTCGTTCCATGAACAGAAATATCCGCTTACATACTATTTCAGATAATCAGGAGGCAAATCGGAGGTGACCATTATGACAGAGAAGGGAAGAAGAGATTTCTGCATAGAGTGCAGGAAAGAGACAGAGTACCTTTTGCAGAAGAAGGACATCGTGAAGAATATAAGGGATAAGGAATATACCTTTGCAATTACTGTGGCTGTCTGCGCAGAATGCGGGGAGGAAATGAGCATTCCGGGTCTTATTGATAAGAATGTTCAGGAAATCGATGAGCAGTACAGGACGGCAGAGGGGCTTGTATCGATTGATGATATCGAAAGACTGATGAAGATCTATAAGATCGGAAAGGCTCCGTTGTCCCTGGCGCTTGGGTTCGGAGAGGTGACGATTCCGAGATATCTGGAAGGACAGGTGCCGTCCAAAGAGTATTCAGATATCTTGAAAGCAGCACTTTCATCCCCGGCATACATGAAGCAGAAACTCATGGAGAACAGGGAGAAGCTGACGGATGCGGCATACAGGAAAGCTTTTACTGCGGCAGAAAGCATAGAAAGCCTGTTTTCCGTATCAGATAAGATGCTCCGGGTGATCGCATATATCTTTGAAAAGCTGGAGGAGGTAACGCCCCTCATGCTTCAGAAGCTGCTTTACTTTATCCAGGGAGTGTATTCCGCATTATATGGAAGACCAATCTTTGAAGAGGATTGCAGGGCTTGGGTACACGGTCCGGTCTATCCGGAGGTATATGAGCTGTTCCGGGATTTCAAATATAATCCGATTGATGATGCGCGGTTCGCGCTTTTGGAAGGGACAGAGGATGCCCTGACGGATGACGAGAAACGTGTAATTGACCTTGTTGTGAATACGTTTGGGATGTATGGCGCAAAGGTACTGGAGAGGATCACACATAATGAGGATCCGTGGATGGAAGCGAGAAAAGGATATGGAGACAGCATTCCTTCCAGTGAGCTTCTGCCGAAAGAACGGATCATGAAGTATTATATCCTTATAAACCAGAAATACGGCATAGACACGGAGGACGGTCTTCGGACATATATCCATGACATGCTTGATAAAGCATCATGATCCATAATAATTGAATTCGGTTTATAAAATCAGAGCATAAGGCTCAGAAGAGTTAAATCTTCTGGGTCTTATTTTGCTTTTTTCTCTGAGAGGGGTTTAAAAGATCCCTCTTTCTTTGACTGGGATATGTAAGGAAGAGGAACTTCCTGCAGAAAGAGAGGTGAAGAGCTATGGCAATTAAACACTAAGAAATATCCGAAGAAGAAAACTGTATGAATAAAGAAAACTGCCTGACATTGAGCGGGGGATGTGCCGTCAGATAAAGAATTCAGACAACTCTGCGCTGGAAGAAATTTTTTAAAAAATCTTCACAATTTCAAGATTGAAGTGTGAAATATAATAGTGTAGTATTTACATAAGGAATGAACACAGATACAATGCGTGTTCATTCCTTACTGTTCCGGCTGCCGGATTCAACTTTTTCCTGAGAGCCTTTCACTATTACGGCAGCAGATAAGTCGTCTTATACCTATCACAGCTTAGTAACCCATGAAGATTCAGACCGATATAGCAAAACACAGAAAGGAGGATCAGAGGATTTCTTTTCAAATAACTGAGATTTGCAGAATGATTGAGAAAGAGGTAATGAACATGAAAAAATGGATATGCATTCTTTTGACTGCCCTCCTGATCCCTGTTCTGGCATCCTGCGGCAGCACAAAGACTGAAGAAAAGACAGAATCGAAACCTGAAGAGAAAACTGAAACCGTCGAGTGGACCCGGGCGGGCTACTACCAGGATGAAAATGAAAATATGATCTCGATCACCTGGATGGATGATATCGATGAGCCCGGCTGGTATGTCGGCTGCATGATCGGAGAGGATATGATAGAAGACTCATGGGGCGGCACACTTGCTCAGGAAGGCAGCACCCTCCATGGTACGCTGACCTCATCAGGCAGCAAAGATGATCTCACCGTCACCATCTCGGAGGAGGGAGAGGATGGACTCCTTCTCGCTGTCGATGGTGGCGAATCCTATCACTTTGTACCCTTCGATATGCCGGATGCCAGCATTTTCATCACGATCAATACAGAGGGCATGGGCAATATCGAGTACACCAAGGGAGAAGAAACACCGGAGCCTAACACGGAGTATCCTGTGCAGTCAGCGCAGATCAATCTGGGTGAGGCAGCCACATATACATTTCTTGCCTGGCCGCAGACAGGTAGTGTGTTCGTAAAATGGACGAAGGACGGCGAAGATTACAGTACAGATCCGCAGATTACAGTGGAGCTTACCGAAACAGCGGATTTTGTTGCAGTCTTCGAAGACGATCCGGGCTGGCAGAACCCCGTGATGA
The DNA here is from genome assembly GCA_036343175.1 of Lachnospiraceae bacterium. Lineage (GTDB taxonomy): Bacteria > Bacillota > Clostridia > Lachnospirales > Lachnospiraceae > JAEEJA01. The sequence continues at coordinate 2,908 of JAZASR010000114.1, forward strand.
ATTTCATCGGCGAGTATCAGTGTGACAGAGCGCACGCTCTGGTCGAGCCCTTCGACAAAGAAGAAGCCTGGATCACCATCGATTGGGGCGGAAGTGCCAATGAGACGGCCCACTGGGATATCTTAGGACGTCTTGACACTGACACTCTTACCATTGAGTATTCTAACTGTACAAAATCAATTATTACTTATGACGAGAACAGAGAAATCGAGAGTCTGGAGCCGGAGTACGAAGATGGTTCCGGTACGATCGTCTTTGGTGATGACGGGACCTTCACCTGGCACGAAAATCAGTCCGAGAGCGGGGATGATATGGTATTTGAATGGATCCCGGTAGAGCCGGAGCCTTCGACTGAATCGTAATACAGGCACAGGAAAAATACCGCCTTTCGAGAGGTCGGATGTAACAGTACAGC
>JAZASR010000115.1:0-3282 GCA_036343175.1 Lachnospiraceae bacterium
GATTCAGTCGAGCGAATAAATGGCCTTTCTCACAGCCTCTTTTTTCCAAAGTTTTTCATCATCTGCCATTTTGGGAGCAGATTTGTTTATTGCCTCGCTCATCATCTCCAACGTAGCGAAAGCGTAAAAGCCGGATGTGGTGGACATACTCTCATGGCCCAAAAGTTGCATTATAAAGGGAAGCGGCACACCATTTTTGTAAAGATCCATAGCCTTGGTCTTCCTCATGAGGTGACAATGAACGTTTTCAGGAACAGATTCACAGGACTTCTGGGCAGTATCAGCAGCGTTCTTTAAAATGAGGCTTATACTGTCGGTTGAAAGCTTGTGTGGTCTGCCGTCCATGAGGCTGTAAAACAATGGAGAGTCATCTCCATTAGGATGAAACTCTTTGAGATAGTTTTTCAGGTGCTTCACGGTTTTGGACATCAGAGGAACGTTGCGACTCTTCCGTCCTTTTCCAACCAGTGTTATGTACGGATTGGCAGCATCTATGTGAAGCGAAGACACCATAAGGTCAGCAAGCTCCTGTACTCTGGCACCACTATCATACAGCAGGATCAACAGCATGCGGTTACGTCGTTGCTTTGCTGTTTTCAGTCCATAAGCGCTCAGGATTGCAGCAGTTGCTTCCGGAGCGAGATATTCGATAGGCTTTTTATCTTCCTTAATCTTTTTGACAGTGCAGACATCAGTATAAACTCCCCTGAGTTCAAAATCTTCCTCTGAACAGTACTTGAGGAATGAGCGGATTGCGGTCAGCTTCAGATTTATTGTTTTTGTCGAATAATCTTTGTTCTTTAGCCATGCGACATACTCTTTTACATTGTCCCTTGTAAAGGCCTCAAAGGTAACTCTGTCTTCGGTCAGCGATTTCGATTCTTTAAGGAACGACAGGTACGTCTTAAGTGACTGTTTATAGGCCTCCACGGATTTATCTGAAAGATTTCTGACAGCAGGCATGTAATCATGAAGATATGAACGTGCAAGCAGCCAGAAGTCCTTGTCCTTCTTCCTGTTATACTTCATAGTCTTCCACCTCCGGTATCAAGTCTTCAGATGATGCCGTCAGAGAGGAATACTGAGGGAAGTAATCAGGAATCAGATGGATGTAATAGTAGGTGCTCTCTAGCGAGGCATGTCCCATATACCTCATGAGATATGGAAGCATCGCCTGGACATCCCTGCCTTCTTCAGACCAGCGCATGATGTTAGCGCAGGCGAAGTGGTGCCGGAAATCATAAGCCCGAGGCTTGATCCTTCCATCCCTTTTCAGCCCGGCTGAAATCCATATGTTGCGGAAGTTCGCCGAAACCGCAGAAGAGGAACAGTTGCCTCCGTGACCACCAGGAAAAAAGTATTCTCTTTCAGGAAAACATCGCGAGATGGCAACCTCATATTTCCCTAAATAGTCTGTAAGTTCGGCAGAAATATACAACCGTCGGTCCCTGTGAGATTTGGTGTCCAGGATGTCGATATATCCATCGTCCAGATGGACATCATGGCATTTCAGCTTTCTTGCTTCAGCGCACCTGACACCACAGCAGTAGAGGAATCTGTAGAACGCCGGAAAGACATATGGCCTTCCCTGAAGTTTCACGCTGAGCACATAAGAATCGCACTCTTTGAAAAATTTCGATATCTCATCGCTTGTCATAAGATAAACTTCTGCGTGATAGTGCTGGATGGAGAACCTGTCGTCAAGGACGTAGGCTCTGCTGTCTCCGATGCTGCGAAGATACCTCCCAAACTCCCTGATTGGAGGCAGAAAGCTCCTGTCTCGAGTTTCAGATTTTTCTGTGTGCTGGATAACCCAGCCCTCAGCCACCTCCTTTGTAAGAGAACTGTTGTTGCCGTGTTCAAGATTATAGCGGTCGAGCTGCAGCAGATAAACGCGGCTTGTCTCATACTTGATGCCGAGAGCGTTCTTATAACTCAGGAAATCTTTGAGCTTTGGCGCAAGATTGCTTGTAAATTCCCTCATGCGTTCACCTCCTTCGAGATGCCCGTCATGGGGAGCACGCACTCCCTGAGCTTCGCTTCATCGGTTGTGATGTATATATCTGTTGTATCTGTGCTTGAATGCCCAAGAACAGCAGCTACTGTTGATACCGGCACCTCGTTCCGCACCATGACTGATGCGGCGTTATGCCGCAGCATGTGCATTCCGAAGATGCGGCCGTCTCTGCTTATGCCTGCTTTTTCGAATGCCTTTTTAACAATGTCATAGCAGGACGAATGCCCGCTTAAAGGCCCAAATGGCGCAAGATCCCGCACAAAGAGGTAGTCATTATCAGCAGATGGACGATCCTCATAAAGATATCTTGCTATGGCGTTCCCTACAGCTACTGTCAGAGGTATGCATACCAGGTTGCCTGTCTTTGACTGCTTGAAAGAGATGGTCTCGCTGTTCCAATCAATGTCTGAAAGCCTGAGGTTTATGAGATCTATAGCCCTTATGCCTGTCGAGAGCCCTAATAAGATGATTGCAGCGTCTCGGTTTGAGACATCCCCTGATTCAATCGTTTCCTTAAGCCTGGACATCTCATCGTCAGTCAACACAGGAATTATCCTCTTGGATCTGTAGGCATGCATGCCATTAATGACTGCAAAAAGATCCTCCCGCTCAATGAAGGTAAAATACAGCCTGAGCCCACAGAGGACGGCACGTTGCCGGTTCTGCTTTGTAGTTTTCAGATAATCAACCACGGTTGCTGCAGAGACATCGTTAAGATTGGAGATACCGACGAAATCAAGGAACCTGAAGAGGCATAGAGCCTCATACCTATAGAATGACAAGGTGTTGTTGTTAGAATATTTATCCTCAAGGTAGCTGATATAATCCTTGTAGAGCCCGCAAAGCATCTCATTACCAGGGGCTTCCATACCTCTCTTCATCGGGGATAAGTCGAAGCTGCCGGTGAGACAATAGGAATTTAGTAATCTTGCGAATCTCCCTTGTGAAAAGTAACGCTGTTTGCTAAATTTTCCAGTCTTTTTGCTTATCACATCGTCAGCATAAGCCTGTCCAACATCCGTGCTGTATTCCGAATAGCCCTTTTCCTTGCAAAAGGCCTTGAACCGGCGGATAACGCCACGATAGTTGAGCAGAGTGCTCTCATTGAAACCGGCTTCTGAGATCGCTTTCAACAGAAGCTTACATATGTTGTCAATGTTCATATGAAGTACCTCCTTGTTGTGAAAGTTTATTAAGGTACTTCAATTGTACAGAATACTATGCCGAAAAAATCGAATAAACACTTTAGTGTAAAGGGCTTATCA
>JAZASR010000116.1:0-3276 GCA_036343175.1 Lachnospiraceae bacterium
AAGAAAATCCACAGGTGAGCGCCCCGGCCGGATCTTGACCGTTCCACCACAGCATCCACATTCAAATTCTTGCAGATGCGGCGCAGCGCGTCTATTTCAGCTTTCCAGCTCTCATCGACATTTGCATAATCATCCTGCTCAAGTTCCTTCATATCTTTATACCCGGGGTCCATAGGTTCCCGTGATAATACCAGCGCCCTTCTTAATGGCTCGAAACCCACTCCTCGACAAAATACAGCGGAATATTTACCATCCATTCCTGATCCACATAACCAGACATTGAAAACCGCCATCCAGTCATCCCAGGATTATGATCAACAACCTGTCTCAGACTTTTAGCTCTTACGTTCTCTTCAGCCTTTACTTCAATCGGGTACAGCTCGGATTTCTGTAAAAGAAAGTCAATTTCCAGAGTAGAGTTCTCTTTTGAATAATAATATAGCTTCTCTCCTGTCGAAATCATCTGCTGCGCAGCATACTGCTCAGTAAAAGCACCTTTATACTCAGAAAAAATGCTGTTCTCAATGAGAATATCCTTTGCCTGCACATCACTCATTGCACCAAGAAGACCGAGATCCAACATGAACAACTTGAATGCTCCGAAATCCTCATAAAACTTCAATGGCGCAGCGACCTTTTTTACACGATTCACACGACATATCAGCCCTGCATCTTCCAACCACTGAATTGCATCTTCGAATTCTTTTGCGCGGCCTCCCTTTTTCAAAACACTATATATAAATTTTTTATTCTCTTTCGCAAGCTGTGATGGAATAGAATTCCAGACCATTCGAACTTTTGCAACTTGACTTGCAGGTATATGTTTCGAAAAATCCCGGTTGTAATCATTCAGTATTCTTTTTTGTATTGCCCTTGTCTCTAAAAGATTTTGAGTTTCTATATAACACGCTACCGCTTCCGGCATTCCTCCGGTGTAATAATACTGACGGAGTAAATCTTCAAATCTACTGCTCATGGAGCATAACTCTTTCCATTGATGCTCCTTCATCTGATCAATCAGCAGATCCTGATGCATTGCTTTCAGGAATTCCATAAAAGTCATAGGAAATAACGTTATTTCATTGACTTTTCCAACTGGATATCCCGTTCCCGTGTGCATCGTTACTCCAAGCAGACTGCCTGCAACCGCAATATGATATTGCGGTGCATCCTCAGAAAAATACTTCAGCGAAGTAACTGCCCTCTGAACTTCCTGGACTTCATCCAGTATAATCAACGTTTTTTCAGGCTTTATCTGCTCATTCGTCAATGCTGAAAATACACGAATTAATCTTCGAACATCAAAGTCCGTAAAAACTCCCTGAATCACAGGATTGTTATCACATGAAATATACGCAATATTATCATATTCTCGCTGTCCGAATTCTTTTAACAGCCAGGTCTTTCCTACTTGACGTGCCCCATTCAAAATAAGCGGTTTACGCCTGTAACTATTTTTCCAGTCTACCAACTTTTGATATGCACTTCGTTCCAAAGCGTATCCTCCCATGAAAACATCTTTTCGCCCCTTGATTTTACATTTTTATGAGCGAACATTCAATCGTTATTTGCACTTTTATGAGCAAATGCTTCGTAATGGTTTACACTTTTATGAGGCAAGGCCAGGACCGGCCAGAATGGCTGCATACTCCTGAGTCAGCTTTCCCATATAGGCTTCCTGCCATCCCGGAAGTTTTTTCGAAACAGTTTCCAATCTGATTCTTTTACTGATTCATTCATAAAAATCGCTCCTTACCAGTCTATGAAATCCCCCTCATCTCTGATAACGCAATAAAGTCCTTTACCCTCTGCCTCTCCAAAGAGTGTCATTACATATTTTCCGAGTGAAATTCCTTTCGCTCTCGTAAAGGCTGATGTCTTCTTATAATACGCTTTCAGATCATCTCCCTCTGAATTCCATATGAGATCCTTAAGGAGCGCAGGATTATTGGCATCAAGATAATACTTAAGGAAAGCCTCCCAGCCTTTTCCATCCATCTTAAGTCCTGTCCGAATCTCCGCCATTTTCTTTCCAACTTTCTGCACGTCCTCATGTGCAGTGTCGAGACTCATACATATATTCTCTCCGTCATCTGTTACTGTGAGAAAATCTCTCTTCATTAATTCCATAGTCATACCTCAGCAGTTGATTATACTGTAATCTCAATCATGTTCCCCTCGATCGTCACAACGCAGGATTCATAATATCCATCACCTGTAGTTCGAGGACCGCTTACCACTTCAAAGCCATCTGATTTAAGCCGCTCAGTCAGTTCATCCACTTTTTCTTTGCTTCCGACTGAAAAAGCTATGTGGGCATACCCTGTTCTGTTCAAAGGCTTATCCCAGTCTTCCAATTTCGGCTTCGTCATTATCTCTAATCTTGCTCCGCCATCAAAGCATATAAAATAAGAGCGAAAGTCCGTAGTCTTGTTATGATAACCATCATTAGAATGCCCGTCGAAAAACTTCACAAAGAAGTCTCTTGCAGCCTCAAGGTCATTCACATACATGGCAATATGCTCTATTTTCACTTATTTTCCCTTCTCTCTCCTGTAAGCCTTGCGGCATGCTTTCTTATGTTGAGGAGAACCGCTCGAACTCTTCTACAATCTCTCTGCAATAAGGATCAAGAATCCGCATAGCTTTTGCTTTCAGATTTTCCGGCATCCCATAGTAGGCTTCAGCTATTGCACCGGCCATGCAGGCAATTGTATCACTGTCACCGCCAAGAGATACCGCCTTTCGAACAGCATCCTCATAATTGCTGCTTTCATAAAAAGCAATTATTGCCTCAGGAACGGACCCCTGACAGCTTACATCAAAATGGTATTTCGGACGGATTTCATCAAGGGTTCGGGACAGATCATAACCGAATGCATTTGCAATATAAATCCTAATGTCTTCTTTCGAAGCTCCGGTCCTTGCAAGAAAAACACTTGCGGCTATAGCCTGAGCTCCTTTTATACCCTCCGGGTGGTTATGACTTACTTCCGCCGTAAGCTCAGCTACGTGTAGTGTCTCCTCCAATGTCTGGCAGAGCCACCCTACAGAAGATACTCTCATACCACTTCCGTTCCCATAGCTGTAATACGGCTTCGGATCTTTATACTGAAGCCACTTTCTGAAGTGTCCTCCGTAACCGGCACGTGGGTATTTCCTTCCAAAATGCTGCATACACCTAACCAGTTCTCTCTTGATTTCCTCATCATTTTCTCCCCGGCTGTTCATCAAGGCTTTTGCGACTGCCAGTGTCATGATCGAATCATCTGTGGG
>JAZASR010000117.1:0-3232 GCA_036343175.1 Lachnospiraceae bacterium
CGTCCCAGTAAGTGACGGAAGTGTACTGTACGCCTCGGTCTGTGTTATCCCGAATTCGGGATAACAGTGATTATGCCGAAAAATATACTATGCCGAAGAATTGCCGGAGCTTCGCAGCCTAAAGAACTGTTTTCAGTTTCTTCGGCATAGTGTTCACATATACTTAAGGTACTTTTGAGACAAGGAGGTACCTTAAGATGTCAATCGACGATATTTGTGAACTGCTATTGGAGGCACTGGCTTATGCCGGCTACAACAAGAACACCATTTTCAACTATCGCGGTGTGATCAGGCGTTTCAAAGCTTACTGCAGAGAAAATGGCATAACAGAATACAGCCCGAATGCTGGTCAACCATATGCTGACGATGTAGTCAGTGCAAAGACTGGAAAATTCAGTAACAACAGATACCATACACAGGGTCGTTTCATCAGACTGTTGAATTCATATTATTACAACGGAGAATTCAACTTTGAGATGATGAAAAGAGGCAAAATCCAACCAGAAGATCCTGTGCATCTTCAGATTTACAGAGATTATCTGTCATTTTTATCTGAAGCCTACGACAATGAAAACACAAGGCATTTTTATGAGTATGGTATGTACAGCCTACTCCAATATATGCATCGAAACAGTGTTGCAGATACAGAAAGCCTCACTGTCGAGGATGTTTATGGATATCTTGCAGAATCCAAACCTGAAAGGCTTCGTGAAATATTGTGTGAGTTGAGATCAGTATTCAGATATCTGAACAGAGAAGATTTGACCAACTCCATTGCCGGCATCCATGGCCCTAGGTTCAAGCGCATAATACCGACATTGACAGATGAAGAGCTTGATCGCATAAAAGACGTCATTGATCAGAAAACAGTTTCGTTAAGAGATGGCGCTATTGTTCTGACTGGGTTGACCTGCGGCATACGAGCGTGTGACCTGATCAAATTAAAGCTTTCGGATATTGATTGGTCAAATGAAACGATCTCATTCCGGCAAAGCAAGACCGGAAACATTGTTTGCTTACCTCTGACGCCAACAGTAGGTAACGCAATCGCTAGATATCTGTGCGAAGAAAGACCTGACGCAGATACCGATCATCTCTTTGTGAGACAGCTGGCACCATTTAGTCCGCTTACTGACCATGCCAGCTGTCATGCGATAGTTACAAGAGTGTTTCGTAAGGCTGGAATATCTAAGGACAGCCGTATCTTCGGGATGCATATGCTTCGTCATAATGCTGCATCAACAATGGTGAAAAACCAGGTGCCAATAGAGACGATTGCAGCAATACTAGGGCACTCCAGCCCGGATACTACAGACATATACATAACTACTGATGCGGAGCGCCTTAGAGAATGCGTGCTTCCTATGGTAAACATCTCTATGGAGGTGTTGCCATGATTACATACATCAGTAATATTTCAGACAAAATCGAAGCATTCCTGAATTTCAAGAACTCGCTTGGAATTAAATACCAAGCACCAAGATCAATACTAAAGAATCTTGACCGCTACAACCTCAACCACGAAAATGAATCCGAGCTCTCAAAGTCCTTAGTTGAAGGCTGGGCGGATTATTACGCGGCAAGAAGCGAATCGCAGGATCGCAGCTGGGTCTCACCGATCAGAGAATTTGGGCGTTATCTTAACAGCACTGGTGACAGGGCTGCGTATATCCTCGATGACAGATACAATATTCAGCGGTACCAGGCAGAAGTTTATCTGCTCACCGAGAAAGAAATACAGCAGTTTTTCGAAGAATGCGATCGATTTGTTCTCAGATACAGCGGCTGGCCGGGGCGTCGCTATGTGCTTCCGGCATTGTACAGATTCCTGTATTGCTGTGGTGTAAGATGCATAGAAGCACGCAGTCTGAAATGCACGGAAGTGCATTTGGATCAAGGATATATAGATGTCCTTGGCGGCAAGGCTCTTCGTGACCGCAGATTATTTCTGTCCGATGAGTTGATCAAATATCTTAAGGAATATGATGCTAAGATCAGCAGGGTGTTTTCTGACCGGGAATATTTCTTTCCAGGCGGATATGGCGGCATATATTCGTCCTCAGCCATTTCAGCGAACTTCAGGAATATCTGGTTGTCTGCCGGACTGAAACGCGATGGAAAGGTCAAGCCGAGAGCATACGACTTCAGGCATCATTTCGCCTGTGCGAACATAATGCGCTGGTCAGAAGAAGGCAAAGATATTCATGCAATGCTTCCATATCTGATGAGATATATGGGACACTCATCACTTGAAAGTACATATTACTACATACACCTGATCCCAGATTATTTCTCGCAGTACAGGATGCTGACCGCATCATCTGCAGATGTTATTCCGGAGGTCGATGCGTATGAAGTATGACCGAAAGAAAGACAAAAACTTCTGGATCATGGCACGCAACTATCTGCATTCATACATGCCGGTAACCAGGAATCTTTCAGATAAATCCGTAGATGCATACAAGCAGTCACTAAAGTCATATCTGTCTTTTCTGGAGGAAGTGAAGTCAGTTTCAGATGGCAGTGTAACGATGGATTGCTTTAACAGGAAGAATATCCAGGAGTTCATCGAATGGCTCAGGCGCAAAGATTATTCGGTAAAGTCAATCAATCTAAAGCTGACTGCAATACGGTCATTTCTGAAATACTGCAGCGAAGAAGACTTTGAACTGCGCGGCATATACTCTGATGTATGCTCAGTAAGAAAGCTCAAGGAGGAAAAAACTCCGATCGTGTATCTACAGCCTAAAGCAACTGCTGCAATACTGGTTGCATTCGACAGCAAGACATCGAAGCATCGGCGCAACCGAATGCTGTTGATCCTGATGTATGACACAGGTGCAAGAGTTCAGGAACTGTCAGATTTGAATGTTTCATCGCTGCATCTGGACATGAAAAATCCTTTTGTCACTCTTGTCGGCAAAGGCAGAAAAAGCAGGAATGTTCCATTGCTCGAAAAAACAGTAAAACATTTGAAAGGGTATCTAAAGGAGTTTCATTCAGAAGGCGAAGAAGCCCCTCTGTTCTACAGCATGCTGAACGGCAGGAAAAGCAGACTTTCCACTGACAGCATCAGTCTTATCCTGAAGACAGCTTCAGATATTGCACGGGAGCATTGCAGTGAAGTTCCTGATCGTGTTCACTGCCATATGCTGAGAAAGACTAAGGCAATGGATCTATACAAGAATGGAGTTCCGCTGCCATTCATAATGCAGCTATTAGGACATGAAAG
>JAZASR010000118.1:0-3166 GCA_036343175.1 Lachnospiraceae bacterium
GATGTTATATGCCAGCCTTCCCGTGATGGGAAGATAACCCCGATGAAAATAAGGGTTATTGATGAGGATGGCGAATATCAGGAATACAAGATAAAAGGATATAACATCATTATGAGGAATAACATAGGATTAAATAAAAAAGAATACTGGCTGCTCGCTACGCAACGCGGCTGTTTAGCTCCGCAAAAGCGGCCGAAGCAGGGCGCCATATGCACCAAAACTGAAAATACTTCCTCTGGAAGTACAGTAGAGATTGGATGCAGGAAATGATTTGCAATAATTATGGATGTTGATGCCGATAATCTTGGGCTTCCGGGCTCTGAACGTATAGATATCATTGATGTAAAAATTGATGATCTGATGCTTCGTGATGTCTTGTTACAGCAGGAAGGCTTGCGCGAGACAGAGTAGCGCTCAATCTGACGGAGAGCCACAAGACGGTTCAGAATATCAAGGAAAGAAAAGGTTTCGTCGTACATATCGCAGATGCAAAGCATGTCGTAGAGGCTGATTTCTTTGGAATTGCAAGTGGTAACAACATGAAGGACAAGTTTGAAAAGAGCGGACTTACTACAGTCAAGTCTGACCTTGTAGATGCTCCGATCATCAATGAGCTTCCTATCGCAATGGAATGCGAGTTTATCGAATACCAGAACGATGAGACAGGAATAGGAGTTATCGGAAAAGTCGTAAAAACCTCTATTGAGGAAGCAAATATGTCTGGAGACAAGGTTAATATAGATTCTCTTGAAGCTATCGCCTTTGATCCTTACACACATGGTTATTATAAGGTGTCCGGAAGAGTCGGAGAGGCTTTTTCAGATGGAAAGAAGCTCTTTTGATGGACAACAATTTACAATAATAAAAAAGCTGAGGGCTCAACCTTCAGCTTTTTCTATTACTTTAATATATTCAAAGCCGAAAAGTTCAATCTGATCCAAGACCTTCCTGAATTTTTCGCCCATTTCGCTAAGACTATATTCAACTCTGGGAGGAACTTCGGCATATACCTTTCTGGTTATCAGTTTGTCATTTTCCAATTGTCTTAACTGTCTGGTCAGCATAGCTCTGGTGATGTCCGGAATATTCCTTTCAAGTTCGTTAAAACGTTGTGTTCCTGTACTAAGCTGAAAGAGTATAACTATGGCCCACTTACCTTGAAGGACTCTTTGAGTTGTGGCATAAGGACATTGACCGTAAATGCTTTTCATTAAAATTTTCTCCTTGTATTTCCACAATAGTATCAAAAATGTGACTATGTATTATAAATGTTCGTACTTGTTTGAAATTGCCTAAGGGATAAAATGATGATACAACAAACAAAAACAAATATCAAATACATGGAGGAAAACAAAAATGTCAAATTTCAAAAAAGTAAACGTAACAGAGGCTCCTAGAACAGAACTTCATGATGCTCTTGGTTTAACGGGAGCAGAGATAAGTATCAATCATCTTCCTGCAGGAGCAGGTGTTCCCTTTGTACACTCACATAAAAATAATGAGGAAATCTATCTTATTCTTTCCGGAAAGGGTAAGGCTGTAATTGATGGAGAGGATGTTGAAATCGCTAAAGGTGATGTGGTTAGAATTTCACCTGAAGGAAAGAGACAGTTTCTTGCTGCGGAAGATTCAGAGTTAAGCTATGCATGTATCCAGGTCAAGGCAGGTTCAATTGGTGGATTCACTGCAGAGGATGCAGTGATGTACTGATCCTCAAAAGACACAAGCTTTTTCCATAACCATATCTGATAAAGCAAACGGAACAATTTCAGCCGGATCTGATGCAGGGCTTATCCATTCATCTATTCTGTCCTTTGGTAGCATGAGTGGCATCCTGTCATGGATTTTGGAGAGCTTCGCTGTGGGTTCTTTGGTGAGTACCACAAATACAGGATATCCGTCCTCGATACGGTAAAGCCCACAGAGCCAGGTTACAGTACAGCCTCTTGGCTGGATGGCATATTTATCACCGGTCTTTACCTTGCCGTCTGAGCTTTTGAAATGCTCCCACTCAAAGTAATAGGATGCAGGAATGATGCATCTGTGTGATTTCCAGGCATCCTTGAAGGTGGGCTTATCCATGGCTGATTCAACTCTGGCATTGAAAAGGCTCCGCTTGCCATCTATTGCCATAAAGCCCCATTGCATGGGGAATACACTTTTTATTCCTTTGGCATTGGGAGCTATAACAGGGACTATATCTGTGGGACGAACTTCTCCATCAGTGATCAGAGGCCTTGCGTGGGTATCTACAAATTTACTTGTTAGAGATGACCGTAAAGCTATTTCAATTATATCTTTTAACTCCGGGAGATCCTTCTCCAGCGCATATCTGGTACACATATCGTTTTAACTCCTATGGATATTCCTCTATATCTTCATAACCATTATCGGCAAAGTAGTCTTCATTCACTTGCTCGGATTTTGCAAGCTCATCGCTAAAACCTTTAAGAGCATCAAAGGGACTGAATATCTTGGCTCGTCTTCTAAGATCCATTGCAGGATGTTTTATGGAAAAGCTGTCAGTCTTGTCATGCTTTGGTTTACCTTTTAAAAATACATCCCTGTATCTGAAATTGGAAGGTATTTCTAACACAGAACTTTCGCTATTCATCTGATTCCTCCGTTTCTTAATAGACCGGAGGCTGTGCTTTAAGCTCTGTGACCTCCAATCTGCTTGTTTCTCTCTATAGTTGTTGCACCTTCAAGGAGATTTGTTCCCTTAAGAAGTGCATTGGCACCATATCTTGTCCTGACTTCAAGCAGGGCAGCATGGAGCCTTTTTTCTCTGTCTAGTGCATCGTAATCTGTAAACAGATCCATTTGATATATTCCTTCATCATTTCTTACATCACAGGCACAGATGCCAAGCCTACGGAATAGAATCCTGTGATCACTTTTCTTTTTCACATCTGCCATGATAAGGTCTGTGACCTGCTGTACACTGTTGGTTGCTGCACGCATACGCACAGTACCGTTTGAATGAGCAGGATGCAACCTTCCATACCAGTCGATGGAGAGCCGCCCATCATAGGAAGGGCAGTATTCAAGGCTCTTATAGTCATAGCTTATCCACCAGGTAAAGGTAGAGGATACGAGGTTTTTCTTATACATGTCACAGCACAGAATATCGATCATTTCCATAAGGACGATGCAGGCTTCATTA
>JAZASR010000119.1:0-3118 GCA_036343175.1 Lachnospiraceae bacterium
TTAGCCACCACTTAACGAATCATCCCTGCATTAGAGACAATGGTCGTATTTCGTTAATCGGAACAATTTTGCCCGAAATTTTCAACTCATCCAGATCATATTGGTTCTGAATATTAAGCCAAAACTCAGGAGTTGTTCCAAAGAAAACAGAAAAACGCATTGCCGTATCTGCAGTAATCCTTCTTTTCCCATTAATAATTTCACTAATTCTCGACTGTGGAATATGAACTTCCTTGGCAAGACGATATGCGGTAATATGCATCGGTACGAGAAACTCTTCCTGAAGGATCTCTCCTGCTGATACCGGTCCTAAAGTATTTTTCATGACGACACCTCCTTAATGATAGTCACATATATCTTCAATGATCACATTTCCATCATTCCAGTAAAAACAGACTCTAAACTGATCATTTATTCTGATACTGTACTGTCCTGCTCGATCACTTTATAAATACAAACTCTCTATCCGTAGACCTCTCCGGGCAGAACCGATATCCAAGCCGATCAAATGCCTCCATCAAGTATACATATCTAGCTTTATTCTTCTTCATCTGTGTCCCAAAGACCTTCCCATCGAAGCTGATTATAATGCGCATTTGCTTCTTCGTTCATTTTCTTCTGTTTCCAACGGTCGATATCGCTACGGATAGAAAGCATCTCATCGGCAATTTCCTCCGCGCTCTGTGGTTTTGCCTGAGAAAGATACGATGTCATTCTCCGCATGGCACGCTCTGCGCCCAGGTTCTTTGCAATCGCCTTTCCAAATTCCTCCGGATAGCCCATGGCCACAATGGTTTCTATCAATTCCCGATAAGCTTCCTTCCAGGATTCTGTTGCCATTTGATTCACTCCACCTTTTCTACAAATGTACTCATCACGTAACCTCTCTACCTCAACTGACGACCTTTTGCCATTCATTATATCTTGTCTACATCTTACCACGAAAAAAGAGGCCGTACATCATGCAGAGATTCTTCCCTCTGTTTTTGTGACAATAATATCATCGATCTTCACGTCAAAAAGGAATGCAAGCGCGATGAGGTTGTCTACTGTAGGCATTGTTGTTCCATGAATCCACTTGTAAACTGCCTGTGGTGTTGCGAACCCGAATGCTGTCTGCATATCCTTTACGGTCATCCCGGCTTTCTTTCGAAGAAAGTCTATGTTCTGACCGGTTGCTGTCGTATCTATAAATGGGATAGTTGCCATATTTTCCTCCAAAAAAATTAACCGCCGGTCCTTATCGGATCAGCGGTCGCACTGCTTTACATCATTTACCATGGCCTGTTGCCATGCTCAACGATATACTCCCCGATAAAAGGACATACCAAAAAATACCGTCTAAGCTCTTCATGCTCTGACAGTTCATAACTGTTATTCATGTAATTTCGTAAACTTAAACCAAATGTTGAAAGCATTTTCCTGTCCTTTCCGGGATGAGATCCCATTTATTTCCGTAATTGCTACGGATAGCACTTCTGTAGAGACTCGAACCCTGATTTTCGGAGCGACATCTCGGCTGCCGCCTCGGTCGGTTCGTAGCACGCGTGCCACTGGCACGCACTCACCCGATGTCATAGCCTTTAGACCACAAAAGTATTTTGCTTTATTGTCTTAGTATAATTGACCTTTTAGGGATTACAGCTACTATATTTCCGGCGGTATCGCCGTCTATCCGGACATGGGGCAGGATACGCAGGAACTATATGATAAGGCAGACATGGCTCTTTACCACGCAAAGCTTGACCCGCACCATCATATCGCGCTCTACAATGAACTCATGAAGGAGGATTCCCGTGAAGGCATGGGACTTTCCTTTACAGATCTTGCCACCGGAGAACCGGCTTCTGTGCTCATTTACCGCTATGACGAGACAGAGGAAATTCTTTATGCCAATGACAACTGCCTGAAGCTGTTTGGCTGCGAGGACATGCAGGAATTCATGAAACTGACCGGAAGGTCCTTCCGTACGTTGATCCATCCGGACGACGTAGAGACCACATCATCAAGATGCTTGGCTATGAAGAGGATGAATTCTATGATCTAGTCGGCAGCATCTATGTCAAGATTATGGCAAAGGAAGACTGGGGTTCCTTCGTCGAGCTTGGCAGGCGTTTGTCCGTGAAACCGGGCGTTGGAAGCTGCTTCTACCATCTGATTCATAAGGACGGTACACGCATTCCATGCATCGAGGTCATGCAGTCAGCCCTCGGACCGGACGGCATCATGTACGGCTATGCGAACGTCATGGATGTCTCTACAATCATCCGTGATATGCCTCTGCCGGACTTCAGTAATAGGCAATAGCAAAGTATAAGGCATTATAATACGGCATGGAGTGTGCGCTTTATTCCGGGCTCCATGCCGTATTTAGTAATTCATACCTCTGCTTCCTTTAGTTGGAATTCCTCTCCGCTCATATCACGACCAGATTTTGTCCGCAGCTTCTCTTCATACATCGCGCTATCAGCAGTGCGGAAGGCCTGTTTCAGATCTTCCTCAGATTTTGCAGAAACCCGCGTCACACCGATACTGATTGACATGTTGTACTTCAGTTTGTACTGGAAACGAAGTGCCCGAACTCTCGATCGTATCTCGTCACAAATCTTCTGTGTGTTCTCTTCAGTATCATAAACAAGCGCCGCGAACTCATCTCCACCATATCGACAAAAGCAACCCTTACAGCCATCGAGCAGGTCAAAAAGAACACTGCCGGTCAGAATCAGTGCACGGTCGCCTTCCGAATGCCCGAAGCGGTCATTGATGGCCTTAAAATTATTGAGATCCATCATGTAAAAATAATATGCTTTTTCATCCTCTGGTGAACTTTGCAGTGCCTGCGAAGATAAGAGCTCTCCCGACACCTTGTCCATGATGGAACGGTTATAAAGACCTGTCAGGAAATCAATTCCGGATTTTCTGGAACTGATCGCAATATATCCATAAAGAAGTGCCAATGCAAAAGACGGATTTGTGATGGGAATCGCCGAACCTGCAAAATACTGGAGAAATGAACCAATCACCGGAAAGGCACCGACCATAGAAAATGAAATATATTCCTTCCGGATATCAGGGTTCTTCGCGCTGGCAGCCGCAAGTGTAAGCATTATAAACTGAA
>JAZASR010000120.1:0-3094 GCA_036343175.1 Lachnospiraceae bacterium
GGTATTTTTATTAAGTGCTTGGTCGGAAGGCCGTTATACAAAGCATATTCTGAAATCGGACTGTTCTTTGGCGGGATAAAGCAGGTTATGGTCTGCTCAGGTGAAATTTCCCTCGCACCGCCTCTGCGCTCCTCGAGAGCTATCTGGTCAGTAACCGTGAATGGATGGACAAACCGCCTGAATACATAATTTTTGCCGTCAATAGTTATTTTTCTCTCTCCTTCGGTATCTTCAATGGAGAGAGTATGAACTCCGATTCTGACTGACCGCAGCCTGCGGAGGCAGAGACAGAGCTTCAGCATCGTTTTCTCGTCATATGAGGGGAAAGAGTCCGGTCTTCTGAGAATAACCTCCATTCTTGTTCCAGCAGTCATTTTCTCTTCTGGAGAGTTGATGGTCTTTGGAATCGTCGGCTCCCTGTCACTTAAGGAGAAGGAATATTCTCCGCTATGTATTCTGACCTCTGAGGAAACTGCAAATATAGTCTTGAAACCGACCCCCTTCTCGCCGATAGCCTTCAGATCGCGATCAAACAGCCTCTTTTTGGTAGATTCTCCGATTGCAGTAATCGCGCGGATGTTTGCCCTGCTGAATCCTGTCTCATTGTATTCGGTAACTGCGGTGTTTCCATTCCGTATCAGAGAAAATGACGGGACAATACCTTCCGGATAATCACAGTCATCAGCATTCTGAAGAATTTCCTGAATAAAGCGGCCTTTGTCAGTTCCGGATCTGAGAATCAGATCTATATAGCTTCTGTATCCGTCATGCCCCAAAGCATCCTTGATCGCACGCCTGACATTTCCAAGATTGCGCAGATAGTCTGATGCTGAGCCTTCCTCGTTTTCCACTGCTTCATCAAGCTGTTTTGAAGCTTCACGCAACTTGATGCGGATGGCAAAGGTATCTCTTTTATCTATAGCAAAGCACAAAGAGGCTAATGATGACTGTGTATTTCTCTCCGAGAGAATTACAGCGTTACGGCATGGCAGAAAATCATCATCATCAATATCGATACAGACACATTTTCTGCCGCATGAGATCAAATATTTTTCAACCAGAAGAGGAGTCTCAGATAAATCGAACCCGTCATACATTACTTTACGGATGTCTTTCTGCAGCTGAAGTGACTGGACGGTGAATGCCTGCTGACTGTTATCCCTTACATGTTTACAGCCAATATCCTTCAGCAGACTGACAAGTTTAGTGTGCCTGAAGAAAATCTCAATCTGCTCAGGAGTAAAGGAAAGATTTTCCTGATCCAAATCATCAGGATAACTGTATTTTGCCGAATCAAGATACTCCAGGATTTCCTCTGTTGCTGAAGGCTCAGAGAGGGCCCGCTTAAACAGCCGGTCCTTTATGTTCCGCTCAGTTTTGATGCGCAGCTTTCCGACAGGGGATAAAGTGACAAACAAAATGTTCCTGAATCCCATCAGCCTGCTGACTTTTTCCTGTTCAGCAACCTGTTCTTTCTGATCAAAGCAGAAGACTTCATCAGCTCTGTGATAGTCTCCGTCTGCCGCATGGAACAAGGGGAGTTTCAGATAATGTGTTCCGGAAAAACTCTCTTTCAGCAGACACTTTTCCTTGCCGTTGTTCCTGTCAAACAAATACTCGCTGGCACCAGGAAGATACCTGACAATATCTTCCTTTACAACGGTTTTCCAGTCCTCATAAGCTTCGTCAACAAGCTTAGCCAGATAACCTAATGCATTCTGAAACCACAGATTCTCCCCCTGAGGATCAACAAATTCCCTTGATGCGTCCAGCTTGAAAGGCACATGACAGACAACGGGCACTGTGAGTCTTAACTGAGTAGGCAGAAATGAGTAAAGCGCACCGTTTCCGATATCTTTCAGGTACTCCGGCTCTGGCAGTATCACCCGCAAAGTCATGGGCTTTCCGTCAGGCTTGCCAACTTCAGTCTGTTCTCCGTACCGTGACTGGCAAGCCTTCCGGCTGAACACAACTGGATATGAGTAGCGAGAGCATCTGATCGTTTTAGTGACACTGACATCATTGTTTTTCTCACTTTTTCCATGAAGGTTCACGGATATCTCAACATCGCGTTCCACCTTCATTCCTGGCCCATCGGAAAGCTCTGAACGCGAGACATGAAACTCCATACACCGCCATTCATCAAAATACATTTTGAGTGATGTCAGCTTATTGAGAAACAGCAGGGGGTTTTTGCTGAAGAGTGACTCCTCGTCACAGTACTGCCTTTTGATTTCATCATAAATGTACCTTGCACCACCAGTGCCCTTGGCAATGAACAGTGTCATCTGTGTCCCCTGGCAATACTCATTGCTGTCATAGGCAGGGACCGGAATCGTAAAATTATCCCTGTACAGTTCGAACGAAAACCAGCCGCTGCGGATAAGGACCTTGTCTGAGACCCCGAACACCGACTTGAAGCCTATGCCCTTCTCCCCGATCTGGTTTTGGGCCGACGAAGTATTTTTGGCAGCCTCCGCGATGCCTGTTATGGCGAAAACGTTAAACGGGGTGAATCCGGTCTCGTTGTATGTCAGAATTATTCTGTTGTAATTAAGATCAAATTTCATATCCAGCCTGCAGTCTTCAGGCGACAGGAAATCACAGTCATCTACATTCTGAATAAGCTCAAAAATAAAGCGCAGGCTGTTTGAATACAGTCCGTCCTCACCGACGCGAAGAATGGAATTAATCCGTTCTAGGTAGTTTGCCCCGTTAAGATTTTGAAGTTTTGCGATAGCTTCCCGGAACTTTTTAATCAGCTCTATATACAATTTGCCTTGCTCGGATGACGTGACATCATCAGGAGTAATTGCCTTCAGTCCATCCCGCAACTGCTCAAGAAGCGGTCTGATCTCAAGGTCATTCAGGCTTCCATACTCTTTCAGCAGTTCATCAAGCTTACTCATGTTCACTCCTCCTGGATAGTCAGGACACCATTAACCAGCAGCTGGGCGTATATATCAGACTGCTCTTCGATCTTTTTTATTGCGGCGGCTTTCAGCGGGTAATTTTCCTGCTCGGTATCAAGCTGGCTCTGGTACATTCTTCTGATGCTGGGATCAGTCGAATGATCCCGATTCTGTTCCAGCCA
>JAZASR010000121.1:0-3089 GCA_036343175.1 Lachnospiraceae bacterium
AACCTTTTTATAAAGAAACAATGTTGACTGTATGTGCGGGATCTGGGTAAAGAGAACCTTCAGGATGTCCATCCGCTATACAAACAAAAAATGATATGTTCATGAGCTCATTTCTTTGGCTCACAAACATATCATACGAGAGAGGTAGTAAATGAAAAAGAATGTAGTAATTGCTCTGACACTGATGTTAGCGGTGATTCTGTGTGCCTGTGCCAATAATGATGCATCCCAACTAGGCAGCACACCTTCTGCCGAGGCAGAAGCTTCCGAAAAGGAACTGGATGCGAAGCTGGATGAAATCTTTAAAGATGCAGAGGTACAATCTAACCTTCCGGAGGACAATGGCATGGCCGGAGTATACAAGTGGGTTGAGATGGACGATCTTGGCGTTAAGGCCTATCTGATCCTCTGGGATGATGGGATTGGTTCAATTGACATGGTCGGCACGGGCACAGTGACAGGTGTCATTTATAACGACGAGACGATGCAGGCTGCTGACGAAGGTGCAGTTCCACAGAACTATACTTACAAGGACGATACGCTTACATGGACCTATTCTGATGAGGATGGAGAACACGTATCTACCTTCGTCAAACTGACTGCGGACGAGCGGACGGCCTATGAAGCACTCGGTATCGGGAGCAAGGAATGATATAAGGAAAAGTGAATCATGCAAAATAAGATGTATCAGGTATCCACACTACAGGCTCTTGCCCTGGGATACAGCAAAGCAGTAATAAGTGTAGGAGAGCTGCTTCAGGAAGGCAACACTGGGCTTGGAACCTTTGAAGACGTGAATGGCGAAATGATCCTGATGGATGGTCATTGCTATAGGGCGGATCAGGACGGAAATGTGACAGAGGTCCCGCATGAAACGGGGGTTCCCTTTTCGGCTGTAGCAAAATTTTGCGGTGAGCAAGAGTTTTTGCTTAAGGACATTTTGGATATCACGTCGCTCCGCACAGAGCTGACAAGAAAGATAGAAGAGAGATTTGGCCTCAACAGCATGCATGTTGTGAGGATTGATGGGGTATTTGAAAAGGTGGACGCCAGATCAGAGGCTCCGTACAAGTCGCATCATGTCACATTAAAGGAAGTGCTTGGCATGACGCAGAAGGCGTTTATTTTTGAAAATATCCGAGGGTCTCTCGTGGGGGTATATTTCCCCGATTATATGGATGGTATTAACATGCCCGGATGGCATCTTCATTTTCTTTCCGAGGACAGATCAAAAGGAGGTCATGTTTTTGATGTGTCGGTTCAGGAGGGTATTGCAAAAGTTGACAAGATTACCAATATTTTTATAAATCTTCCTAAGGAAGCTGCTTTTGATACCTATTCTCTTAAGCAGGATCTGCAGGCTGAAATAAAATCTATTGAATAAAGGTGAGGGATTATTATATGTTGATAAAACCTGCTATTGAACGTTCCAATATGATTTATTGTGCGCTGTGTAAAGATGCGCCATGCAATAGCGCATGTTTGGCTATGGATCCAGCCAGGGCATTACTTGGAATCTGGTTTGACAATCAGGATGTTGCAGCAATGAAACTTCCTGAGAAAAATGCCTGCGCAGACTGTAGTGCACCATGCGAAAAAGCATGTGTAAATAGCGGGAGTGTTCCAATTAAAGGCCTTATGACTGCCCTATATGAAAAAGTAAAACCTGAGGTAGAAGTTGCTATACCGGATGATGAGAATAGGCTTAAGTGTGATATATGCGGAGTACCGCTTGAAAATCCATTTCTTTTGTCTTCATCTGTAGTTGCATCCACCTACGACATGTGTGCAAGAGCTTTTGAAGCAGGCTGGGCAGGGATATCTTTTAAGACAATCTGCTCATTTGACATTCATGAAGCTTCTCCGAGATATTCTGCAATCAAGGGAGATAACGGAAGCATAATTGGCTTTAAGAATATCGAGCAGCTTTCAGATCACAGCATAGCTGAGAACATGGAGATATTCAGAAAACTGAAAGAGAATTACCCATCAAAGTTCATTCTTGCATCAATTATGGGACAGGACGAAGCGGAATGGGAGTCACTAGCTAAGATCTGTGAAGAAAACGGAGCAGATGCAATTGAGCTTAATTTCTCATGCCCAAACATGCAGGAAGATGGCCTTGGATCAGATATAGGCCAGGTACCTGAACTGGTTGAGAGGTTTACCAGGGCAGCTAAAAGAAGTACGACTATTCCGGTTCTAGCGAAGCTTACACCTAACGTTGCCACAATGAGTCCTGCTGCAGAGGCAGCACTACGTGGCGGTGCGGATGGGATAGCCGCGATCAATACCATAAAAAGCATTGTCGGAGTAAGTCCATATACATTTGTTTCGGCACCTGCAGTAAAGGGAAAGTCTGCAGTTGGTGGTTACAGCGGAAATGCCGTAAAACCCATAGCACTCAGATTTATTGCTGAAATTGGCCAGAATCCAACACTTAAAGGAATGCATATAAGCGGAATGGGCGGAATCGAAACCTGGAGGGATGCTCTTGAGTTTATCCTTATGGGGGCTGGCTCAATACAGATAACGACTGCTGTAATGCAATATGGATACAGGATAATAGATGAACTGAAGGAAGGACTGAATTATTACCTTGTACAAATGGGAATAAAATCTGTAAAAGACGTTATTGGTGCAGGTCTTGACAGCGTAAGTGATACAACTGATGTACTGGAGAGAGACACAGTTCTTTTCCCTGCATTTAATCTGGAAAAATGTAATGGCTGTGGAAGATGTGTTATTTCCTGTAATGACGGAGGGCATCAGGCAATCAGATTCGATGACCGTAAACCAAAGCTCGACGGAAGCAAATGCGTGGGATGCCACCTGTGCAAGCTTGTTTGTCCGAATGATGCGATTGAAGCAGGAAAAAAGCGTATAAAAAAGATGGATAGACCATAACTTCTAGGAGACCAGCTATGAACATCAACAAGAATAAGTTGAATAAAAAGGTTTTAATAGCTATTACCTGCATGCTTATTTCATATACAGCTGGATGTGGAAGGAATGCGGTAATAACCAGGCAGACAGATGAACAGCAGACCGGTAGTATTGAAAATGCTATTGTCAGCTATCTTGGTCCT
>JAZASR010000122.1:0-3058 GCA_036343175.1 Lachnospiraceae bacterium
ACCGGGATATCGGAAAGCCGGACAATACCCTTTTCTTCCGCGCGGCCTTGCAGGTATTCGTCCTGAACAGCCAATATGCTTTCCGGCATCTGCCGCGGCATACGGACGTTCATAAGCGAGCGCAGGATACGGCGCTTTCCCTCCGTGTCACCGGGTGTCTGCAGATTTTCATATTGAACAGAGTCTGTTTTGAATTCTTCTACCAGGTAATCCAGACGCTGATCCTGTGTCATTATCTCTTCTTTCATACTCAGTCTCCCTTTCGCTGCGCCTATCTCCCCGGAATCATGACTTACTACGTATGCCAGTCAGGCTCCGGCTCGCTGCTTTCTAAGAAAAAGCATACACATTTACTGCCGAAGAATCAATATCGGCTCCGGATAAATATTTAGCAAAAAAAGTCAGAAACCGGATTATTTAATCCGAATTTCGGCGACCTTTCAGCGTTGTCGGGCCTCCAAGCAGATAATTGCATAAACGCAATACATTGTCCGTTTTTTTTGGACAGCTGACTGGATATACTATATTTAAACTTGGACATTTCGTTGGTTGGGACCAGCTTTGAATCTTCGGTTTAAAGGGGTATGTTTTGTTAAATTGCAAATATTAACCCCTTTAACTTGATTTTATCTTAATCAAAAAATATAATGGCATTGATGGATTGACACATGAAAAGGAGAACTTTCATGAGACTATATAAGAGAGATAATTACCTGAAGAAAATACGTGGCTTTTACCATGATACCGGTATGATCAAAGTGATCACCGGCGTTCGTCGATGTGGCAAGTCCTGCCTTATGGAAACGATAGCAGGGGAGCTCACAGAAACTGGAATCGCCTCTGAAAACATCATTTACCTGAACCTGGACAAACGAGGATACCGCAATATTAAAACACCAGATCAGCTGGATGCACTCATTGAGGAAAAATCTATTGCAGCAGGGACAAAATATCTCTTCATCGACGAGGTTCAAAATGTCAAAGATTTTGAAGAAGTGATCAATGGCTTTCGAGAAGAAGATGAATACAGTGTTTTTATCACCGGTTCTAATTCTTATCTCCTCAGTGGAGAACTCTCCACGAAACTGACTGGCCGCTATCTTGAATTCGAGCTGCATACGTTGAGCTTTGAAGAATACCTTGGGATGAAGGAGTTTCTTGGAAAAACAATACAGAGCGACATAACCGCCGAATTTGATAACTATATTTCTGAAGGAGGTTTCCCGAAGGCATTACAATATGAAGGAGCTGATAAACGCGCCTATATTCAGGGTGTTATTAATGAGATTTTTAAGAAAGACATAAAGAAAAGAGTAAAGATCCGTAAGGTATCTGTCTTCGAAACTGTACAGAGATATATTATCAACAACTACGGCGCTACCATGAGTCTGACAAACATTCTGGGAGAATTGCATAAAAATGGATGTCCAATCAAAAGAGAAACCTTACATCGATATATAAAAATCCTGGAAGAGGCCAAGATTATCTATCCCTGTTATCGTTTTGATCTGAAATCAAAAAAATCCATTTCCGGCGAGCAGAAGTATTATCTTGCAGATTTAGGATTCTATTTCGCCTTAAACACAGATAAACGTATCAACTATGGTCCTGCTTTAGAAAACATTGTTTACATCTACGCCAGATCAAAAGGTTATGATGTTAGTGTCGGCCGGATCGGAAAACTGGAATGTGACTTCATACTGGGTCAGAATAATATGGATTACGCCTATATACAGGTGTGCATGACGATTATGAATGACATTCAAACAGAAGACAGGGAATACCGCCCATTAGAGAGTATCCGTGATAACTATCCTAAATATCTTCTGACCCGAAATGATCTCATTCAGCATCGCAGTGGGATTAAGCACTATAATATTGCACCCTTTATGAAAGAAAACAAATTCTTTTGACCCTGACTCTTTGAATATAACAGGAAGTATCTATGGCTGCACAACCACTTTCACACGAAAACCTGCTCCTCCTCGTCGACGACCTCCTCGAACTGGAGGTCCTGGAGCTCATCCCCAAAGGCACCGATCCCGCCACCATGTACATCCCGTATATGATGAATGACGCGGTCGAGTATTACCTGATTCTCAGCAACTGTCAGGTAATGGGAGAGATCCCGGAAGAATTCGACGGAGATACACTGGTCAAATTGATCGACTCACCGGACCGTCCCGGCCTTATCTTCGAGATGCCGTCGGGAGATAAGCTGACCCTCTGGTTCGACAGCTGCGCGTTCGAAAAAAGCTTCTATCAATATCACCGCATCTGTCACATTTGGAGACGCGGCGAGGAGCACTGGCGCATGCTCGTCTACATAATCGGCACGATCCATGATAAATATGCCTTTCTCGGTCCGGACTCTGTAAACGACGCAGAGTTTGCGCTGCTGCCTCTCGTCCACTTCGGGCCGTTCCGCTTCTATTCTCCGATCGATGAGCCGCTGGACGACCGCTACCCTGAAAACGAGGATGGCTGGACCTGCATGCGGAACCTTGCCCTTGAGGCCGGTGACGCGGACTATGTCAAAATGATTGATCGTGCAAATGCTCTTAAAAAGCTCCCCTTTATCCGCACCGACATCCTCACAAAGAATCTTGCAAATGCATTGAACCAGTCCCGGCGAAAACCTTTATTTGAACATATCTACAGTAAAGTGTGTGAGGCCTCTTCCCGGTATCCGGAAAGAGCATACATTCCTGAAGCCATACTTGATATAGAAAAAGCCCGCAAAGCGGCAGATGCCGGACTGCGGGCAGAAGGTTTTACCGGGGATTATCCTGTCTATAGCAGAGACAGAACATCCGCGATCGTCTTTGAGGAGCACCCGTTCACCATGCAGGAACTCGACTATGAGGGCTTTGCGTTCCAGACCAAAGTCATGATCTGGGATCCGGAGGATGCCTGTCCGAAAATTCGGACGTTTGAGTGAATGTTTAGTCAAACGTGACAGTTCAGACAGGCGCATCTCACAGTTCGCTGTTCCGGCAGCAAATCATCCTTCTTCGTGAGAAAAGCATTGTAAGTCCGACCGAGAGATCGAAGAATG
>JAZASR010000123.1:0-3050 GCA_036343175.1 Lachnospiraceae bacterium
AGGAACGGATCGAGCAGGTGAAACAGACTATGCCTGACAGATTCGGCGAACTTTCGGTGTCGGCACAGGCTGCTGCAGACATTCTGACAGAGGATCGTTATCTGTCCTCTGAAGCACTGTACTATGACCGCAGTACAAATACTGCCAGGTCTTCACTGCTTTCCTATGTGGAGAAAAACGCAAAAGAACTCTGGGATGCAAGCATGAAACTATCAGGACTCCGATAAACTCAAGTGTGTGGAAATTCCGGTTTCTCGATATGTTCCTGTAATCGTAGAATAAGGCCGGGAAATGCCCTGTTACGGGTGTTTTCCGGCTTTTTATAATATGCTGATTATGAATATCATCTTATTCTATATAACCATTAGCACGGTAACCGGAAAGATTTTACGATGAAACCATAAATTAATCCCAAAACAGATTGTGATTTGGGAGAAAGAATAATATAATCGGGAGTAGATTATTCTCCCAACAACAAATATCTCCCAAAACAGACATGGAATTGGGTGATAAAAATATTCCTTGGGAGAAAGGAGTATTAGCCAATGAGACAATTTGATTATTCTTATCTTGCAGATAGGACTTGGGACAATGAAATAATATCTTATATTTCAAAGATACACGAGTATAAGGGAAAACAGGAATTGTATTTGCGCCAAAAACCTGTTGAGCTAAACAGGCTTATAGAAATCGCAAAAATACAGAGTACAGAGGCATCCAATAGGATTGAAGGTATTATTACTACTAATGCCAGATTGAAGCAGCTTGTGACAGATAAGACAACTCCTAAAAACAGGGATGAGGAAGAAATCCTTGGTTACCGTAATGTGCTGAATCTTGTTCATGAAAACTATGATGTTATACCGGTCCGCAGTAATTATATTCTCCAATTGCACAGAGATTTGTTGAAGTACACGAATCTAAATTATGGCGGGCAGTTTAAAACGACACCTAATGAAATTGACATGGTGCTTGAAAGTGGTGAAAAAGTAGTATTGTTTAAGCCGCTTGAACCATATGAGACTCCAGCTGCAGTCAATGCTATATGCGAAGAATATCAAAAAGCATTAGATAAAGAGTTGGTGGATGAGCTTATTCTTATACCGTGTTTCTTGCTGGATTTCTTGTGTATTCATCCGTTTAATGATGGCAATGGCCGTATGAGTAGATTGCTGACCTTGCTATTGCTTTATCGCAGTGGATATATGGTCGGACAGTATATCAGTATCGAAAAAGCTATTGCTGATACAAAAGAAGCATATTATGATGCACTTCAAAAGGCAGACAGAGGATGGCATGAAGGAACTGGCGATCCTAAACCATTTATCAAATATATGCTCAGTATCATCCTTTCTTGTTACAAGGAATTTGAAGCAAGAATATCTATTGCCCATGTGTCTGGAGCTAAGAGCACGTCATATGATGTTGTTAAGGCGTATGTAAGCGAGCGAATAGGCAGGTTCTCAAAACAGGAAGTTCTTGTTGGCTGCCCTAGCTTGGGAAGTTCCTCTGTAGAGTCAGCATTGAAGAAACTTGTTGAGGATGGAACTTTGGTAAGGATTGGAGCGGGGCGTAAGACTCTTTATGCACGAGCAGAGTGATTTTATCAAGAATATATAGATGAATTGAGATGAAAGAAAACATCGTACAGATGCTTACATCAAAATAACTGTTATGATCTTCCGTGAAATTCTGACGCCCTTTGTCAGTGGCGGTTCCATCCGGTGGAACCATATCTGGATACTGTGGGGCACGGGGATTGTTTCGGCCATCCTGGTATTTCTGGCCGCAAAAAATGATTACCGCAAAACCTATATTGCATCGTATAAGGAGTCGAACACGACCCGGCTGCGGATTGCGGAGCATCTCCGAAAACTCCCTATGAATTTTTTCAACCCCAAGGACCTTTCCGAATTGACCACGAATATGATGGCAGATTGCAGCAGCATGGAGTCCCTGCTCAGCAGCACAATCCCCCCACTGATTGCAAACGGCATCACGGTGACCCTGACCTGCATCCTGCTGATGTGCGCCTGTGGATGTCCGAGATAATGTCCCGGAGTGTACCGCATTGCTTCAGAAGCCTGGCCTTTTTCGGGATTCCATCGCATTTTTTTACGTATTTTATGAACTGCCCTTTCCTGTATATAGAAGCTTTGCGGTTTCTGCCGAGAGACCAAGCTCCTCAATATCATAATTCTTCCGGGCAGGAATATCGGTTTCGCCAAGGAGGAAATCTGTCGATACATCAAAATACTTGGCGATCCGAATGATAAAACCATCGCCCAGGTTCTTTGTGTTCCCCTGCAGATAGAGGCTGAGGGCGCTGTTTGAGAGGCCGACCTTTTCAGCAGGCTCGGCCTGGGTGATCTTTCTGCCTTTGATGAGATCCTGGATACGCTGCCGGGTATCGCCGGGAAGATAGGTGTCGGACATGGCAGCCTCCTTGTGTTTTTATTTGTATTAGAATAACTGGTTGTCTTTCATAAACGGCGCTATATTTACATGAACTATTCCGCTGCGATGCTGAATCAGATCGTTCCGGGTGATTACATATTTCGGATAGTTATCTTTGATGCTTTCCAGTGGCCGGTATTCCCGATCCTCTGTTTCGATGCTGTTCATAATTGTCATAGCGACCTGGATATATGAGTAATCCGTATTGTTCCTGCCGAGAATAAAGTCGCATTCCAACTTTCCGATTCGTCCTACGCTGATGTTATAGCCTTTGGATCTGGCGTAGGTATATACGATATTTTCCAGCGCAGGACCATAATTGATTCTTTTATCCGTATTCAGGGCAAAGTAAAAACCCAGATCGGCAAGATAGTATTTCTGCTCTCCGGAGATCGATTTACGAGATTTTAAATCAAATCTTTCGCAGGGATAAATGATCTTTGCTTCCTTTAAAATGTGAATATAACGGTTAAGCGTTTCCCTGCGGATTGGGCATCCATTTTTCTTCAGATCCTCAAGGATGTTGGTCAGGCTCATGGTGGCACCAAAATTATTGATGATATACCGCTGAACGGTTTCGAAGACAGATACCT
>JAZASR010000124.1:0-2912 GCA_036343175.1 Lachnospiraceae bacterium
AAGATAGTTACCACAAAAATATCAAGCGGCAGCGACTGAGTATTAAGGAACATGGCAACGCTCATACTTCCCTGACCATAAGCTCCCCAAACTCTCCGGTACTCTCCTGCCAGAATATTCGTCTCATAAAAATAGATACATACAAATATAATTCCTTCCGTGACAAGGGTCGCAATCATGCTTAAGAGCATGTACATGATCATCTTGCCACGGAAACTCTTCATCAACTTAACTTTCAATCTTATAACCTACTCCCCATACTGTTTTTAATATCTTAGGGCTGCGTGGGTTATCCTCAATCTTCTCGCGCAGTCTTCTGATGTGAACCATGACGGTATTGTTCACCTCATAAACCTTCTCATTCCAAACCCGCTCAAAAATCTCATCTGTGCTGAACACTCTGTCCTTATTCGAAGCTAACAGATAAAGGATCTCAAACTCGATTGGTGTGAGCGCTATCTCCTTACCGTCTTTCTTAACAACATGAGCCTGCTTATTGATAGTAAGATTCTGAACCGTGATCTCATTATTATCCTTATTCTCCACCTTGCCAATCTGAATGGCATCATAACGTCTCATCTGTGATTTGACACGAGCTAAAAGCTCCAGCGGATGGAAAGGCTTGGTCAGATAGTCATCTGCTCCTGTTCCAAAACCTACAATCTTATCCATGTCATCTGCCTTCGCTGAAAGAAGCAGAATCGGGATATTGCTGGTCTTACGAATCGAACGACAAACCTCAAGGCCATCCATGCCTGGCATCATGATATCAAGAATCAACATGCGGACTTCCGGATGCTTAGAAAGGATATCTAAGCACTGCTCTCCATCCGAAGCCTTCAAAACACGATACCCATCATTTACCAGATAAATCTCGACAAGATCTGCAATCTCCTTATCATCATCAACGACCAAAATCGTAGCATTTTCTTCCATAATTTTTTCCTTTCTTAAGTTCCTCAACTCTGGAAAACCAGACCAAATCCGTTCATATCTCTTAGTTAAAATAATATCACATTTCCTTGATTAAGTCTCTTAAGAACTTCTTTCCCCAGCGTGAAATACTTATATTCTCCTGTCAAGCAAAAATGAAAATGTCCTGAATTATTTCAAACATTTGCACTGTAGATACGAGTAAGTTAATATAGGTATATTCAAGACAAGGAGCCGGGATTTTTCAAAAAAATACCGGCTTCCCTTTGTATCTAAGAGGTTTCGGCATTTATTCCACGGTCTGCTTGACAGTGAGCCTCGGAAGGGATGGGTTTCGGCTGGCCCGGGCAGGCAGACGCGCATGCGCTCCTGCCAGCCCGGCAACAAGCCTACCATCCCTTCTTACTCACTGATCAAGCAGCTTTCGCGGCATAAATGGTCTTCGTTTTTGCCTGCGCCGGCAAAACGGGCAGAACTTCCCCAGAGTTTTATGTGGTACTCTCATCGCCCTGACGGTGCTTCTGACGCCTGACAAAGTCCTGAAATGACCCTCTTCTCCATGGATGGCTCATCGGCGGAATGTAGCGTTTCTTCGATTTTGGTTCTGTATAGTCCGGGTCGAATTCTTTTGATTTCCTTTCCCGCATGGGAATCTTGTCCAATGCATAGATATCTTTATCATTGACACTGCAGAAGAGGCGGCCGTCAAAAGCCTGAATGACCATGACTTTTGTCCCTTTACGGTAATGGATCTGCATACCTTGATCATCCATAAGACGGTAATAAGATTTTTTATACTGAATACAGTGTCCGCAGTCAACGGTACGTTCGCTGAGCACAGCAAGGATCAGATTGATCTTTTCGCTGGAAGGTTGCTTTTCGAATACGCTTCTGATACCATGAATGGGAAGTGAGAACTTCGCATTGAATTCTTTTATGTAGGAGTGCAAGAATTCATTAGCAGCATCTATGGTCGTTATGCCTTTCAGCCGGAGCTCGACTGGAAGGCGCGACTGTAGTGTCTGGATCAGCCGTTCTACACGCCCCTTTGCCTGTGGAACGCTGCTGGATTCAAGTTCGATCCCAAGCTGTTTGCAGGCATAGGCAAACTGCGTGTAGGTATCCTCGTCTGTGGACGGGGCATTTTTCTTTTTATAAGTAAATACAGCCCGTCTGTCAGTAAAGATCTTGTAGGGAATGCCATAGTCCTGCAGAGTTTGGAAGAGTATGTGGTAGTATCCGGCAAGAGTTTCCTGTGTATCAAACCTGGCTCCGGTAATCCAGCCGCTTGCATCGTCAATAGAAACATGCAGATGCCAGATCTGGTCGGGAACCCATTCAAAAGGGGAAGCGTCCGCCTGAAGCAGTTCTCCGAGACTGGAAGCGCGGGGACGACGTGAATGAGCATCTTCTATCGCAACGAGGCAGTCTTGGATCTTCTCCACTTCTTTCCTGGTCCCGGCTTCTTTTTTTCTGGCCTCCAGCTCTTTTTTGATCCGTTTCTTTTTTGCCCGGGTAACGCGGGGAGAAAAGATGCCTGCCTGTTCAAGGATACTGGTTACGGTAGGGACAGAGAGAACGATCTGCTCGTACCGCTCCAGGAGCTCAGTATAATGAGTAAAATTAGCCCCATAGTATTTGTTGCGGTAAAGGTCCACGACGAGGGTTCTAACCTCATCAGAGATTGTTGTGGCAGGCTTTCTTCCAGCGTTGCCATGATGGAAAGCGGCTTTTCCGCGTTCTTTATAGGCAATGATCAGGCGGTTGACCTGTCTCCTGGTGATTCCAAGAGTCAGGGCGGCCCTGTCTTTGTTGCCATCAGTTTCTACCAGTTTCTTGATAACTTCATATTTCGTCTGTTCCTTCATAGTAAGTTCTATTCTCCTGATAATTCATCACCCCCGAATAGAGATTATTATAACACATTCGGGACATTTTCATTTTTGCTTTACCAGGACATTATCATTTTTGGCTTATAT
>JAZASR010000125.1:0-2903 GCA_036343175.1 Lachnospiraceae bacterium
CGCAGGCATCTTTTACCGTGGAATGATGCTTTTCATATGGGTCAAAGATGTCCGCCTCTGAATACAGGCAGAAAGCTTCATGCATCATCCACTCGCTTCCTTTGGCATATTTCTCTAAATCGGCATTCAGCGGTTCATCCCCACAGCAGGTAAGCATCTTTCCGCCATCGAGTTCCATACGGAACCCATACTGCTTTGCTTTTGTGGACAAGATGTCGAAAAACGTCACCTTGTGACCGATGATGTCCATTGAATCTCCGTCAGATATTTCTACAAGATGGAGCCTGTCATCGATAAACACCGTCACTTTTTTCGGAAGAAGTTTGACCGCCATGTCACGAATCAGATCCAGCACTTCTTTGTGAGAATAGATATAGGCCTCGCCTTTATACTCACCATGCCTCATGAACTGGCAGATCATTCTGACCATCCAGATGATTCCCATCAGATGATCTACATGCTTATGCGTGACAAAAATGTGGCGCATATCCATCCAGTCGTAACCGGCATACTTTATCTGGCGAAGAATAGTATTGCCGCCTCCGCCGTCCACCATGAATACCTGCCCGTTATCTTCAATCAAAAAACAAGTGTTATAGCACTCCGTCACAAGCGCATTACCGGTTCCTAACATTGTCAGCTTCATTATTACATCTCCTCGTATTTATAAATGTGTCAATTTTCAGCTCCTACTGATAATTTTACCAGCACTTCGCGTTCATTACCACTCAAGAATGCTGAAAATTCTATTGCGACATCCAGGGCTGAGTTAAAGTTCTTGAAATTGCAGTTGCTGTCTAATTTAATGGATATATTAAAGGACCACGCGTACCTTGTAACTGATACTGCGTGGTCCTCATTTTCATCAAAAATTCTGATTTTCACTTACCTTATAACGATCTGCCAGACTCTCCGCCCGGGACGGGTTCTTTTTTTCCTGTGCACGTTTAACTGCATTTTCAGCTGCGTTAACGCCTTTATATACACCGGCATATATCATGCGCTTGATAATGACCCAGACAATTGATATCGCAAGTGCTGCTACAATAAAAATAGTTGTTTCCATATATTTTCACCTCCATTAAATAATTCTCATTTTCCTATTGAGCTGCATAGCATGTGCTTCTACAGTTGTTGACGGATCCAGAGACAGAAACAGCTTTTCAACCGATGTCATCATGATATTCATACTATCTTCGCGATAAGGAGCTCCGTTTCTGGTCTTCCAGCACGGGAATGCAAATCTGAAGACCTGCCTGCCTCCACTTTCGCCCATATAAGCGAGCTTGGCATTCCACGCATAAGATGATTTCCAAAGTACGGCCCTCTCACCGTTTACATTCGGATAAACACCTGCTTTAATCTCCGAGAAATCCATCCTGCTGATTTCGGAAACCACTGTCTCATAATCAGCGTTTGTAGCGAAAACTTCTGCCTTTTCCCAGAAAGCTCTTTCCCTCTTGATGGCCTTGCCTGCCTGAATCAGGCTATTCTCACGAGAGCTTTTCATCATATATACTGCTGTGTAAATTGCTGCCGACAATGCAATTATAAGTACCCATTTCATAAACATTTCCTCCATCCAATTCGAATAAACAACTTTTTCTTTGTGTCTCTTGATGGTTATACTATACACCTTCCTCTTGATTAAGAATAAAATGCCGATGAACGGTCGTGATTGTACGATGAATGGCAGCTTCATTATGATCGTACGCTCCTGCCGGTATTTCTTCTTAATTTTTCAAAAGAGGAAAACAGGGATTAATTGGAGTATAATGTATGAAATGACACTTCATTTACGAAAAACCGGAACATAGTGATCAAGAAAAATTGACAGCCACTACGACCAGCCATAGCAAGCAAAAAGGAGACCCGATGATGACATACAGCGAAAACTATATTGCCAGTGCAGGCCAGACATACGTCCCTTTCTCTGAGAACATCCATGTAAAATTCCCGGCATTTGATCCTCCCGCCAAACCTGAGCCCCCGCTTCCGGAGCTGACACTCACTGCGGAAGCGGTCGGCAAAGGATATGTGCTGCCTTCACAAAAACAACATTTTCTTCCGGGAGTAACGGAGAAAATGATGGACTGGTTCTGGGCAAATATGGAAAAATGTTACTATTTGTGGGCTCCGGGCTCGCACAAGCGCTTCAACTGGGTCAAGACGCCTGCCGAATATGGCATAGAAGAATCCGTCCATATGATCGCCGAATCCTGCGGAGAAGGGCTTCCGGTTTTCGGAGGAAACGGGGTTGAGATCCATCGTCTTCACCTGAGGGAATTCTATCCGTTCGAGACAGCTTTAAAACATATCATCTGTGAAGGTGTCTTCAACGATGCCGGAGAACTGGTCGATTCCACAATCCACGAATGGGAGAATGCGCCCGGCGGTCTGGTGCATATCACAGCGACCGTTCAAAATTCCAGAGTTTCCGCACCTCCGGCATTTGTCCTCGAGATGCTGAAGAAAAATCCTGACGTAAAGATCGTCCCTAACTATGCCACAGATCACGAAGATTTTGAGGCCAGCCAATGGCCGGTTTTTCTCCCTCGTCTGTATGACCTCTGGAAAGATCATCCGGACCCGTCACAAAGTGTAAGATGCAATCTCGAGGTCGTAAAAGACGCAGAAGGACGATTCTGTTATCTTTATGAAAACGGACCTGTAAAGATCTGAAGTTGTTTAATCTCTGACACAGCATTCTTGTGCCTTTAGCTAAAATAACGCCGAGGCATTATTGATTAAAACATCGTAAAGGATGGATGAAAGATGGCGCTAATCATATTACAACAGATAGTAATCATGTCCTTATATATGCTCTGCGGATATTGGCTGTACAAGACAGGGAAGATCACGGATGAAGGAAGCAAATCCATTGCCAATCTGCTGCCCTGGGC
>JAZASR010000126.1:0-2899 GCA_036343175.1 Lachnospiraceae bacterium
ACAAGAAGCAGCATAAACTAAATCTCTCTAAAACAAAGCGAACTAGAAATTCACTCTAGTCCGCTCGTTTTAACATGCGCGTTTTTCTTAGAACAAAAAAACTAAAATTGCCTCTTGAATTTAATTAGCGGGTTTCAAGATATACCATTCTATTATTCAATAATGCCGCAAGCGTTAGGTTGGGCTCTCATTGCCTGTAGCCGTAGCGCCCAGAAAACATATGGTGCAGTGTTCCTACCGCAGCTTCTTCCTCTCTGGGTGCACAATACAGAGCATAGCTTACAGAAGTACAATTAGGATCTTTTGTGAAGTGATCACGGGTGTCAAAGCTGTCGAGAGCGTTATAGACAAACTCCATTACTTCGCTGCCCTCTGCATCAGTCAGAGACCTGTCTGTCCACATCGAGATACCATTAAAATATATGTTGTAGATATCTTTATTTTTTGTCTCGATCAGCTCATCCTGCTCGATCGTTATATCATATTTGTCAGTCACCGGTGACAGGTCAGTTCTGTTGAGGAATTCTTTAAGGTAGTAGTAATCAAAATCTCTACAATAGTAAGATGCAACCGGCTTACTCTTATTCGAATACTCATGATACCTCTCTTCAACAGTATATGTGAATCCATATTCAGAATCGGTGAATTTATGTATGAGGATATCTATGTCATTTGCAGTGACAGTATAAGAATCAATCTCTTCACAAGGTCCGCACCAATACTCGGCGAACTCCTTTGCGTTGGCAAATGAAGAATCATAAGGATGTTCTTTGCTCGTTGATGCGCACCCGGAGAATATGAATAGCACAGATGCCAATAACAAAGAAATAAACTTAGATTTGATAATCATTAATCCCTTCGTATCAAAAACTGTATTTCGTACTGATCTCCAGATGCCCGCTATTCCGGTCGAAAACAAAAACATCTTTGCAAAACAAGAGATGCGGTGTTTCTTCCCGATTGCTTTCAAACATGTCTGAAGCCATCTTCAGAATCTTTTTCACAAGCTTCTTATCGCTAGCTTTCGTGTATAAAACGATGTCCTTTGTGGGGGCGCATACGATCAGATCGTCGTTCAGGTCATCCGAGAGATTTTTCCAGACATAGTCAAGGCATAAGCTTTCCGCTTCGAAATCCCCGCCTGCCAGGATGCCGTAAACGCCGGGCTCTTTTGATTCACTCCATCTGTAATGAATATCTCTGCAGAGATTATCGAAGGCCTTGTTCCACAGTTCCATGACATCAGCCCCGTCAGGCAGCTTGTCGTAAGTTATATAGGTTAGAACACTGCCCATATCTTGAACAAGCATCCCGATAAAACTGTCCATAACGCGGATCATTACCATCTGATTCGGATAATCCGGAGCAGATGCATCCGGAGGCATCAATGATACTTGGTTTTGCGGATCTTTGGCCCAGTTCTTCTTTATTCTTGGATATATTTTTGTCTCGTCGAAAACAAAATTATCGCTGAATCCGTCTTCAAACGGACCGTCTTCAGATGAATGCGTCCATTCGATATCACAGATATCATCTTTTCCCTTAATGAAAGCTCGCACGCGTTCAAGAAAATCAATGCAATACTTACTGTATGAATATTGTGCAATGATGCGGATTACGGGTCGGAGTCCGGGCTTTGCCTCTTCGGCCTGTCCACTCGCGATGTAATCAAGATAATCATTGATCTTATCCTGGAGAATACGGCCGTGCTCTTGACGGGTCGCAGGCTCCCATTTCATATCATCAAGGATCACCAGGACGTATCTGCCGTCTTCTTCCAATGTTATGTCTATAACTCCGCGATCTCTTACGTTTGACATATTGATTATCCTTCATTTCCCCTGTAATCCACTTGTTTGATAGATTACAATATTATCCTGATAGTTTTCCCGGCTATGAGGTCTCTCCCTCATACATGTTAATTATACCATCTGGGTAAGGGATTCTTCGAACAATCCGGTTTGCTATAATAAAGAGCCGGCAAAGACAGCAGAATAGGGGTGGGATTAATGAAACACACAAAAACAATTGCGAGCGTTCTTTTCGCTGCAGTTATCACAACTTCTTTTCCCGGGTGCAGCAGGTTCATAGCTGACGCCTCGTCAATATTTGAAGAAACGCATGAGATAAGTTATGCGGGCGAGGTATCTCAAATGGAACGCTCTGAAGAGATGATGGATAACGTCATCTCATACATCAATGCCGATGATAAGGCCGGTCTTAAGAATTTGTTCTCGGAAGTAGCTATCGAAAGAGCCGAGACGCTGGATAGCGACCTCGATTACCTTTTGAAGAATTACGATGATATCAAGGCCACAGGAAAGATCAATTGCAGTGCTTATGGTCAGGGCGGCGATGAGGGCTGGTTTTATCTGTCCTGTTATTGTGACATAGAGTCTTCCCAGGGTAAGATGAGACTTTCCTGGGAGGATTGCCCGCGCAAAGTTGATGAGAGGTCTTGTGAGGGATTATATTCTCTCGCCATCATGGATATAATCGAGCCTTTCTATAAGACAGCAGGTGTTTACACGCCGGAACTTCAGAACTATATGGTCAAGGGAAATGCTTTCGTCAGAGCTAATGGTGTCAGATTCCATGATGAAATTGAATACGTAAGAGAATGCCTCTCGGATGATTGCTTCGCAGATCATGACGAAGAAGAACTTCTTGCTCTGGAGTGGCTTCTCTCATGTCACCCTGTTACCAATTTTCTGAAATGGACAAAAGAATCCGGAGATACCGTATATGTCTTTATTGAAATGTATCTGAACCATAACTCTCTTGTTCTATGTGCCGGCTACGATAAAGAAAATCCTAATTTCATAACGCATATATCAATAGTCGCTTCTGATAAGGACAAAGCTCCGCCGGCTGATACTCATTCAAGTGATACGATAAT
>JAZASR010000127.1:0-2885 GCA_036343175.1 Lachnospiraceae bacterium
CTGCTTGATATATCAACGGAGATGAGGGGGCTCCTTCTTCTCCCCGCCACTTATCAACAAGCAAGGGATTCATTAAAAAAGCCAAGTGTTTTTGTCTTGACAACTGAACCACTATAGTATCAAGTTTTATCTTGATGATTTCGGAACGGGTTACTCCAATATGGAGCGTATCATGAATCTTCCGTTTGACATCATAAAGTTTGACCGGTCTCTCGTCATAGCCAGCCAGTCGGATAAGCGTTCAGAGGAGATTGTAGGCAAACTTGCCGGAATGTTTGCGGAACTTCATTATTCCGTTTTGTATGAGGGTGTTGAAGACGAAGAGGATGAGAAGAGATGTATCAACATGCACGCCTCATACCTGCAGGGATATAAGTACTCCAGACCGATACCGATAACAGAGCTTAAAAACTTCTTTTCCCAAAACGCATGAGAGAAAAGCGAGGTGCCATAAAATGGAGAAAGAGATGATGTTGTTTGATGAGAAAATATATGATCATTACGAGAAAACTAAGATACCACTGGCGGTATTCTATGTTGAGGAAGGGAGATTCCGTGCTTATATAGTATCTGACGGGGCATGCAGAATGTACCACTCCACAAGAGAAGAAATGATGGCAAGACTTAACGGTCCGGATCCTTTTGTGAACATAATAGAAAAAGAGGAGATGACGGATGCCGTCAGGGCGTTTTCTGATAATGATGAACCATACGACGTTGTCTTTCATGAATTTGTCGGATCTCAGAGAAAGCTTATAACGGTTCATGGATATGGATTTCATGAATATACCGCAAATGGAAAAAAATATAGCATACTGCTCTATGACGAGGTTTCAGACAGGGCGAGACGCAATCTGTTTAAGGACGAGAAGACTCTTTTGATAGGGCTGTCGTGTGAATATGAGACAGTTTGGCTGGTAGATGCATCCATACATCATGGGAAACTTATACTCAATAATATGGGCGACACAAGATCCTCCGTCATAATGACTTCCATGAAGGAAGGCAATTATGAGGCTATATTGGAAAACTACATCGAAAAATATGTAGTCCCCGCAGACCGGGAAAGAATGTATGCTGAGACAGATCTTTCATCGTTGCTTAGAAATGCCAGGAAAGATGAACTATATTACGTGAATTATTCGCGGATCAATGAAGAGGGCGAGACAAATTATATGCAGCTTGCCTACGCAAGGGTGACTGATGATGCGGGAATTGATCAATTTGTATGTGGGTTCAGGAATATTGATGCTGTTATTGCTACCGAGAAAGAAAAGAATGCTTTATACCGTATGGCGCATGTTGACAGCATGACGGGAATTGGAAACCGAAGAGCATTTGATGAATATATGGACAGCTATATTGGAAAGAAGCCGGAATCCGATCTTGCGCTCTTTTACTTTGATCTTAATGAGCTGAAATCAGCAAATGACACATATGGACATGAGGCTGGCGATGAACTCATCACGGGTGCGGCCGACTGCATGAAAAAGGCATTCGGAGGTGAAGGAAGCGTATACAGAATCGGTGGGGACGAATTCGCTGCGTTTATAAGATGTGATGCTGCCAGGTATATCAAGATTGAAGAGAACCTCGGGGAATTGTTCAAAAGCTGGAAAGGGAAGTATTCGCATGGTATATCTATAGCGACAGGACATGTGAGATCGGATGAAGCGCCTGAAAAGTCGATACAGGAACTGAGTCGGGAGGCAGAGGATCGCATGTATAAACAGAAAAAGGATTACTATACAGCATCCGGTAAAGACAGGCGCAAGAGTAGTTAGACGGTATTCAAATGGGGATCATGCCATGTATTACAAGATGTTGGGAACTGTCAGAAGTAAAGAGATACCGTTTCACTTTCTGCATGTGCAGAACACAAATCAGGTCATTGAGAACATATACAGCGTAGTAAAGGCGGAAGTAGAATGAACCCCGTAGTATAGGATCTATCAGCATTGGAGGAATGATATGAACGGATTCGACAAAATCCCCGAGGAAAGGAAGAGGCGGCTTGATGAGCTGTTTGAAGCTTTTTCCGTAATAGGTGATGATACCTATGTGTACCTGTGTGATATGCAGTATGATTTTTCGAGATGGTCAAAGGTGCTTACAGACGCTTTTGGCTTGCCCGGTGAATATATGTATGGAGCAGGAGCCATATGGGAGGAACACATTCATCCCGAAGACAGAAACGCCTTCCACCGTGGAATAGATGACATATTCAGTGGGAGGTCAGGCGGACATGACATGCAGTACCGTGCAAGAAGAAAGAACGGAGAGTACGATGTCTGCACTTGTCGGGGGATTGTAATAAAGGATGTATCCGGTCAGCCTGAGTATTTTGGCGGCGCGATAAGAAATCATAGTCAGCAGAGTCATATAGACCGATTGACAGGGTTAAGAAATCAGTACGGTTTTTTTGAGGATATACAGAGCCATATAGACAACAGAATCCCCATGCGGATCTGTTTGATAGGCATCAGTAAATTTGCGGAGATTAATGAACTATATGGATATGCTGCGGGGAACTCCGTCCTGCAGGGCGTCGGCCGTTACCTGATGGATCACGTAGGCAACAGGGGCGGAACCTTCCGCATGGATGGATCTAAATTCGCTATCATTACCGAGACTCAGACATATGAGGATATGGAGAGTACATATGAAGGTCTCAGAGCTCACTTTCGGGAGGGCATAAAGCTTGGAGATGAGTATGCTCCTTTAGAATTACACGCAGGAACTTTTGCCGTAGATGATTTTACGACGGATGATCAGACGGTGTATTCCTGCTTGACATATGCTTATGATGAATCAAAGTTCAATAAACAGGGCGATATCGTGGAATTCTGCAACAATTTAAAGGCAGATAACATAAAGAGCACAGC
>JAZASR010000128.1:0-2880 GCA_036343175.1 Lachnospiraceae bacterium
AGAGTGCCTTTATATATAAGGCTACGTTAGCTTCCAACCATTTTACAGGGATTTTAGGTGTATGGAACCTTCTTCGGACATGGTATGACCATGACCTCGTACATATACAGCTTCCAACTCCCACCGTACCTTGCTTTACAGGAGCGAACAGATCTAGTAGTGCTGTTAATACAGAGGAATCGTTTTTTATGATAATATATCCGTCCTGATCAATGAATCCAATTTCATAAGAAGAAAGAATCTCTTCTAAATACTCTCTGTCATGTGGATCCGAATTGTCGCTCAAAAAAAACCCATGTTCATTATTATTTATCAGAAAGCCCCTTCTGCTTAGTAGATAAATGCTGTCCATTAGATAATACCCCTTAAACACGAATAACGATTTTTTAAGTTTTTTTATGAAATAGCTAAAAATGCTGATTTGTTTCTTCTTTATGAAATCCACTTAATTACTATTATTCAGATATCTAAAATCCGACTCTTTTTTAAATATAACTTGCCCAACCAGTGAGACTATATAAAAGCCTATATCAGCTCCGGTTGAGGCGATTACCAGGTCAGGATTAGGAAGGATTTTCCGCAAAACCAGCGGATTTCCCCGTCTCCCAGTCATTTGCGTCCTGAAAAACGTCGACATATTTGATGTAACTCTCCTTGAATATAGTCTAATATTATGGTATAATTAGACTATATATGGAGGTTCTTATATGCCGATACCACAGGATATATTATCTGTACCAAGACCAAAGAACTCAGTCGTCATTGCCTACGGCAAAGATAAAAGTCTGTACGCTGTCCGCCAACGGATTGGCTGCAGACGTGAGAATGGACGCAACCTTCCGATCAATGGCCCAACAATAGGTCACATCATCGATGGGGTTTATGTCCCAAATGATGCTGATGCACTGCCCGGCGTATCGGTTTCGCCCATTGACCTGAAAGACTGGGCGAACATTGTCCTGTGTGACCGTCTTTTTGGCGATATCAAACAGGAGCTTGCTGCAGTCTACAACCCGTCCGATGCAATGAAGATCTACTGTATATCGATCCTCAGGGTTTGTGAGCCGGGCATAAAGAACTACGAGCTGAAGGAAGCTTATGAGACCGGATTCTTATCGGAGCTGTACCCTGGCGTGGCTCTTTCAAAGAATACGGTATCCACGTTCCTGAACGATCTTGGTAAAACAGTCTCCCGGATCGTAAGGTTCATGCAAAACCGTGCAGCTGCTGTATCAATGGACCATCACCTCCTGATTGACGGGACTCTGAAATCCGACGAATCAAAGGTCAATTCCCTGTCGGACTTCTCCCGTAAAGCGAGAACGAAAGGAACACGCGATATTTCCGTACTATATGCCTTTGATCTGGAAGCAATGGAACCGGTCTGCTCCAAATGTTTCCCCGGAAACATGCTGGATGCTACTTCCTATAAAGCGTTCATAGCTGAAAACAAAATCACTAAAGGCATCATCGTTGCAGACAAGGGATTCCCTGAATCCGCAGCACATGAACACTTCGCTGCCAATGAGGACCTCCATTACCTGAACCCGATCAAGCGGAACTCAAAGCTGATCGAGAGGCATCACATGCTGGACTTTACCGGTATCCTGCCGGGATACGAGGGTATCACCTTCCGGAAAGAAAAGTGCAGCGGGACAGATAAATGGCTGTATTCCTTCAGAGACAGTTACAAGGCCTCCAAAGAGGAGCGTGACTGGCTCAGGCGGGCAAAGAAAAATAAGACCTACAGCCTGGAAGCTCTCAGGCAGAAGCAGCAGACCTTTGGGACCATTGTCCTTGAGTGTGACCTCGACCTGCCGGCGGAAACAGCATATAAGGCATATGAAAAGCGTTGGGAGATCGAGATCGTAATGCGGTTCTACAAATCTGCATGCGAGTTTGATGAGACCCGTGTGCAGGATGATTATTCTGTTATAGGAAGTGAGTTCTGTGATTTTCTTTCCACAGTACTTACATTCCGGCTCATAAAGGCCTTTGACAAAGCGAATCTGCTAGAAGATCGTACCTATAAAAAGGTCATGTCCGTGCTCAGACGTGCCAAGAAGGCGCGTACAGACGGCGGCGACTGGCAGCTGATCCGGATGAATCCATCCCACAGCGAGATCCTTCAGGAACTGGAGCTGATTCCAAAGCCCGAGGAGCCTCCGAAGAGAAAACCGGGGAGGCCCAAGGGAAGCAAAAATAAAGCAACTACGGTGGAACAATCATCTCTTCCTGAACAGGGCAAGCGCAAGCGTGGACGACCAAAGGGAAGTAAAAACAAACCAAAACAGGAAACAAATCCTGCGGGCGATAGCTGATGGAAAATCAGCTAAGCCCGTGGGCACACGCACAACAACCAGAGTCTTTTGTTGTATATAGTCTAACTGGTTGGGAAAGTACTACTTAATAAATTCATCTCTATATTCTTGCTCTAGAGAATCCCGATGTACAGTCTTTATAATATAATCCAGATTATCTTCCGTTCGCTGAGAGAATTCTTTTGTAAACCTACAACTATTATACCCACCCATCTAAATACTCCTTTTCGTTTAAATGCATAATCCTTTCACACTCTTCGGTATAAAATGCTTCTATCTCTTTAGAAGAGTGATGCCTAATAAAATGCGAATTAATATTTTC
The DNA here is from genome assembly GCA_036343175.1 of Lachnospiraceae bacterium. Classification (GTDB taxonomy): domain Bacteria; phylum Bacillota; class Clostridia; order Lachnospirales; family Lachnospiraceae; genus JAEEJA01. The sequence goes on from JAZASR010000128.1 coordinate 2,644, forward strand.
GAGAGTTTGTTTTTTTAGATCTCGAATATGGAACCTGTTTTGATAAAGAAAATCAGCAATATGATAAACAATTGTGTAGATAGCTGCTTGGTTCATATGAGTAAATTTTATGCTGCTACCTATGTAAGGAATGGGGCCAAATCTGCGTTGAATAATTTTGCTCCAAATACAATTATGCCAAATATAGCTAGGGTATTCAGAGTCAACATATAATCCCCCCCCATCAAGATGATTGCC
>JAZASR010000129.1:0-2872 GCA_036343175.1 Lachnospiraceae bacterium
GCAAGGGCCGGAAGGCCCAGCACGAGCGCAGAATAGCCCAAAATAATACCGATGAGCTGTACTATTGTGAGTGCATTCATTCCCATCGCCTGCCTCTGCCCGCGGGCTGTCGAAAAATACCTCAGACTATTCCTTATTTATATTGTATCGGCAACTTGCCTCCAAATCTTTGCTTTAATCATCGTATTTTCCACTCATCCAGCGTCTTTTTCTGCATGGAGAAGTTGGCCCCGATTTTCACGATCTGCTTCCCGCTCGCAGCATAAGGAACGGCATAACCCTTCTCCTCAATCTGCTGCAGGGCCTCGTCTGCCGACTTGTCCTGCTTGAATTCGAAGATATAGACATATTGGTCGTTCTCAAGAACGCAGTCGCTGCGTCCGCGGGAGGAGTGAACTTCCGCCTTCACATACTGCCCGAGAATGGAAAAAATCGCATAGAGGAGATTCCGCCACTGCTGCTCATTCTTCGGAACCTGACCTTCATAATAGGGAATGCTGGCAAGCAAAGCCTGCAACATGGTCATTACAGTCTCGAAATCGCCCTGCTGCAGAGCACAAACCATGCGGCCGGCGCTAAAATCTGACTCTCTGGATGCGTACTCCGCGTTCACGGTTGGTATCAAGGCATCCAAATACCCATATTTCACTTCTTCGTTCGGGTAGGACAGAACATATTCCTGAAATACCGGGTCATAATCCTTGATGGTCAGATAACCGGATTGATAATACAATGGAATCAGGTCGAACTCATCTGCCCTCGAATTCATAAGGCGTGATTCTGTCGCCCGAACACCGACAGAAAAGTCCTGTACATCAATGCCGGACTCCTGTAATTTCCGGATCAGAAATGTAGGCGTTCCCGTTTCAAACCAGTATCTTCCGAATTTCTTTGAAGCAAAGGCATTCAACAGGCTGTACGGGTTATAAACACCATCAGATCTGCTGCTGAAGTGATAGCCATCATATGTTTTGCCAAGCTGAAGCAGGGCATCCTCATAAGTGATATTCTGTGCGACGGCAAAAGTATTAATATTATCATTGAAATTTCCCCGGAGTTCTGTCTCTGTAATCCCGCATATTCCGGAAGCCTCATCCGTCAGGGAAATATCTCTCAGTTGGTTCAGGTCTGAAAAAATAGAAACCTTACTGAACTTTGTAACGCCAGTCAAAAAAACAAATTTCAGATTTTCATCCTGCTTTTTCAGCACGGAAAATACGGCTTTAATTCTGCTCCTGTTGGCATTCTCCTGTTCCGGATCATCCACCATTACGTCCAGAAGAGGCTTATCATATTCATCCACCAGAACTACTACCTGTTTCCCGGTCTTCTTTCGAATATTTTCAATCAAGTTGCTGAAACGGATCGGATTGTCCAGGTGACTGCCATCCTCCAGAGAATACTTCTCTTCCAAGCGATTGAAATAATTTGTCAAAACATAATCCAGTCCCTGTGGTGTATGATAATCCCCTCCTGTAAAGTCCACATGAATCACCGGATAGGATACCCACTGCTCTTCTTCCGGCTTCTCCTCCTCATGCTCTGCAATCGAGAGCCCCTCAAACAGGTCTTTCCTCCCCTCGAAATAGGCCTGCATAGTAGAAATCAGCAGACTCTTTCCAAAGCGCCGCGGCCGGCTTAGGAAGTATACTTTCCCCTCCTGCACCATCTGCCAGATATATTCAGTTTTGTCTACATAGACGTACCCGTCATTTCGAATATTTTCAAAAGACTGGATACCGATTGGCAATTTACGCATGGCCGGAGCCTTTCATGAATTTTTAATAATATTTGCCCAGCCTGTTTGAGGCGAAGGGTAGTCTTTGTAACAAATATTATACATTGCTTCCAAAATGACGGCAATCTGCAGACGGGCAAAACTCCGCAAAAAATGGCGGACCCCCGCAGGGATCCGCCCGTCAGCCTGGAGTCGTTTGACTACTTCCCGATAAAATAACTCAACTCAACTCGTTTTTCAATATATCATCGAAAGCTAATGCAGTATAATGAGTTGAGTTAAATTTAATTCTTCTCGAAGTTCTGACGTTTTTTACTTGCTGTCCCATACTTAAATTTACTCAGGTCTTTGAAATGCTGCTACTACTGCGGTAGACGATGGCTTAAAAGATGTGTCTATTTTTACTTATCTGTGTCTACCTACCTGAGGAAAAATACTTATCTTGTGTTAGGCCGGACGATAACACTCGTGTGTGGGACGAACAGAGGTAATGTTTGTTTCTATTTAGAATAACAAGATATTTTATTTTGTTTTGTTAGAGGGGCTGCGAGGGGCACTATTGCTGAGTTTCGGGAGGAAGTTCTGAGTATATTTACTTAAAGATGACAGGTAAGGCAATTAAAGATGTGGGTAAAAATAAGGGAAGTTCTGATGGAAAATAAGTATTTCGTGCCGTGGAAGTTCTGATGTAAATTAAGTGAAATTGTGAGAAAAAACAATGGAAGATGTGATGAAAAATAAGTACAGACAAAAAAGGATACTTATTTTTCATCAGAAGTTCATGTTGATAAACAAACCAACCACCCCACTTATTTTATGTCAGAAGTTAAAGATGTGATGAAAAATAAGTAATATGGGGCTTACAGAAAAGTTCTGATAAAAAATAATTATTATTTCATTGATACACAAATCAACAGACCACGAACATGCCAATTTGAGAGGAGTTCGACCACACTCCGCCTGTCACAGACAGTGAAACTTCGTTGTAAAAATAAGTATTTATGGTATAATTTCTTACGTATTTTTGTGCAGAAGTTTCCGTTGAGGTATGGGAATGGCGAATCTCCGGAGGAATGACAAGGATTATAAGTACCCCGAGTCGAATGCCCTGATCGGGGCCAAGTACGGGGCGAC
>JAZASR010000130.1:0-2848 GCA_036343175.1 Lachnospiraceae bacterium
CTGAAAGCCAGTAAAATACTGACTTTTTCAGCTGTTTTTGTTGTATTTTGCCGTCATATATGGTAAGATAATAGAGGGTTATATAACCCTCTAAAGGAGGATTATCATGTACTTGGGATGTAGGGTAAAGATACCGAGGGATGGCGGAAATATCACAGTCAAGACTATCAACGGTACCCCATATGTCTATATCGAGAAGGGACGTACTTATTCAAAAGAGAAAAAGTACAGCATTCCTAAACGGACATGCATTGGGAAGCGGGATAACGAACAGCCGGATTTCATGTTCCCTAATGAGAAGTTTTTGAAATTCTTTCCCAGGGAAGCTCTTCCGTCCGAGAAAGATAGCAGGATCCGGAGCGGCTGTCTCCATGTCGGCGTTTTCTTTGTGGTCAGAAAGATCATATCTGATTACAAGCTGGATGAGATGATCGCACGGATCATCGGTCAGGATGCCGGTCTGTTCCTTGATCTGGCTGCATACTCCATCATCACGGAGGATAACGCCGGGCAGTATTATCCTGATTATGCCTACAATCATGCTCTTTTCACGGATGACATGAAAGTCTACAGCGATTCAAAGGTGTCGGATTTCCTGAAGGACGTCACGGTCGACCAGCGGATACAATTCCTGAATGAATGGAACGCAAAACGGGACCACCGGGAAAAGATCTACATTTCCTATGATTCAACCAATAAGAAAAGTCAGGCCGGTGAGATCGATATGGTTGAACTGGGACATGCAAAAGAAGGCATAGAGGAAGACATCTTCAATTATGCGGTCGCCTATGACCGGAACAACCGTGAACCATTGTTTTATGAATCCTATCCGGGGAGCATTGTCGATGTATCACAGTTGCAGCACACGCTGAAAAAGGCGAAGAGCTACGGCTATGAGCACATCGGGTTCATCCTGGACCGCGGCTATTTCTGTAAAGAAAACATCCGCTTCATGGATGACAACGGATATGATTTTGTGATCATGGTGAAGGGGATGAAGAGCCTGGTGAGCAGCCTGATCCTGGAGGTGCAGGGCTCATTTGAAAATGACCGCCGGAACAGCATCCGGGCTTTTAAGGTCAGCGGGACCACGGTCAAAAGAAAGCTATATGCCGGAGACAGCAAAGAGAGATACTTCCATATCTATTATGATGATGGAAAGAAAGCAGGCGAAAGGGAAAATTTCGAAGATAAGATCGACCGGATGAGCAGGAAGCTGAGGGATCTCATGGGAGAACCCGTCCGTCCGGGAGGGGATTATAAAAAATACTTTGATCTTGTATTCTGGCATGAAGGCCTTGAAGACGAGAAATTCATGTCAGGGATCGAACGGGCTGATGTGATCAACAGGGAGATCCGGCTGTGCGGATATTTCGTGATCGTCACTTCCGCAAAAATGACTGCTGAGGAAGCCCTTGTTCTGTACAAGAGCCGGGACGCTTCAGAAAAGACATTCCGTGCGGACAAGTCTTACCTTGGGGCTCGGGCAGAACGGGTATACTCAAACGAATCTGTTGATACAAAGATCTTTATCGGCTTTGTGGCCACGATCATCAGGAGCAGGATATACACCCTGCTGAAGGATGAAGCAGCCAGACTGGATAAAAAACCGAACTATATGACTGTACCGGCAGCAATAAAGGAACTGGAAAAGATCGAAATGCTGAAAGGGGCAGATAACGAATACAACCTGGATTATGCCGTGACGGCAACCCAGAAGACGATCCTGAAGGCATTCGATATGACCGCTGACAACATCCACCGGCAGGCCAGAGGACTCAGTGAGGATCTTCTGCGGATCGAGACTGAGGCGTTTGAAAGGCAGGCAGCTGCACAGGCAGAAGGAGGTATGTAGAAACAATGGCAAGAAGAGTGATATCATTAGATGAGAAGATCAAAAAAGCAGAAGCGGCTGTGGCATCAGCCAAGGAAAAGTATGACGCTGCTCTTGATGAGCTGGAGAAGCTTGTTACGAAGCGTAAGCAGCTGGATGACAAGAAAGTATTGGAAGCCTACCATGCCGGTGACAAAACGGCTGATGAGATCATAGCGTTTATTCAGGAATCGAAAAGTGGAGAACGGGAACATGGATGATCTATACGAAGATATGGGCGAAGTAATGGGAGGCCTCGAAGCCTATAAAGCTGAATTGGAGACAATGATCCTTAATGGAAAAAATGAGAAGGCCAACCGATACCTTCGTGGAGCGATTTGGGGAATCCAACGGGCTCTGTCCGAGATGTCAGATGCGCTATTTGAGATCACAACAGAGCCACTGGATCTTGATGAATTCGATGATGATTATGAAGAATAGTCTACCTTAATTCAGGTGAGGGTTAAAATTTATAGGAAGTTAAGGGTTAGACAAAAATTCCTTAAAGAATTCGCCAAAAGTCTAAAAAAGAATTTTGGAGACGTGTGTACTATTCGATAGGGAATCTAGTAAAGGTGATAAAGTGGTATCGATTAAGGTCGATATTGATGGAATCTTCCTTGACCAGGGCAAATATGTTCATCCTGCAAAGACGACTTATAAGAACATCAAGCAGAGGATTTTTAGATAAGTATGGAATCAATGTTTCTATATTGAATATTGCTCAGATTAACGATAAGGTTGGGCTTGAAGAGCGGAAGAACTATAACCGGAATCAGGAGAGGGCAAGGTTCCTGCCTGACTGCCTAAGACAGAAAAAGCGATTATAGATTTCTTCTAACATTTTGAATTAATCTGATAAATATAAGATTTATATAGATGATGCAAAATACAGGGGGTATAGAGATGATTTTTGTGTCCTATTTTTAAATCTAAGTTCTATGGTAGGCGTAGAATACAAATGGTTTACTTTAC
>JAZASR010000131.1:0-2815 GCA_036343175.1 Lachnospiraceae bacterium
CCATATACCTGTTGTCCCGAAGAATACGGACAATATCTTAGCAAATACAACACGAAGTATCAGGTCGGTGAATGTCGCAGCCATAAACTGCTTCATCATTCCCGCACCCCTCAGTACACCGTCGGAAACGAGTTTTGCGGATACAACAAAGTAAAACGGCGACAGTATCTGCAAGAACCTTATGCCGACCTCCATTGCTGTTCCTGTCGGTTCGTCAAGGAAGATATACACAAGATATTTCCCTGCGAGCAGATAGGCAGCCGTGAGCGGTATGCACAGCACCCATACGAGCTTTATGCCTGCCTTGAAGCCTTCCTTTACTCTCGGCAGCTTATTTGCTCCTATGTTCTGGGCAGTAAAGTTAGATACGCCATTCCCCAGAGTTGTGAGCGATGTGATGACGAGGTTGTTCAGCTTTACCGAAGCGGCATAGCCAGCGATAACGCTCGATCCGAAATCGTTGATAATGCCTTGAATGATGATGTTGCCGACAGATATGAAGCTCTGCTGCAATATACTCGGAACTGCTACTGCTGCAATCTTGACGAGCAATCTCCATGAGAAAGGCTTGGCTTTTCCCTCCGTCTCTATTTTTGCAAATCTCTTGAATACAACAACCATTGCAAGAATACAGCTTATCCCTTGACAGATGAAGGTAGCCCACGCAACTCCCGAAATGCCCATGTGAAAGGCGGTAACGAACAGTATATCTGCACCGATATTTGATACTGATGAAGCCGCAAGGAATATGAACGGCGTTTTTGAATCGCCGAGTGCGGAGAAAATGCCAGTTGCCACATTATAGAAGAAAACGAATGGAAGTCCCCATATATATATGTCAAGGTACAGCTTTGAATCCGACAGGATATTATTGGGTGTGTGTATCAGCCTTAGCAGACCGTCAGAAAAGACAAGCCCTCCAATCATAAGCGCAAGACACAAAACACCGCCCGAGATCAAGGTGGTATAGACAGCCGTTTTCATATCCTTCAAACGTTTTGCACCGAAAAGCTGGGATACAATCACCGAACACCCGATATTGCAGCCGAACGCAAAGGCTATGAATATCAAAGTGATTTCGTAGCTGTTTCCAACTGCCGCAAGAGCATCCTCACCTACAAATTTTCCCGCAACAAAGCTGTCGGCGATGTTGTAAAGCTGCTGGAAGATAATACTACCAAACAACGGCAGGCAAAACTTCCACAGCACCTTATCCGGTTTTCCAACAGTAAGATCTTTGGTCATCAAACAACACTCCTTAAAAATATTACTTGACTTGGCTCAGTATATACATATAATACATACAATTAGATATGTAAAATGTATGTTTAATATATCAGATATATCATATAGGTATGGTGAATAATATGAATATCAGCTATGACCATTACAAAATTTTCTACTATGTGACCAAATACGGAAGTATAACGAGGGCTGCTAAAGCTTTAACGCTCAACCAGCCCAATATTACAAGAACGATCAAAACCCTTGAAGCAGAGCTTGAATGTACCCTTTTTGAAAGGACAAACAGGGGCGTTCGTCTGACTCCAGAGGGTGAAAGGCTCTATGAGCATATCCGTACAGCAGTTGAGCAGATACAGGCAGGCGAGGAGGAAGTGTCCCTGAATAAAAGCCTGCAAAACGGCATTATATCCATAGGAGCTACCGAAGTCGCTCTTAGGTGCTTTCTGCTTCCGATACTTGGAGCTTACCACAGCAAATATCCAAGCGTTAAGCTGAAAATATGCAATTATTCCACACCGCAGGCGATCACAGCTTTACAGAAGGGCTTGGTCGATCTGGCAGTCGTTACAACACCTGCCGATGAGATCGGCTCTCTTAATGCACTAAAAATATGCAGTTTTCGGGAAACTGCAATATGCGGTCATGTATTTGAACATCTTGCAGAAAAAGAGGTCAGTATAAAAGAAATAGCAAAATACCCGTTGATAGCTTTGAGCACTGGAACAAAAACATACGAGTATTACAGAGATTTTTTCTCCGAGAACGGTCTGCCGTTTGAGCCTGATATCGAAGCCGAAACAGCCGACCTGATACTTCCTATGGTGCAGAACGGTCTTGGCATCGGATTTGTGCCTGAGCCGTTTCTTGACGGGAATGCTGATAATATCTGCCGCCTGAAGCTCAAGGAGGATATGCCGACACGATATATTTGCCTGATAAAGAACAACGAATATGCTTTGAGCATTGCGTCCAGGGAGCTTGAAAGGTCTATCCGGGACAAGTGCAGAACAATGAGCATGAAAGGATAGTACTGTAGATGACAAGAACTTCCAGTTTATCTGTGCTTGGGCAGTAAAATCGCAAGTTAAAACTCTGATGGGGGGAGGATCCCCAGATGTAATGACAGCCAGTTGCTCATCCGATATAATGGGTGGGCAACCAAATATAAATATGGAGGTAATAGTCATGAACAAGTATGTTTCGCTGGATAAGCGAAGTAAGAAGGCGCAGCGCGAGTATCACGCAAAGCAGAGACGCACCTGGGGTGAACTTAATCCCGTGACAAGGAGCGTACCGAGCGGAAAGACTTACAATCGAAAGAAAGAAAAGCAGAGGATTGGCAAAGAATTCAGAAATGGATTTGATGCCGATCTTTTTTTGCAGAATTATATATTTTTTGCTTGACTATGACGTTACGTAATAGTTTATGATGTAGTCACACGTGAAGGAGATGATAGCCATGAAGACAGTAAATGAAGTGAGTAAGCTGACAGGAGTGAGTATACGCACGCTGCAGTATTACGATAAGATAGGACTCTTAAAACCGGCGGAGTATACCGAGTCCGGATAC
>JAZASR010000132.1:0-2802 GCA_036343175.1 Lachnospiraceae bacterium
ATTCTTGCAGCGGTCATATTTATCTCCATTCCTATAATATACAAAGCTTGCTGTAGCACAAAGTTTATCCTCTTCGTCCTTAATATGGACCTCAATATAGATGAGGCTGCGGCCATTCTTAATGATCTCTGCTTCTCCTGTGATCCGGTCCCCCTTTGCACCTGCTATGAAGTTCATGCTGCCCTGGGCAGTTACTCCTCCAAAGCCCTCTGATGCTGACACAATGCCCGCAAGAGTATCTGCAAATGAGAAGAGAGCCCCGCCATGTACATTGTCCATGAAATTCCTCTGTTTCTCGCTTATATTCATGATACCGGTCACACGCCCGGGCTCCAGACTCCTGATATGTATGTCCATATATTTTGTATGGCCGTATGAAGTAAGGATATTTTCAGCCTTTTCTACTAAATTTTCTTCATTAGTGTTTTCTTCCATGTCACTTTATCTCCTTTTCATTTTGCTGTTGAAGCTTAAGCATGAACTCTCTCATATGCGTGAACTTACTCCTGGCCTATAGAAACGATAATCTCTTGCTCACGGTATATATAAAAGATCATAAATTTTAGCCTGCCTCTATCAAAAAAGCCCTAAAGACATAACTTTAGGGCTTCAATAAGTTCGATCGGCACTATGCAAAAATTAAATACGCATTGAATATTATGAATTGAATATCATAAATCAATCAATTTACTTATAAGCTTTATGCGTCATAAGCTTTATGCGTCTCATGCTTTATGCTTCTTTTGCTTTATTTTCCTTTAATATATCGAAGTACTTCTTTGTCTCAGCAGCAACTACGCCTGACAGGGCAAGGAGTGCGATGAGGTTAGGGATTGCCATGAGACCATTTACAATATCTGCTATGGTCCATACGGCTTTAACTGTCATGTAAGGCCCTATGAATACGCAAAAGATATATAGCCATCTGTAGCCCTTTACGACCTTCATGTTTCCTTTTGTAAGATATTCAAGGCATCTCTCGCTGTAGTAGTCCCAGCCGAGGATAGTCGTAAATGCAAAGAAAACAAGGCATACCATAAGCAGGAATGAACATAACTGTCCAGGAAACGGAAGTCCTGTCTTGAATGCATATGTGGTTACGTCGACGCCGTCAAGTCCCTGATTGTGAGCACCGGTAACTACGATACAAAGTCCTGTCATGGTGCATATGATTATCGTATCAATAAAGGTTCCCAGCATGGATACGAGACCCTGCCTTGCCGGATAATCGACCTTGGCTGCTGCAGCTGCAATAGGTGCTGAACCTATGCCGGCTTCATTTGAGAAGATGCCTCTTGCAATACCCTTCTGCATAGCTATGAGCATAGCACCCAGAGCCCCGCCGGAAGCGGCTCTTAAGCCGAATGCGCTCTGAACTATTTCCACAAATGCTGCTGGAATAGCCTTGATATTCAAAATAATAATAAGAAGTGTAACTATTACATAAAGAATTGCCATGAAAGGAACGATCACCTGAGCTACCTTTGATATTCTCTGCAGACCTCCGATTATGACAAGTGCTACGAAGATAGTAAGAAGGATACCTGAGATAACTACAGACCATGAATAATCTCTCCCAAACAGGTGGATAGAATACTGAACGTTAGGATCGAAGAAGTTCTTAACTGCACCTGTAATACCATTGATCTGTGTAAAGGTCCCGATTCCGAACAGGCCTACAAGCACCCCGAAAAACGCAAACAGGCAGGCAAGCCATTTCCATCTCTTACCCATGCCTTTTTCAATATAATAGAAAGGACCGCCGACAATATGTCCGTCATCTGCTACGTGACGATACTTTACAGCAAGTGTACATTCCGAATACTTTGTTGCAATACCAACAAGGGCTGCACACCACATCCAGAAGAGGGCACCAGGACCGCCGGCAATGATAGCTGTTGCTACACCGACTATGTTTCCTGTACCGATAGTTGCTGAAAGTGCCGTACAAAGTGCTGCAAATGGAGATACTTCACCATTCTTGCCGCGGGACTCATTCTTAAACATGTACCTGAAACCAAGACCAAGCTTTCTGAACTGAAGACCATGAAGCCTTATAGTCAGAAAAAGACCGGTACAAAGTATCAGTACTATCAATGGGACTCCCCAGACAAAATCGTCGATTGTTCCTAAAAGCTTGGTAAAACTTTTAAGCATGTTAACTCCTTTCTTCACCGAAACTACGACGTAAATAAGCCGGTTTAAGTATTCGGCTGTACAGATCGGATACCAGGCCAGGGCATATTCACGAAAATGCAATTTCCATTCCTATTTTACTGCTGCTTAATGCGTAATAAAAAAAACATATACACAGAATTAATAATATTACCACAAAAAGGCCTAAAAGAGCAAATGTCTTTCAGGCCTTTCTGAAGAATAATATCAATGCCGCAGGCCGGGGTCGAACCGGCACGGGTATCGCTACCCACGGGATTTTAAGTCCCGGGCGTCTGCCAATTCCGCCACTGCGGCATCTGCATAGAATATATGCAAAATGGGACCTACAGGGCTCGAACCTATGACCCTCTGCTTGTAAGGCAGATGCTCTCCCAGCTGAGCTAAGATCCCATATATTGAAATGTATGCACTTGTCGACATGTATATATCAGATAATATTTACCTATCGATCATATACAAATCAATAACTGGACCCCCTGGGACTCGAACCCAGGACCGACCGGTTATGAGCCGGTTGCTCTAACCAACTGAGCTAGAGGTCCAAAAAACTCCCCGAGTAGGGCTCGAACCTACAACAACTCGGTTAACAGCCGAGTGCTCTACCATTGAGCTATCGAGGAATAA
>JAZASR010000133.1:0-2742 GCA_036343175.1 Lachnospiraceae bacterium
ACCGGATAGATACGGCATTGAGTTCACTGAAGAATCAGATAATGGCATGACTGTTACAGTCAAACTGAAAGATGAGCTTACGGATGACAAAGAGGTAGTATTTGATGAGCTTGTAATATCGGACGATGATGATGACGCAGAGGATGCGATATCAAAGATCAGGTATGACATATTAAACAAACTGTTTTCAAAGAATCTTAAAACCGATAAGGATAAGGATACCTTTGAGACATCCTTCTACAGACTTAAAGTAGTAGATGAGGATGGCAAAGAGCTTAAAAAAGAAAACTTAAATGGTGTTATAGAGATTACATCCGAGACAGGATGTGAAATAGCAGCAGCTGCTGCTTCAACGGCAAAAAACAAGAAATCAGATATAAAGAAAACCGGAGAGGCTGATGGAACATATAAGTTTTCCTTAAATACAAAAGGAGAGCTCATTTTTGGCGTGGCATACTGTGGAAAGGTATTGGAAACCTGGAGCAGAGATGGTGCGTCAATTAAGCTTGGAGTTCCGGTTTACGATAAAGAAAATGATAAAGCAGACAAAAAGCTGGTAAAGATTGCGGATGAAGAAAAAGATACAGATGAAGCAGAAGTACCTTGGTTGATCAGGGAAGGTACATATAGATTAACCGATGCTGAAGAGGTGGCAACAGCTTCAGAGCTGGAGCGTACTTCAGAGTCAGAGACTTCTGCTGAGCCGGAAGCTTCCTCAGAATCAGACCAGCCTTCAGATTCGGAGCTGTCTTCTGAGTCAGAATCTTCTTCCGAACCGGATCTGTCTTCCGAGTCGGAATCTGCATCTGAGTCAGAATCTTCTTCCGAGCCGGATCTGTCTTCCGAGTCAGAATCCACATCTGAGTCAGAATCTTCTTCCGAACCGGATCTGTCTTCCGAGTCGGAATCCGCATCTGGGCCGGATCTGTCTTCCGAGCCGGAATCTGCATCTGAGTCAGAATCTTCTTCCGAGCCGGATCTGTCTTCTGAGTCAGATTCTTCAGAAACAGAATCAGGGCCGTATTCAGAAAGTCCTTATGAGGATGAAACTGAAGGAATCATGTGGTTTAAGGTTTCTGACAATTTAGATAAGAAGTATTGGGTCCTTATAAATGAAGAAGAAGTAGAATTTGGCAGCAATGACTGCGTAAGAATAGAGACAAAGGATAGCTTTGATATAGTCTTTGATACCGGATTAAGGGAGACAGAATGTTCTAACGGTATAGTAGATATAAAGGGCTTATTACCTGTAGGACACCATGTAGACTATATGGATGAAACTGACACTGTTGATGCCGGTTTATTTGACATGCAGGAAAATACAGACGACAGCAATGATGGTTATATAAGGCAGGAGTTTTTAGATATATCAGTTTTAACAGCCTTTACTATACTTGATGTTGATGAATCTGAGTCTGATTCAGAGCTTAATGCTGAATCTGAGTCAGGGCTTTTTGCTGAGATTGATTCAGAGTCTGTCTTCGGGACTGATTCAGAGTTTAATCCTGATTCAGAGCTTAAGTCCGAGTTTGATTCTGAGTCCGGGTCAGTGTCATACCCGGCGATTGATGCTGAGTCCGGGTCCGGATCATCGAAAGATATATCCGATAGTGATCACAGCTTCTCTATTGAATTAAGTGATGAGTATACCAAGGATGCTGTCGACATATACAGGCTTGATGGAGAAAGCCTGGAAAAGATCAGGATATCAGGAGATGACATAGTTTATGCAGATGATTTAAGCATTGGCACCTATGTTGTAACAAGTAAGACAAAGAAGGTCAGGTATATATGTTCCGATGACGAAAGTTATGAGATAACGATAACTTATGATGAGTCATCCGGAATACCTGATGATGCAGTTCCTTCTATAAAAGAGCTCAACGAGAGAGATTCAGAGTATAAAGACTACATAGACAAGGCAACAGAAGCCTTTGAGAGCAAAAAATCAATAAAGAATACATCAAGAGTGTATTATATTGCACTTGTTGATCCTGAAACAGATACAGAATATGTACCTGATGAGTCTATAGAAATCGATATAAGGTTATCAGGTAAGAGACGAGGTTCAAGCTGTACAGATTTAAATGTAGTATATTTTACAGCTGATGAAGAAAATGACATGGTCATACCGGGTATGAGTGGTGATACTGATAGTGATTCTGCAGAATTTATGGCAGAGACATTACCGGTATACGCTGTTGTGCGGTATATGAGGCACCAGATCCTCACCGCCACCGACGGAAAGAGCTATGAGATAACAGTCGAGTATGACAGCAACTCCGGCATCCCCGAGGATGCAGTACTGGAAGTCACAGAGCTGACCGAAACAGATCCAAATTACGACGAATATGTATCCCAGGCCAATGAAATTCTGGGAAAAGATGAGAGAAAGCTTCTCTTCGCTCGCCCCTTCGACATTAAACTGGTGGATCCTGATAACGGTGAGAAGTATGAACCGGATGAGAATGTCAAGGTTTCAATGAAGCTCCTGACCGAGGAGGTTGAAAAGGCTGAAGAACTGTCTGTTGTTCACTTCAAGGATACACGCAAAGAGAGACGATCAAGGGCTGCAAGAAAGAGTCAGGATCAAACTGAAAACAAAGAAACCATCAGCGGTGAGATAGTAGAGTCGGAAATCGTGGATGGTTCTGTTGAATTTGAGACGGGATCCTTCTCAGTGTTTGTTGTTGTCTGCACCACCCTCGAACAGACCCTGACTGCCAGCGACGGGAATGAATA
>JAZASR010000134.1:0-2683 GCA_036343175.1 Lachnospiraceae bacterium
ATGATATAATAATCTAGGCATGTATCATATTCAGAGCAAACAAAAAAGCAGATTATTTAAAACTCTAATCTGCTCTGAATGTGATACTGCCGGATTGTACCAGGTCGCGTAAATGTAGACGTCCACACTTTAAACTGACATATGGAAATAGTATTTTTCTTTTTCTTCGCGAAAGAGTAGATTTGCGTACAGATAGATGCTGATATAGCGAATAATCTAGCGTTATAAAGATTTTGCTGCACGCAAAAAAGGCCTTCACCGAAGGTCAAAAAATTTATTCTGTTCAGCAGACTTTATCCTGTTGAGATCCTGCTTGTCCCGAGAAACTGCAAGGATGATTTGCCGCATGCCGGACATTGGCAGATATCTTTATGGAATAACTGCTTCATTATCTGAGGCATGGTCATTTCTGCAAGATGGCTTTTATACTTCTGCTTTCCCTGTATCCTGAATATCAGCTTGAGATTGGCAGACTTCATCCTGTTGTTTAGGAAACCATAGTAACGGATCTTCTGAAAACCCTTCGGGAGCACGTGCATGAGATACCGCCGGATGAATTCGGTGTTTTTGATCTTTATCTGCCGTTTTGGATCACCGGGTCTTAAGCCTCTGGCAGTGAATGTTGTCTCATCTTTGGTCACAGACATGATCCTGCTGTTTGATATGGCTATCCTGTTCGCATATCTTCCGAGATATTCTATGGCATTTCCAAAGCCGTTGAATGTCTCTTTGATATACGGACACCATTTTATATCATACAGATGACTGATGAATGTCTGCCAGCCATCAGGAGATTCAAATCTGCTGCAGCTTGCCGGGAAGACAAGCCTGCCGTTGGAATACAGCTCTTTAAGGTTTGACAGGAACTTTCCTTTGAACTTATCACGAAGGACAAAAACAGGGATAAAGAACTTTCCCTTTGATTTTCTTATCCTTTGATCTTTAGTCAGCCCTCCGCCTGAGATGATGCAGTGCATATGTACATGGTATTTCAGTTCTTGGTTCCAGGTGTGAAGCACCTGGATTATTCCGGGAGTCGCACCAAGATATTTCTTATTAGCAGAAAGCTCCAGAAGAGTTTCGGCGCAGCATTTATGGAGAAGTCCGTAAAGAAGTCTCTGGTTGCAGTAAAGCAGAGGGTTAAGTTCGTGCGGGAGCGTAAAAACGACATGAAAGTATGGCGAATCTATCACTTCTGCCTTACGCTTGTCAACCCAGATCTCTTTGTCCACAGCCTGACAGTTCGGGCAGCTGCGGTTCCTGCATGAATTGTTTCTGACCTGCAGATATCCGCATTCGGAACAGATGCATACATTTACACCGAACTTTCCGGTCCTGCAACCCATTATGGACTGTGATGCCTTTTTCTGGACCGTGGACTGAAAACTGCCGGAAGCAACATAGTCATCGTATGAGAAAGCCCATATCTGCTGTATCTTCATGGTACTCATCTTGTCTCCTCCATCATACGGTCAAGCGGGCTCCTCATGCTTCCCCTGCCGTTTACGGCGAGATGGACATAGATGATCGTTGAGCTGAGAGACTTGTGTCCCATAAGGACGCGGATGGTCTCGAGATCAGTGCCGTTCTCATAGAGATGTGTGCCGAATGCATGCCTGAATGAGTGGCAAGTGAGACGCTTGGGCCAGCCAAGTTCCTTCTCATGCTCTTCGATATGTCTGAGCAGAAAATATGTGTCTATCGGCTCCGAGCTGTCCCGCTGCTTCGGGAAGAGCCATCCCATGGGTCTTCCGCATTTGAGCCAGTATACAGTCAGTACGTCAAGCGCATATTTTGAGAGGATGGCATATCTGTCAGAGCGGTTCTTGCCATGCCTGATGTGGATGCGCATATTTGTCCTGCTGATATCTTCATAACGGAGATGGCAGACCTCGCTGATACGGAGACCAGCAGAATACATGACAACTACCATGGCCTTCTGCTTGATGTCGGTCATTGTGCTGATAAATGTCTTCACTTCATTCTGTGTCGGGACAAAAGGAAGATAGGTGTCGAATTTGCGGACGGGCAGCTGTGTCGGATCCCATGGCTTGTGGAGTACATACATTGTGAAAAAACGGAGCTGAGCGATGACGCAGTTCATCGTCCGGTCAGAGAGATTCCGTTCGTTCTGTATGACATCAAGAAATTTTCTCTGATCGTTGTATGTGACCTGTGAAGGGTACTTGCGAAGGGTATATTTCACATAGTCAAGATATCGTGAAATATATGTTGAATAAGATTTGATGGTGTTTTCTGTAAGACCGCGTTTAGCAATCTCTTTCTGAAAATGCTTTAAAAAGTCCATTATTGCCTCCTTTGGCGATGAATACTATTGGTTACAACATGTAATCATCGTCAGTGGAGGAGGCCTGGATTTTAAAAAACAGGTATTGTTGAGTTCTGAAAGATATGTTATACTTTTCATGGCGGTCTCTTTTCGCTGTGTTTGTTAGGTTAGCGGTAACTCAACAATATCACAACGGCAGGCAGACTGCCATATTTATTTGAGAACTAGATTATGAGACTAACGTTTGCCGTCGCGCAAGCGACTTGGTACAATAGATGCATGGATTTTTGATATTTCATTCATCTTTTCGTGCAGTTTCTGCATAAAATTTTACCCTCGGAGCATTAAAATCGTGTATAAAGCAAAAGATAAGTCAGAGTATTCTTTTTTTGA
>JAZASR010000135.1:0-2675 GCA_036343175.1 Lachnospiraceae bacterium
TAACATCAAAGGAGCCCATCTCATTTATATGAGGTGGGCTTACTATATCTTGTGGTAGTGGTGGCTCTCAAGCTATAAAATCCGAAGTGGCTCTCAAGCTCTAAAAAGGTGGCTCTGAAGAGTTGTAATATTCACTTGCCAAGAAATATGCGGACTTTGAGGAACTTACACCATTGATGGTCAGTGAGTTTATCGACAAGATCATCGTACACGAATCCAACGGGATCCGTGGTTTTGGCAGAAAGCAGAAGATAGAAATCTATTTCAACTTCATTGGTCAGTTTATCCCACCGATCCCCGAAGAGGAGATACGTGAGGAAGCCAAGAAGCAGGCAGCCGTACAAGCGGAGAAGAACCGGATCCGTGCCGAGAAGAGAAAGGCTACGCTTGTCAGATATAACGCCAAAAGGGAAAAGAGGCTTGAAGAACTCAGGCTTGCCGCTGAATCCGGAGATCGCGAGGCGAAGGCGCAGTATGAGGAGCATTGCAGGAAAGAAGAGGAAAAGCGGGAGCGAAGCAAGGCATACTTCAAAGAGCGTTATCGCAGGGAACAGGAGAAATATGCGAATACCAAGGCACTTGCAGAGCAGGGAGATCCGCAGGCTATTGAACTGTTGGCAGAGTATGACCGCAGGATAGCGTACCGGAAGAAGCGTGTTAGTGAGCAGGGAAAGGCAAAGCGCAAAGCTGAGAAAGAGGCACGTGCAAATATGACGTTAATTACCGCTAATGCATAACCTTACAATAGGGCGGGCAGGGAAATATCCAAAGAGCATAATGTAACTTTCAATCAATCGATAATTATCGTATTAACTTAGAGTAAAAAGGCATCTGAGAAGATCTGTTGATATGGATCCACGAAGGTGCCTTTGTGGATATGTACGCGGAACTTCAGAGGGATGACGAGCCACACGATCAGCTAGCATCTCAGGATGATATGGATCGATTCTAAAATAATTTATTTCCTGGTTAAGATTTTGTTATTGGATGTCGATATAGAGATTGGAGGAGTATATTCTCCATCTTTTGCTGTACGAAAAAAAGCAAATGTGTTTACAAGGAGGTAAATGCTTATGTCAATATCAATAGGATCTGGATTTGGAATAAATTCTAATGGCGGAAACACTGGTATAAATAAGAACAGTGCGCAGTACAAAGCTGTGGAAAGAGATTCTATGGCGAGCATTCTTCAGAGTGAAGCGATGATGTCCGACGAGGAACGGCTTATCTATGAAACATTTGGAGGTCGTGATCGCATTATCCAGAACAAAATGAAGATGTACGATTCCAGCGGAAGAATGATTAATGGATTTGGTGTTGCCGGAATGGATGCAACGGGCATTCCGATTTCTCAAAGACATAAAATTATCAATATTTCTGACGACGCCAGACAGAATATGTTTAATGAAACTCTGAGGCATTTCAAACAAGAGAACGGTGTAGCTAACGGTGATACAACAAGACGCTCAGAGGTATTTAAGAAATATCAGTTAAGTGTTCCGACTGAAGATAGGTTAAAAGGAACATGGACGCTTGAACAATATGAAAAAGCATATAGGCAGGCGTTCTATGATGCGTGTAAGAAGACTGATCCAAAATGGGAATTAGGTAAAGATATTCCGGCAGGTGCATTAGATGGGATTACGAGAGAATCCATAGATAATTCACTTGTGAAGGGAATCGGTGAGTATGGAGAAACACTTACAAGAAAATCTGTAAATGTTTCCGTATAGAATGAATTAATAATACGACTTTTTGAGAAGAATCGGGAGACCGGTTCTTTTCTTTTACCCAAAATCAGGAAGGAGGGAATCGGATGGCTGGACGGATCCAGGGAATCACCGTTGAGATCGGCGGCGATACCACAAAACTACAAACTGCCTTAAAGGGCGTAAATACAGAGATCAGAAATACTCAGAGCCAGCTGCGTGATGTCGATAAGCTCCTGAAACTTGATCCGGGGAATACGGAACTGCTTGCACAGAAGCACAGGCTTCTGGGCGATGCCTTCAAGGAGATAAAAGTGGTATGCCAGACATACCCGAAAGGGAGCCTTCCCTTCCCTGCCTTCCTTCTTCCTCTTCCCCCTTAGAAAGAAAAACGAAAAGAAAGAAGCAAAGAAAAGATAAAAGAAAGATATACCCCTATTATCATCATCCATCCTATCCTATCCCATCCGTCCGTCTCCCGTCGGGGAACGGCTACGCACGTTCCCCTAAGAGGGAGACGGGATATACGCGCGCGTGCGCGAGAAAGGAGCCTAACAGAGAATGAAGCTGACACGATATGAACAGGAGACCATAATCAATTTCAATGCCCAAGATCAGATGGCAACACTTTATACCCGAGATCCAGCCGTTATGAGAAAAGTTGATGCATTAGTTATCGAGTATCCAGATACCTTTAAGTGCATAGGCGAAACAGATATCGATAAGACCTATGAGATGCCTAAATCGGTCGTTACTTATCGTAAGCCGAGAAGAATATCAGATGAAAGACGAAGTCAGTTACAGAAGATTATGGGAAATATAAATAAGTTGTAAAATATACTTTGAAAGTAGACTTTAAGTATCCTTTGTGGTAGACTTTACTCAGATATTTGAGATGGAGGTATTATCATGAATCTTGGTATAGAGGATGAATTCACCGAGTTCAAAGAGAGTTTAGCACAGCTA
>JAZASR010000136.1:0-2649 GCA_036343175.1 Lachnospiraceae bacterium
CCCAATGTTCCGACTCATAACCGGTTTCCTCTCTTAGCTCTCTTTTCGCCGCAAGCAGAGCTTCTTTAATGCCAGCCATCGGACGTGCTTACTCCATTGGATTGGCTTTTTCAATATGCTCAATGCCGCCTGCCGGGAACTCCGTCGTAATCTTTCGAATTCCCTGCCGGAACTGTTTCACCGTTAGATACTCGCCATCTTCATCCGTCGCAACGACCACAACATAGTTTTTTCTCGTCATATTATAGAAAGGTCCGAGTTCCTTCCCATTCGGCATCAAATATGTTGTCTTTCTAAAATCAATCCAGGCATCATTAACAATATGCTCTGTTCTTAATGGTTTCCAAAGTATTTCTTTGTGATCTGTTTGTTTATCCATATGGCCTATATATCCTTCTCTTCATGCCGCCTTAGCAGTTTATTGGGATTCATATTATCTTTGTGATCTTCTATATATTTTTCATGTTCCTGGCACCACACACGTATATTGATGCCGAAGGTATCGCTCCTTTTATTTGCAATCATCTATACCGAACCGCCTCTCATAAAACAATTTTCTATTGTAGACATCTTAACACGAAAAAAGCAACTGCACATCATATACAGTCTTGTCTTAATAATGATAAACACCTATGGCGATATTTTATAAAAATCAAAAATTTAAGCCGGTTGCTTATACAGCAATCGGCTTAAACAAACCTACTATCGACATAAAATCTATGACTTATCGTCCTTTTCTTGGAAATAATCTTCTACTTTCTTAATAAACTTTTGAGCATCTTCTATCTGCTGCTTTGTATCTTTTTTGCTTACAATATAAAAGTCATCATAATCTGATGCACTACGAATCTGGCTGGCTCTCGCAAGGCTATCATAATCTTCTTTCGTAAAGGTACCATCACCTTTATGCACATACAAGTAATTGAACTGCGACAGGGCACCATTATGCGTATGAACATCTATCTCCTTGTGAGCTAAAAGAGCCTTAACACCCTTTTCCATAGCATAAAAAGCTCTATTATTCGCAGATTTATAGGATTCCTTTTCCAGCATATCCTGTGCATCTTCTAATAGCTGTTTTGCATCCTCCAATCGAATTTTTGCCAGTGAAAGATAATATTCCTTATCCATAAATATGTCTGCCTTCCCGTTCAATATTTTTATAAAACAAGTACCATTCCTTTTTCTCTTCATATTCTTTATCAGGAATGCATACGAAATTTACCACGGAAAAATTTGTCATAGCTATTTCAGTAGCAATGGCTGCCAACCCATCTGTATATTGCATTTCTTCAGCTCTGTCACTTTTGGTAAGAATAGCAATATCTATATCTGAATCACCATGGAAATCTCCACGAGCGCAGGAACCAAATAATATGATGGCAACCAGATCGTCGCCAAGTAAATCATGAACCTTCTCAACGGCCATATGACAGGATTCCTTAATAATAGTATTGGTTAATATTAGTTCATCCATCTTGGTAATCTCCTCGAAGAAACAATTCTGTCTAAATCCTGTAAAGGCATTATAGCATTTTTTTATATATAGCAAAAGGCATGTACCGGCATTGATCCGGCAATCCATGCAGATTCCCCGTTCCCAACCCTCACTGCAGCAGTCAATATCTGGTATTAACGTTAATCGATCACATTACATTTGTACCCGATAGGGGAATAACAATGCTTAGGGAATCGGACCCTGAAGTGCTCCCCGGACACTGATGCCAAACGCGACTTCAGCAATCGCTGCCTGATATTCGCCCTGCTAACAGCTACCAACAACATTATTTTTTAATTCAGTTCACGCCGTCTTAGTTCACTCCTCAATCAGCTCAGTCGTCCAGTTCGTCTCTTGGAGCGTATTGTCCAGCTCCCGAATCTCCTTCGCAATCGCGTCGGCGGTCTTCCGGAGCGCTGTCACATCCAGCATCGGAAGCACCTTAATCTCGGTATTCCGTGCCCTGGCGGTATTGGAATTTGCCGTATCCGCGATTACACGGTATGCCTGCCGCTTGACCTCAAGCACATCCTTCCGCGCAATGATCTCCGTAAGCGTCCGTCCATTTCGCACGGTCCTGCAATTCGTAATGTTGATTTTCGAAATCAAATCTCCAAGCTCCGCAACTGAATCGTCATATTCCTTAAGCAAAGCCTTCGGATCCTCAACCGGCTGCTCACCCTCCTGCACCAGTGCGTTGTTTCGGATGCGCTCCTTTAAATCATCCAACTTTCTCACAAGATCTGCCCTTCTCTGTAATGCCTCTGCAAGCTTCATTTTCATGCCCTCCTTACAAATTTCACACAATCTGATTTCCTCGTTCCGCTGCAACGTGCTACCAGCTAAACTAAAAATCATTAACGTCCATTAGTTATCCGCCTTGAGGTTATAGACAGGCTTGATTACCTTCACAATCTTCGCCGTCGGTTCAATATTCGCGACGATTTCATCCATCCCCTTGTATGCCATCGGACTCTCATCAATCGTCTCCGGCTTCACAGAAGTCGAGTAGATTCCCGCCTCCTGCATGGTCCGCTGATAATCCTCGAACCGTATCTTCTCCTTCGCATCCTTCCGGGAATACACCCGGCCGGCTCCATGCGGTGCCGAATAATTCCAGTCCGGATTTCCCTTCCCGATGCACATAAGCG
>JAZASR010000137.1:0-2649 GCA_036343175.1 Lachnospiraceae bacterium
ATCGTGTCCATCGACCGCCAGAAGGCCATCGAGATAACAGCAGACGGCAAGGGCGTCCGGTTCGATGTGTATATGGAGGATGATGAATCTACGGTATACGACATCGAGATGCAGACTACCGTGGCAGAAGATCTACCGAAAAGGATGCGCTATTATCAGGGAATGATCGATCTTAATATGATTGAGCGCGGCGCAAAATATGAAGAGCTGAAGAATAGCTTTATCATCTTCATCTGTCTTAAGAACCCATACCCCGAGTCAGGACTTCATAAATATAGGATCAGGTCCGTCTGCGAGGAGGATTCAGCGATAGACTATGATGACGGTATCTTCAAGGTCATCCTGTCAGCGCAGGGGGACAAAAGAGATGTCTCTGAGGAGATGAGCAAGTTCCTTCTGTATCTGACGGATCAGAGGACAGAATCAGACTTCACAAAAAGGTTGAACGATAGGGTTCTGGCGGCGCGTTCACATGAGGAATGGAGGCGGGAATATATGACGCTGCTGGAACGGGATGAGCGGATGCGCGAAGAAGGTCGAAAAGAAGGCAGAAAAGAAGGCAGAGAAGAGGGCAGAAAAGAAGGCAGAGAAACAGCCAATCTGAACAGCATAAAAAACCTGATGGAAACATTAGAAATCTCTGCGGAAAATGCCATGGATTTAGTGAAGATCCCGGCTGAGGAGCGGGAGAAGTATCTGGCAAAACTGTAAATACGCTTGCCAGGGTGATTAATGACACAAAACGGCGCGGCTCCTAAACGGAACCGCGCCGAAAGTTATCTTTTTCAAATGTTATTTCAGGTCGTGATTAAAAACCAATCAGGCTTCCGGAAATCCAGCCGCCGAAATCTTCGCAGCCGAGCACGTATACTTCATACCAGACATAGCCGTCTTTCTTCACTTTTCTGCCGGTCGTTCCGACCCAGTCACCATTGTCAAGCTTGCATTTGATCGGAGCATCGAGGCCCGGAGCCTTTCTGAGGTTGGCATAGGGAACCGAAGTATTATGTACCTGTACGTCCTTGCCGCCTGCTACGTTCTCGAGTTCCTCAAAATTGATCTTGTTCATTTCTGTCATGGTTTTAATCTCCTTTATTTATCTATAATTTTGTGTGATTTTCTTTTTTAGCGGGCTTTCTCTTTTGCCCTGACATCTATATATACGAGAGACTCCTTAGGAGGGCTAAAAGAATTTGCCAAAGTAAATGCAATTTATTCTTTCCATTCACAATGCAGCTTAGAAGATATTTTTTTGCCGCTGATCAATTCGGCTTCCAGATAGTCGTCTTCGTTCGCCAGATTAGAACCTACAAGCCGCCAACTCGCAACAATCAGATTTCCTCTGGCAAGGTTCAGCTTGTCTTCAATATCATCTAAATCGGCCGGCTCATCACCATACTCTCCGATATACGAGAAATTCATGTACATAGGCATGGATGTGACCGGAGCACCGTAACTGTTATTGCCGGACGCACTGAAAACCACATATTTATCATAGTCTTTTGTGACTACATATAATATATCACTGCGCAGAACGAGGGAATCAGGATCCTTTAGCCGCGCTTTATAGTCGGAAACCACATCATATACATGCTGTTCATTCTCGTTAAGCTGGTTCCCATACATAACGGCAATCACGATAATCAAAGCCACGACGGCCAGAACTGCGACCAGCTTTTTGTTGACTCTTTTAAGAAAACCGAATGGCCGCGTCTTTTCGGACGCTTGATCAGAAGTAGCGGCAGTCGAAATATCCGTAACCGGAGTCAGGTCTTGTTCCTCGTTATTTGACACTGAACTTTCAGGCAGCTCACTCTCTGCAACCTTGTTTATCGGGTATCCGCAGTATATACAGGCCGCAGCCTTATCCGATATATCTTTACCGCATTCGGGACATTTGATTATTGACATAGCAAAGCCTCCCATTTCTCATTATCATCTTGTGCTTTCATCAGAATTCTTATAAAAAGTGAGAATCGTTTCTCTGGAAGCATTTTATCTCTTATATGTTTATCATTGGTGGGCTGCCAGCCCACTGCTTGCGGCAAATGAGGATAAGAAAAACGGTGTGGTTCCAAAGTTAATTAGATTTTTGCCAAAGTTAAATAAATGCCTCTGCCATGGGTTGTATCAAAGAATGGGCATCCCTGCCTATGCTTCACCTGCCAGAAGGAAGGATTACAGCGGGAGTAGATGCCGAGGTCGATGTGTATAAAGGATTTTATCATGTGTATGACATGTTGGAACCGGATACGGCTGAGGCAAGAAAGGCCGCGGACAAATTTGTAGATAAATTCAGGGACGCATGTGAAAAATACAGAACATGAAAAATGGGCAGGTCCGCTAGGGTCTGCCCATCTTCGCTTTTTCCGGCAAGACAAGCATCAACATATGCATTCATAAGCTGGAAATGAAACCGCGCTCTTCTCAAGGACCGGAATAATCGAAATGACAAATGGTAATATTTTATGGAATTTGCCTGATAAATGGTAGGATATTATGGAATTAATAAAAATCCATGGACAAATATTGCTGAAAGTGATAATAAGAGACACACGCATATATGCAGTGAGAACCAACATCTTTGTTTCGGAATCCCATGGCCAGGTTGGTAACAGCAGGGAATCAGGAACTGAGAGTCAGTCAATA
>JAZASR010000138.1:0-2595 GCA_036343175.1 Lachnospiraceae bacterium
ATAACATCCTTAATATTGCGCTCATATCGCTCTGAATAGTTCCTGACTGTATTAGGTCTTACTGTCTGCTTCTTGATGCTTATCCAATAATCAAACCAGGCATCTACTATCATATCCGTAGCCTGGTCCAAATCACTGTGTTCATCAATATAAGTTGCATCAGCAATCCATTGTCTCACTTCCTGAAGCTTCTTTGAACGTTTAGATTTTCTTCTACCGAACTTATCAACAAATCTGGCACAATACGTTCCATTAGGCTGCTGATAAATTCCGTCTCCAATCTCCTTTCCTTTGAGATCTTTACCCATCTACGACTCCTTTCAAACTAAAAGAAGTCCCAAATTAGCAACGTATATTATACACTAACCGGGGCTTCTTTACAATGTTGTTTCATTTTTGTGGCACTCGCGAACTCCAGTGAAACACTGAGTATTACTGCGTTTATATCTCAATGTTGTCCATTATGAACTTCTCGAATTCCTTCCTTTTAACGAGCTTTTTCTTACCCACATACAGAACAAATGGACACCTTGGAGATCTAAGAAGGCTTTCCAGCTTGTTTATACCAATATTGGAATACTCAGCTGCTTCTCTGATCGTGAGTGTTACCTTTTCATATATTGGAACTGTCTGCTTTACTGCTTGTTCCTTTGTGTAAATTCCTGACTCTTTATATTCATCAACAGATATGACATTCATCTTGCTTTCCTCCCCTACAGTTCATTTCAAGACACTCTATTATTTCTTCTTTTATTTCATCCCGGATTCTTCTGTACTTTCTCTTTATGGAGTCACTGGAGCACTCCTCTTCCTCTGCAATTATTCTGAAAGACTTTCCTTCTGAAAGATGTTTTCTTATGATCACTGAATCATCCGTATCAAAACCACTGATAATGTCTACAAGAAGCTCATAATCCATTCTCATAATGCTGACCATTCTTATGGTTTCTTTGTATTCATCTGCATTTTCAACATCCTTAAGCATTCCCTTATCAACATCTCCGGTTTTGAAAGCTTCTTCCAAGGCTACATTTGCTACTGCCTCATTTGCAGTAGGATCACTTTTCCCGGAAGTCTGTACTCTGACACCAAGCTCATCCCTACTGTGACTCTTTATATATTCTTTTTCCGCTTTGATCTTGTATTCTGTCTTCTTCTCAATCTTTCGGAGCATCCCCGGAAAAACCGGGTAATACTCCATCATAAGGTCAAGCCGCTTATGAGCATTTGCTTTCATATATTTGTCCAGGAGATCCGTATCTCTGATTTTTAATCCCATCTGACCATCTCCTTTTACTGGAACTTCTTCATATAGAACCACTCCAGATACTGCTTACGCTTCTGAAAATCCGGAGTTGAAATAAGTAGGCCTATATCAACTCTCTGAAGCTGGTCTATCGCCTCAATCTCCTCATTTTTGAGATATGGTCTGATACTTGTGCCTTTCTTAAGTCCATGTTCTTCTCTGACCTGTTTGGCAGTTCTTCCAAGTACGATTCTGTTCAGCATGTCGCATTCGTTGCTGAAGTAATACGGCTTAGGATTTTCCTTGATGAGCGCTATATTCGCTGTAAGAAGCGGAAACTCTGTTCTTGCTTCAAGTAGATACTTGATGAATTCCTCCATCTCGTTAAAGCGCCTAATGTACGCTTCCTTAAATGCCGCAGCTTTCTTGCCCCTGTATCCCATAACCAGAAATACAAATCCATCTCTTGTCATGTTGTAGCAAACCTGAGTGTGAGCATTGTTATCGATGTAGGTCTGCTCCTCAAAATTGAGGAGCAGGAATTCCTTTGAGCAATCAAGTCCTCTTATGTCTCTGATCACATTGTCATGACGCTTTCCAAAGATTTCTGCGACAGTCATACTGTCAATCCTCGGCACTCCTTTTATGTCAGCAAATAAGCCGAATTCATTTTTGGGAACCATAGTTTTCATAATTTTGTCCTTTCCGCCTGTAACCATCTGCGGCAGGATGCAAAAAGGAGCCAGTGTAATTCCACCGACTCCTGATAAAAAGAGATAGCACAGTAAGTAACGGTGGATGCTCAGGAAGCAGCAATGGATTTCTCCAATTACTGAATTCCTTATGCATCCCACCGCCTTAATGGCCATCTCAGGCATGTGAGATTTATTTGTTTATGTATTCATGATAAAAGTCCATATAACTTATTACCCTACCCCATCTGTGATAATCCCATCACAATTTGTGATATCAGCTAAGTGCCGCATCCATCTCAACCAGAGCTTTGAGCTGTTTAATTGCTGTTTCACGAACTTTAGGATTCTTAATGCTTCTTAAGAGGCTTCTGATTTCAGTGGTCCAGTCCTCTTCCTCACAGGAACCCCAGATAATGTATGAAGGTGTTGTATTAAAGATCCTGGAAATGCCAGATAGAACATCTGTAGGA
The DNA here is from genome assembly GCA_036343175.1 of Lachnospiraceae bacterium. Taxonomy (GTDB): domain Bacteria; phylum Bacillota; class Clostridia; order Lachnospirales; family Lachnospiraceae; genus JAEEJA01. The sequence continues at coordinate 2,412 of JAZASR010000138.1, forward strand.
ACGTCATGAGAGTTATTCTCATAGTTAGAAAGCGTATTTTGCTTGATCATCAGCATCTCAGCAAGCTTTTCCTGTGATAAACCTGCCTCTATTCTCTTTGCTTTGATCCTTCCGCCAATAGTTGTGATATCGATTGATGTTTTCTTCATCTTCTCCCTCTTTCCGGGCCAAAACCAGAAAAAGG
>JAZASR010000139.1:0-2593 GCA_036343175.1 Lachnospiraceae bacterium
ACAAAAGATACTCCAGAATTTGATTTGTCAGTAAGAGCATCGATTATTCAATCTGAGAATGAGCATCGAAGCGAGAATATCAAAATTGGCTTAAGGCAAAAGGCTGAGCTTGGGACCAGTGGATTATACTCAAAACCATGCTATGGTTATGTGAAAGACGAAAGCGGGAACCTGGTTCCGGATGTTTACCAGTCTACTGTTGTTCAGCATATATTTCAGCTGTATCTGGAGGGAAAGAGCGAGGCGGCGATCATAGAGGAATTAGCAGAACGGAATATCCCCACCTCCCGTGGCAAAGAACGATGGAGTAAGAAGGCGATAGAAACCATTCTCACCAATGAGAAATATACAGGAAATGTGAAAATATTGAAATCTGGTCCTAATAAAGAATGTTATTTGGCGTCTAATTTACATGAAGCGATTATAACGCAGAAACAATTTGATGAAGTGCAAAAAGAGCTTTACAGACGAGCAAAGAGGAAAAGGAAATACTGACAAATCGGAATTGTGCAGGAGACGGGAAAATGAAACTGAAGAAAATCGAGCATAAACTGACTGTATGTAAAGTGGCAGATATATCTGTAATAGACATGATAGGAAGGAGAATATCACGATGAAAGATCCAGGAAAACATATATGCCGCATTGCGCTGGTACAGGCTGAACCGGTTATGTTCAATAAGCAGGAAAGTCTGAAAAAGGCTCTGGGTTATATTGAAGAGGCGGCGGAAAATAAAGCAGAACTGATAGTATTCCCTGAACTGTTCATTCCGGGGTATCCCATTGGGATGAACTTCGGGTTCAGTGTCGGGAAGAGGACGGAATCAGGAAGGGCGGACTGGAAGAGATATTACGATGCTTCTGTCGTGGTCGGCGGAGATGAGTTTATTCAGCTCTCGGGTGAAGCGAAAAAATATGGTGCATATATAAGTATTGGCTTCTCAGAGCGAGATGCGGTTGGAGGAACTTTGTATAATAGCAATGTTATCTTCGAACCGGACGGAACATATAAAGTGCATCGCAAACTAAAACCCACAGGGTCAGAAAGACTTGTTTGGGGAGACGCTGATAGATACTATTTTCCAATCACGGAAACACCATGGGGGCCTATAGGCAGCCTCATATGCTGGGAAAGCTATATGCCGCTTGCCAGAGTCGCTCTGTATCAAAAGGGAATAACGATTTATATCTCGCCTAATACAAACGATAACCCTGAATGGCAGGCAACCATCCAGCACATAGCGATAGAAGGCAAATGCTATTTTATCAATTCCGATATGATAATCAGAAAAGAGTCATACCCAAAGGACCTGAATACAAAAGCAGAGATAAAAGACTTGCCGGATATGGTGTGTCGTGGCGGAAGTTGCATAATAGACCCATTTGGACATTATGTTACAGATCCGGTATGGGATGAAGAGACGATAATATATGCTGAACTGGACATGGATCTTCCGGCTTCATCCAAGATGGAGCATGATGCAGTAGGCCATTATGCAAGACCAGATGTACTGCAGCTGGTAGTATTTGAAAGATAATATCCATTTTGTGGAGGAAAATGATTAATTATGTGAAATGGTAAAGACTATATAACTATCTGATTTTCAATGTTTTAAAAGCATTGATATTACATTATCTTTGAAAGACTAATAATCACATGTCGAGACGGTAGTACTGCTGTCACGTAAAGATGCATAAGAGACCGTAAAAGGCTTGAAATCAAGGGATTCCTGGGTTTCTCTCAGATAGGGAGATCTCCGGGAGTCCTTTTTTATTGTTTTGACAATAGTTCCGACCACTGGAAATTAGCAGGGCGAGGCTGAATAACTATTGTCAGAGGGGTGGGAGACTATGAAACTATTGTCAAAAACACAACTATTCATAAGTGGCAACTATGTGTACAGGTTCAATGACGGGACGGTATCCGTTATCGCGGAAGGAAGCGAGGCAGAGGTCTGGATCCAGTCGCTACATTCCTTGAAGATGCGGAAGTCTACAACAACATCAAGAACAGCAGGCCGCAGCTTGAGTCCTGGCAGAAGAAGGCTCTGGAAGAGTGGAAGGCACAGCATCCGGGCGAAGAGCCTGAGAAGAACTGGAACCTGTCGATGGACGGATTGATGATGACAGAGAATCCGGACACAAGCATTTATGCGAAGCAGCTTGCGGAGATGACGGCGGAGGAGCCTGATCCACAGAAGGAGCTTCTTTATGAGAAGCTGTCTGAGCTGCCGGAGGATGACCAGGAACTGTACCGTCTGTATTACACGGAAGGCTATTCGCAGGAAGAGATTGCGGAGATGAAGGGCGTGTCGCAGAACACAATCTCCAAGAAGCTCCGCAGGGTAAAGAAGCAGCTGGCCGAGATGTGCAGGAAAGCAGTATAAGGTCAGGGCGGGTAATCCTAACTGAATATGGTGTCATATGGCGGCGGGAATTTTTCCTGTCGCTTTTAATGATAGGATATTGACAAAAAGCAATCATGAGATTATGCTGATGATGGAATAAATTAAAAATCCAATCATGCACTCTGCGGAGGATAAAGTATTGAGCATAGATCAGAAAGACATGAACCTCCACCCCCATGCGGTGCT
>JAZASR010000140.1:0-2580 GCA_036343175.1 Lachnospiraceae bacterium
CGTATCGTGCTACAGCACCCAAAGCACCACCAAGTGCTACAAATAAAAAATTCATATTGACCTCTCTCTTAAATATTCCTAACAGGAACTCAAATCCTACTATATGTATTATGTGCACATTGTGCATGGTTCTATAAAACCATATTATAAATTATATCGTCAAAAAACAGCTGACCCTTACACATTTTCCCAAAGGGGTATGTATATTATTTTAAGAGCATAGCATGACACCAAGCATATTAAGACGAAAATCCCTCTGGAACTACTATAACAATAGGATAAGAGCGTTGCCTCAGATTACACTTTTTTCATAATAATATGTTTTTTTCATATTAGAGCGTAGTACTCCCTCGGTAAAAATATATAGGGGCATATCCTATAAAGGACACGCCCCCATTTTCATTACATGCCTCACTTATTAGCTTCGCGTTTAAAACGCTCTATTAGCTGTGATGCCTGATAACTACTAATCTTTCTGTAGTCATCTATACCATACTGCTGAGAGACATACTTGTTCATTGCATCAACAGTAGTCCCATGCTGACCCATAAGGGTCTCCAAGAAGTAGATCTGTTTCTGTGATGCTGGTCTCTCAGACTTAGGAGCAGAGGAGGAATTCTTATTGGATCGTAATTCCTCAACGCTCTTTCCTACAGAAGGCTGCTCTGGCTCAAGGTTCATATCCTCCACGTCCTGTGTGAAACGTGCTGACAGATTGCCTACATTAAGGGCTGCGTCAACCAAAGCTCTCTTCTTGGTCATTTTGAGGACAGTATTCTGAACAGCGTAACCGTTCTGTTTCGCATAGCGTCCTTCACGAGAATTACAGATACCTACTCCTTCTCCTTTCACAACGCCATTGTAATCCAGTAAATACACCTTGCATTCGTATGAGAAGAAGGCAGTATTATAATCCTCCACACGATTGACCACCTCTGTCCTGGCGATAAGACCAAGATAATTCATGATCTTCTCTGCACCAGACTTAAGGAGTGTCGGTTTATTGCAGTGCGGGATAACACCATAATCCACCCCAGAGATAAGAACCGTATCGATAAAACGATTCATGTCATCGTCAAACTGCTTAGCTTCTTCAACAGTAAGTCCTCTTGCAGTAGTAGCCGTTACAGCCTTCGTCTCTGGCTTAAATTCAGTACTTTCAGAATCAAACATAAGATTCTTGGGCACAACAGTTTCAGCACGCTCTATGGCTGTCTGGGTTTCTTCCATGGGAGTAATACTTCCCATCTTGCTCTCTAACAACGCCTTAAGATCCATCTGTTTTGTCATAATGATCACCAATCCTTTCTTTTATTTGAGTGTAAAACGCCTACTGGTACTACTCTTTACGTACTTCGAGTAAATCTCAGGCTCCTTTTCTTTAAGAGCCTTAGTGTCCAGACGCTCTGATGTTACGGGTTTCCAGCTGATGCTATGTCCCATACAGGAAGCTTTATCATAATCACCCATGATCTCCTTCAGATGATTAGAAGCCTCCTGTTTCTTGGCTTTCGCATTATCTTCTTCAGCAGATGCTTCAATATACGCATCTACCCACTCAACAGCATCCTCTGGTAATATGATCTCCTCTTCAACACCACCACGATAAATCTGATCAAGAAGATCCTTGGCAGCGTCAGATCCATCCATGTCTGGTCTGATCATATTCTGAACTTTATCCCAGAAGTTCTTCTCCACAGCGATAAGCATCTTCTGCACCTCTGGATCAGCATCCACCTCGTAAATACGAAATGAGTTACCGCCGATCAACACAGCCAAATATGCCTTGGGTACTCCTGTAACACAGAGATAGTGCTGCACCTGGGTCTGATAATATGTCGGTACTCCATCTGACCACTCATCACGTTTAAACTCGCTGGCAGTCTTGATCTCCAGAATAGCTGGATTGCCATTATCGTCCGTAGTAACACCATCAACATCAGCCAGCATAAAAGGATGATCGGGATGCTGTAACATGGCTTTCACTTCCATGACAGTCTTACCCGTAACAGCAGCAAAATGATCTCTAATGATGGGTTCAAGGATCGTTCCCCACTGCATTGCTTCATTTACTTCTACAGGATCGTTCTTCTGGTTGGTCTTATCCAGCCAAAGCTCGATAGCAGATGTCCACTTGTTGATACCAAGGATTGCTGATACATCAGATCCACCGATACCCTTCTTACGCCAACGTAACCACTCCTCATGAGACAAGCCTTCAGTTTCCACTAAGATATTTGCATTCATATTCTTAATCCTCACTTTCCTTTAAACTAGAAAAGGCGGAGTCGTTTGACTCCGCCAACATATTGATGATCCTATACGATACCTTTTGAACGGTATCCGCTATTGTTTTAAGCTCCTCCTTTGTCTTAAGCCATGACTGTAAATACGACATGGTGTAAGAGGTCGTATCAAGTCCTAACCGCATACTGACCACATAGGCTACAGATTCCGCCACGAGCTCTCTACGGTTCCTTGGAATATCTTCTTCTGGATTCATTTCAAAATCGTATGCGTGTGCTGTTTCATGAAGAAGAGTCTTGATACGCTGGAGGTATTCGAGATCAGATCTGATAG
>JAZASR010000141.1:0-2573 GCA_036343175.1 Lachnospiraceae bacterium
GATCTTGTCTGAAGGTTCCGGTGTTAATCTGTCTACCGAATACTTTGTCAATCTGTCTGAAGGTAAGATTGACTGTGGCGCTTCTTATACCGATCATGAATGATCTTCTATTCCATTGTAGGAGGAATCTCCAAGGTTAAGTTTAGCCTGAATTAAACTGACTAGTGGGCCGGCGGAACCCACTGGACCCCAATTCTTAGTCAACTATCTTCCTGATTTGTCTGACTAACTATCAAAAGAAACTCAATTCATCTTGCAAAGATCTATCCTCATAGAAACAATTCCATGCTCTTCGGATAATTCTTCAAACCTCATCCGTTTATACAGACCGTATCCAACGCTCATGACTTCCGGTTTGGTCGTGAAAACAACTTCTTTGAATCCAAGTTCAGAGGCCTTGTCAGTCATTGCTTTGATCATTATCCGGGCGTACCCTTTTCCTCTGTATTCAGGCCTGATAAACAAGCGTTTTCCTTCACATGTTTCGTCATTTATCTTTCTGACAGCTACACAGGCCACAGGTTTGTCTTCTTCGTATCCGATCAATATTGCTCCGCCGGAATAATATCCATCCAGATCATTCAATTCTTTATCAAACGAGACAAAACAGCTTTCCGCCCCTTTGATATGAGAATACTCAATAAATAAGTCCTTAACTGTTTCTGTATCAGAATACTCTTTAACTATTAATGCCATATTTTTTTAATCCCTATCTCATAATGAAACTCGTCTGATCACTTCTGTATGTGATAACCGCCATCAGCAAATAACATGGTTCCTGTCACATAATCCGACATGTCAGACAAAAGGAACAGCACAACCGAAGCTATGTCTTTGGGCATACCAAGTCTTCCGTTTGGTATCATAGCTTCTGACTTTGCTCTCACATCAGGTATATCAAATGAAGCCGCTGTCATTCCGGTGTATATAAATCCGGGAGCAACACTGTTTACCTGAATATTATATGGGGCAAGATCCAATGCCATGGCAGATGTCATCGATGCAACCGCACCCTTCGAAGCAGCATAATCTGCCATATTGTTCTTATATATGGTGGATCTTATGCAGCTTATATTGACTATCTTGCCTTGCTTTTGCCTGATCATCAGCGGGGCTGCAGCTTTGGATACGATAAAAGTTCCGGTAGTATTTACCGATATTACTCTGTTCCATTCTTCTTTTGTCAATTCATAGAAAGGCTTGTTATTGCCAAAGATACCGGCAGCATTGACCAGACCATCTATATGCCCGTATTTGGAATCGACTTCTGATATGCATTTCTGAATCTGCTCTTCTGCAAGGACATCCGACTTATAGTGTGAGTAAAATTCATGTTCTATCGTGCTGTCATTTACATCGATGCCTGCTACAACAGCTTCATTCTCAAGCAGAAGTTCACAACAGCTCTTTCCCATACCGGAACTTGCACCGGTTACAATAAATACTCCATCTTTGAAAGTCATATCTGTATCTCCTAGATCAGTTGTCGGTCCGTATATATCCGTCTATCATTTCTCGGAAAGCATTTACACCTTCTTCTGAAAGAGAATAGTGCATCCATTTTCCTTCTTTGCGGTAATCAACAAGTCCGCTGTCGCAAAGAAGCTTCATGTGATGCGAGAGCGTGGATTGAGAGATATTGAGTTCTTCCAGGAGATAACAGGCACATTTCTCCCTCTGCTGAAGTGACATCATTATTGCCAGCCGGTTCTCATCTGCCAGTGCTTTTATCTTACGTGCATCTTCTCTGTATCCCATATGCAGTCACCTCCCCTAAACAAAAGGATAGTAGCATACATATCGACAAATGTAAATGTATAGATGTGTTTAACTGTTATTCTTTCCGATATCCTTTTTTATTTCAATCGGATATGTTGTCTGATCCTTTATATAAAGGATATCCACCTCTTTTTGATCTCTGTCTCTGTAATAGTACAGTGTATACTCAACTCTTTTGCCGTCATTACGCAAGCTTTTGACAATCTCACTCTTCACGGCAAAAACAACAATGTAATGTTATTTTTGCCGCAAAGAGCAGCGGCAATCATTTTACTCAAACAGAGTGATAATCAGCCTTTTCCGGAATCTGTATTTTATCCCACAATTGCACTTCAACATATGCGTAATTGCCGAGAGATTCTTTAAGGAAAACGTCAACTGAGCCATTACATGCCTCCGTTTTAACTCCGAATTTATCCGCTGGAAAGTTTTACTGCTGATTATTTTGACTTCAAAGGTTTGGTTTTCTGTTTTCGCGGGCTATCACTTATTGTTTTCGAACAACTTATCCTGTTGATATTATCGTTCAGGAAGAGATCATATGAAAGAGATCATCGTTCCTTTGGATGTTTTGAGAAGCCAGACCTTCTTACCCTCAACGCAGTGCATCTGGGTATAAGCATCAGTCACGACGGAGACCTCTTCACCGGTGTCTTCTATCCTGACTGTAACCCGGTCAGTGCTCCTTTCCACAGGTATATCATAGGCATTGTCCGTATAATACTTATGTGTCTCCCGGTGAGTGACCCGGCATTCCTTTATGCCTGTGACCTTAAATCCCACGCATGAAATCA
>JAZASR010000142.1:0-2558 GCA_036343175.1 Lachnospiraceae bacterium
GGCTCTTCCGCAATTATCCGTACGACAGAACAGATTAGAGGTCAAAAAAGCAGGTGCAAATGCACCTGCTTTTTTACTGATTGTATTCATATTTGTAAATATTTCTTTCTATCACGTCCAGTTCTGCGCGTCTTTCTTTCACTTCTTTTTCAACCTGATTCAGGTATTCTTTGTCCTGCTGAATCAATTGCTTCAGTTCATTAACTAAGTTCCTGTTGCATATGCCCTCTCCATTGGGGACTGTCTGTTCATCAGGTATCCGTTCTATTTCCGGCAGATCCAGCGACCTGTGACGCTGCGTGCCATTTGTTGGAATGATATCTCCGGTTTTAGGATCAATCTTTCCAATCAGCTTGCGGTGACAGCGGGGCGCCTTTTTTTCCTTGTCCCAATAACTGACAGACTTATATACATACGTAATACCGCTGCGCTTGTCGTAGCTCTTTATTATGCTGGCCATATCCCGTTCCTCCGGCGTCCGATGGATTGTAGCTGCCTTAATTATACTCCTGCTGAATCATTCAACGCAGAAGAACTTGACAGTAACCTCATATTAGCATATCGTAACTATTAGATAGGTATGAACGGATTATAACATACCTTTCATAGTTGCGATATCCTGAATTCGATCAGGAGGCGCTTATGAGGTGGAAAACATACGAAGAAGTAAATCTGAATGACTATTTCGCAGGAGCAGATCTGTTGATCTATAAGTGCCTGGAGTTGGAAAAGTCGACTATCATCCTTGCCAAATCCAGAAACAGGACATGCCGATGTCCGAAATGCGGCTGTGAATCATCATCTTTTCATTCTACTTACGGCCGAACCATTCAGGTACTGCCCATCAACATGAAGCCAACCTACATCCAACCTATCCTGTACGAGTTCGATTGCCTGAATTCCGAGTGCTCTGTCAAAACGTTCACTGAACAGATCTCCTGTGCAGAAAAATGGAGCAGGCGCTCTCAGATGCTGAATCTTGTCATCTTTACGGTTTCCATATTTCTTAGCAGCGAGAGTGCCAGCAGAGTGTTGAAACTGATGGGTATTCGTGTGAGCGGGGATACGATAGCACGCATATATGACAGTATAGTGATCCCCAATGATTCTGCTATTACAGAGGTTGGTATTGATGATGTCGCGATTCGGAAAGGACAATCGTATGCAACAGCTGTCTACGATGCGAAGGATCATCACCTCGTCGCTCTTCTTGATGGCAGGACTGTTTCATCACTGTCCGGCTGGCTGAAAGAACACCCTAAAATCAAACTCGTTGCGCGCGACCGCGCCAGTGCATATGCCTCAGCTTTATCAGAAATCATTCCCGACTGTGTACAGATAGCAGACCGGTTCCATTTATTACAGAACCTGCTGGAACATATGAAACGCGTCTTTAACGAGGAGATCCCACGGACGTTTTTTGTTCAGAACGGACATTTGCTGGACTATGCGCCGGAAAAGACGCTCGAGATAGCGATGCCGCTTACTTCTGATGAAGTGGCGGAATCAGGTCTTGATAAATACGACTGCTCGCCGCCAGTGGACGAGAATGGGAATGGCGTATTGATAGACGATGCGTGTCTGAATCCTTATGATAAAGTCCCCATGCGGCGGACTGCCAACCGGCTGAAAAAGCAGAAGCTCATACAGGAGCTGCAGGAAGAAGCAGCCGCGAATCCTGATATTACTCAAAAAAAGCTTGCTGAAAAATACAAGATATCTCTCCCTACCGCTGCAAAATATCTGAAAATGACAGATGAGGAAATAAAAAATGTCGCAATGCGAATCCGGGAAACTCCTAAGACAGGTGGATCGATACTCAGAAACTATGCTAATGTAATCTACAAGATGCAAGCGGACCATATACCTCCGCCACTTATTGTCCGGTATGTGAAATATATTGGATGTCCCAGGACGGTAGAGGCTATAGAAACGTACGTCCGGAGTGTTATAGGGAATAACTTCCATCTATGTATCCCGAGGACAGATATGTATCAGAAGAAATATCCTCCATCATTTAGTACTATCTCTTCGGGGAGCGTGTTGAAGTATATCACAGCCAAAGAGAAACTCAAAATCGAAAAATCTGATACAGCACGGTATTATGAGTTGATTGAAAATGAATATCCAGCCATCAGAAAGATGAAAATGATCTGGGATGATTTTCATACTCTGATTATGGGAGATAATCCTTCAGAAGTAGGGAGATTTATATCTGATAACAGTGATTCTGAATTTTCTGAAATCCGAAGCTTCGCAGCGGGATTGATCAAAGACAAAGCAGCAGTTGAAAATGCGATAAAGTATGATACGAACTCAGGTTTTGTAGAAGGGAATAACTGCAAGTTCAAGCTAATCAAAAGAACAATCTACGGCCGTTCATCTCTTGATTACCTGTTCCGCAAGAGCTATGCGGCTTTCAAGGCAACAACAGATTCCTTTGAAATCAATGAATTATTTTCTCATAACTAACGAAAACGGACGGATGAAATTTCTCTCATCCGTCCGTTTTCTACTGCCAGATTGGACTCTTTCGTACTGATAATTGCGGAAGAACC
>JAZASR010000143.1:0-2557 GCA_036343175.1 Lachnospiraceae bacterium
AGTGATATTCTTCTTTCAGTCTTTCCAGTATCTCATACACAACCGGGCAGACTGCGGCTGATTCAATAATGCTTAACAAACTCCCCATTCTGTCAGGCTGATCCGTATAAGGATATCTGCGGCAATTTATGGCCTTTGCCTTTACTTCGTCTGGAGATATCAGCATATGCTCACCTCTTTCCACGCTTCATTCCATATAAGCAAAGTTCATCGCGAAAAGCACGCCGTCTGGAATATGCAGCCCGATACCGTTCCATAATCAGTTCTTTACCCTTTGTGACTCCTCTGGATTCTTGTACTTCGCCTAAAGCCGCGATAAAGGACGCACATTCCCCATAATAGTTTCTCTTGTTTGCGTTCATGATGCCTTCGACACGCCACTCGATCCAGTGATCGATCCTTTTCATCCACAGTGCGGAGTCGTTCCCGGAGAGGCATACCTCTTTTTTCCAGTTTTTCAAAATATCAGAAAACAGAGCTTTTTCATCTGTGGTGTCTTCGTAATCATCCGCTTCCTCTGCAAAAGACGTTTCGTCCTTCAAATAAACCATTGGAGCCTCCATAGCAGTGCCCCGATAGTATTCCCGGATATCAAGTCCGCAGGCATCCCGCGCCCGGCTCAACATAGCCTGCATCCCTTTTCCATAATCCTCACCCTGATGAAGCAGCAGAAGCATCAGCGCGATACCCGTCTTCATGAAAGTGGATGTCCATCCAAGCACATTTTTAGTAGTCATGCCTATCTCACGCATCTTTTCAAATTCTTCCTGAAAGTATAAAATGCAACAGCAGTCATTTTTTCCGAGAACATTATCAGATTCAGAATGATAAGAATAAGAGCCTCGATCCTTCATATCCGGAATGCCCCGGATCATTTCTTCAAATATCTCCAGTGCCTTCGCCCTGTGCTTCTCCCAGTCTTTCGTCAAAAAACGAAGCCTCAAATAATTCAATGTTGTCGTTTGGGATCGAAAAGCTTCCAGAAGGCATCTCTCCGATTCCTCTGTATTATCCAAACGCACAGCATAAGACGCTGTCAGAAGCGCAATCCTACTACGGATTCTTAAGTTTGAGGGAATCTGTTCTAAGGCACTCTGTCCCGATTCCAGCATCGACATTTTCAGATCCGGCGCTTCTGTATTCAGATTATCCATCATGAGCTTCTCCAACAGTACAGGATGCGTCAGTATATTCTGTTTCGCGACTTCGAGGGCTGATTTCTCGTCCTGAATCATAGAGAGTGCGTCCTGCAGCATTCGCTCATACTGCCCTCCTGAACCCGTGGTCAGGACACGGATCCAATCCTGCAAAAAGGCACTGAAATCCGGAAGATCCCGGTTTCCCATCTGCATGACCTCCTCCAGCTTAAAAGAATGGTAGTGGAGGTTCCCGATCAGACGCAGTATTTCTTCCGCCCTCTCCCCAGAAGAGCTGACCAGATAACACAGGTAAATGGCCTCTTTTAAAAACAGTTTGTAAACATCATCCTCCAGAAGATCATGGGCGTTCAGTGTTTCCAGATCCATACTGCCATCGTCATAGTCCAGATACGCTCCTTCAACAGAAACCGTCACACAGGAAAGAAGATTGGCTAATGCGAAGCCCTGCCTATAAAGCCCGTGATCTATACAGACATGGACTAGCTCCATGGCCTTTCCAACATCATCCATGATGCCATCCGGATCATCAAAGGTAAATTCATCGGCATCACTGTTATACCAGTCATCATATTCATAGTTATAGTCACTGACCAGTGCCCTTCCGCCCTCCTCTAATTCTTCCAATGTCTCCATTAAGGATTCGATTTCTTTCTCCAGCCTTTCGTTCTTTTTATCATCATCAAAAGAATGTCCTTCTACGCCTTCACTGGTACCTCCTCTGCTACTGTCAGGATCCTTCACATCAAATGCAGTAAACAGAGAAAGCAGCCTTCCTCGCTCTTTCTCCGGAATTGTCCTGGCAATTTCGTGAAGCAGACGTTCCAGTTGATCGCGGGACATTCTGCTGCTAATTGTATCGATTTGCTTTAAAAACTGAGGAAGGTGCATTATATGTTTTCTCCTTATTGTCTCTTCTATTTCTCTGGTCAAAGCGACCGATGAATCCTACCATTCTTTTTTGCAGTCAAATACACATCCTTAAACATCTGTCTCATTCCGCCACCGACAATGACGAAATATGGCATTACCAATCCATCTGATATGATCACGTCCTTGAATGGCATGAAGGTTGCTTCTACTATGAGTGGCATTGGCGCTCCATAAAACATTTCCTCCCAACTCGATATGATGCCACTCACCTGATACACCTCTTCATTTTCAAGGGAGATGAAAATGCTTCCTTTTTTCAGATGTCGTTCCATCATGAACTGTCCCTGAATTCGCCGCTTCCAACTCCGAATAATATCTTTGTGTTCTTCAGGCAGCTCTTCTCTTTCCTTCAGGTATTCATCAATAATAGTTTCATCGGACCACAGCGTATTCGCCACTTTTTTCACTTCTTCCGGATCCAATACTTTTGCTGTCGCTATGTTTTTCAGTTGACTGCTGACTTGATA
>JAZASR010000144.1:0-2552 GCA_036343175.1 Lachnospiraceae bacterium
CACGTTCTGTCTGGCCTTCAGCAGCTCCTGCATTTCCCGCTTTGCTTCCCGGTAGCCTTTGTAGGCTTCTTTCTTCTGAACGATCAGCTGTGCGTATTCCTGCCGGAGCTCTTTGATCATTGGCAGCTTGGTTCCTCCGGTTGCATTGAAAGCTTCCTTCGCTGCTTTGTGAAGCGTGATCTCTGCCCGATGCTCTTCAAAGAACTTTTTGCTGTAGCCGGACTTCCGGTAACATCCTCAAAGTATTCATACCATTCATCTGTATCATGGCTTTCTGCAACAATTCTATCAGTAAAGGCACAGGCATATTTATCATCTTTTGATGTAAGCTTCTGTACGATGTTTTCTTTCATCCAAATGCTCCTCCCAAAGCCCGATTGTCAGTCCAGGAGAATCCAGATACAGTCGCAGAATAAGTGGTTTTTTCACCCAGGTACGACTGTTTTGCTTATCTGCAGTAAATCTCGATCGCCTGTGAGGTGAATTCGGCTGTCCCTTCCCCGCCATAGCTGTCGATGTTCTTTGTAAAATCACCGCCGCCGGCATACATTTTTCCGAGGCTGCTTAAGATCTTCTTCGTACAGGTATACATATGCTCTGTGATATAATCCTGCAGTTTCTTTACAAGAGCCTGCGCATCTTTGGATGAAGGCTCCGTATTCCGGATCTGCCCGAATTCTCCAAAGATATCGATCATACCCTGATATATTTTCTTGTCTTCTTCTTTTGTCCGACCTCTGGATTTTTCCTCGAATTCCTTATAGGCCGGTGTTTTTCCCCAGTATGCCTTTGCCTGAGCGGCATACTCATCTATTTTACTTGTATCAAACGCTTCAAATTTCAATTTTCTCACCCCCAACAATTTGATTCCCTTCGCAAGGTCGATCAGGTTCTCGATGTGCTCCTTTTTCAGCGTGAGAAGCTTGATCTGCTGCTCCAAAGCCTTGCTCCTGTCAAAATCCGGACGGCTGATAATTTCCTTAATATCCTTCAGGGGAAATTCTAGTTCTCTGAAGAGAAGTATCTGCTGCAGGGTCTCCAGTGCCGCATCGTTATACAGCCGGTAGCCTGCCTCCGTGTACTTCGCAGGATGAAGCAGTCCGATCTTGTCGTAATACTGCAGGGTGCGTATACTCACGCCTGTCAGTTTGCTTACTTCGTTTACTGTCATCATAGTTCATCACTCCCTCGCCTTTGGTAAAGTTACTATAAACTATGACGTAACGTAGGGGTCAATACCTTCCGGTATATTTTTGAAATATATGCAAAAGAAACTTCCACAGAGGTTGTCAAACTGTAAATTCAATCTGATTGTTTTCTATGGCAGCCACACAACTTTCATAATAACCATCACCAGTTGTTCTCGGTCCGCTGACAATATGGTAGCCATCTGTTTGAAGTAACTGAGTTATTTCATCAACACGTTCTTTACTGCCTACTGAAAATGCAATATGTATCAAGCCTGTTCGATTCAAATATTTTTCAGCATCCACCATATCCGGTTTATTCATAATTTCCAGTCTTGCGCCGTCCTCAAAAGTAATGAAATATGAGCGGAAATCCGTTTTCTTATTATGATATAAATCATTGGATTTTCCATTAAGATACTTAACGAAAAAATCTCTAGCTTTTTCCAAATCATTAACATACATTGCAACATGTTCGATTTTCACACATTCTCCTCCGCAATCAGAAGTTATAGTTTCGAAACCACCCAGGCTATCAGAACTGCCAGAATCGGAAATCCTATTAACGTAGAGACCCACTTGCCGACCAATGTCTTTCCATATATGTATGGCATCATATCTTCTGTACCGGGAATGATCCATGCCTTTGTTTTTCCTACCCAGTACCAGTCGATAAATAGTCTGTCGAATAACCCGGAGATCAGATAGATCACAGTCATCTGGACAGCAGTTGTCTTAAAGTCCGGTGCACCGTTCACAATGTAGACCATAAGCGGCACAAACAAAAGCTGTGGTACAAGAAGAGCAATGAAGGTGGTCATCTTTCTCTTATTGATCATTTCCCGCGTGGTGAGCTCCAGTTCTACAGCTTTATCCTGTACTTCTTTTTCATAAAAGAAGACCATACCGACCGGTCCGTTTGCTATGCCCACAACACATATGATCAGAGACAAAGCACATTGCGACGCCTTCTAATACAGCCATTACCATTCCTTATATTCCTTCCTCCCATCAGTTCTAAAGCTGGAAATTGCTTGCATAGTTATCTTCTATTATCCTGTTATAGTTGCCAGCTTTTTCCCTATAAAAATACCGAAAACGCAACAGCAAACACTTAATATCACATACACTCCCCCAAGAGCATACGCCTTGTTTTCAAACAGCTTATATGCCTCAAGTGAAAACGTTGAAAATGTTGTGAATCCCCCACATACACCAGTCTTCCAAAATAGGATCGTATTAGGCAATACATCTGCTTTTTTATCTGTTATTCCAACAATAAAGCCTATTAGGATTGCACCAAGAATGTTTGTCACCAATGTCAGAATCGGGAACTGTGTTTTAACCGGTATAAGACTTATCGCA
>JAZASR010000145.1:0-2532 GCA_036343175.1 Lachnospiraceae bacterium
CCGGCATAGATGCGCTCCTTTATATATTTGTTTTTTAGCCGATTCAATTATAGCAAAGGGCACGGCATCTGTGCCTTTTTATTGCCTGAAATATTGAGTTTTCAAGGTTCAGCACACCTTTTATGTGTGGGAAGTTTTAGTAACCAAACATCTTGATGATGGTATCTGGGAGCTGCGTCCGGGCAATAACCGTGTAATGTTCTTTTATTTTAAAGATGATACATTTGTGTTACTTCATCATTTTCGCAAGAAGACACAAAAGACTCCGAAAAGAGAAATAGAAAAAGCAAAGTCGGAACGTGACGATTGGATATCCAGAAAGGGGTGAGCTTTATGAGCGATTGGACAAAATATAAAGAAAAGGTAAGAAATACTAATCCAGAAATTGGAAAAGATATTGATGAGGTAGAGGAAGTTTCTGCTATTGTAGGTGCAATGATTGAGCAGAGACATAGTTTGGAACTATCTCAAAGAGATCTTGCAGAACTTTGTGGTATTCCTCATTCTTCTGTTGCAAGAATTGAATCAGGCAAGACTACCCCAAATCTTTCCACGTTATTAAAGATTTTTAATCAGCTTGGCTTAAGTTTTACGGTACAGCCTACAATGAAGATGGCTAGACCAGTAAAGTAATCCGTGGTTGCAATTTGGTTGCAAAAACTTTTAGAAAAAATAAAATTACGTAGAATGAGTGGAATTCCACCACAATATTTAGACTCGAAAGTACGATATAGAGCCAATATAAAGTATCGGGACTAGAGTTCGAATAGTAACATAAGGAATTTAGAACTCCGCAGACCCAGAGTTTCAATTTGGACGCTGGATGAATATAAGAAGGCAGGACCGAGGAGGAGCAGCTGTTTTATGGCTGCTCCTCTTTTTCTGCCATTCGTTATAGAAATATCCGCTCCGACATGTAATAATGATATTGGTACATCTACGGTACACTATCGAAAGATGCAAATAGAAGGAACCCTACTTTGAGTGGGGCAATTTGAAAGGCTTTCCAATAATGAGTGAATTAGTTCAATATCAGAATTCCAATGATATTTATGGAGATATCTGCCAGATCGTGGATAGTTCCCAGAGCGCTGCGTATAGATCTGTGAATGTAATCCTGGTTGTCCGGAACTGGTTGATTGGCAGACGCATCTCCGAAGAAGAATTGAAAGGGGCGGACAGAGCAGAATACGGGAAACAGATTGTAGCATCTTTGGCAAAGTCGCTAAATGAAAGATATGGTAAGGGGTTTTCGAAGAGATCATTATATAAGTACTATAAATTCTATCAGTACTTTCCAAAGATTGTGCCGACAGTGTCTGCACAATTTGAAGAAAAAGAGATTGTGTCAACAGTGTCGGCACAATTTTTATCATGGTCTCATTATGACGTATTATTGCAGGTCGCTGACCAGGAAGCTCGTGACTGGTATGCATCTGAGGCATATGATCAGTCCTGGAGCGTAAGGACTCTGCAGCGCAATATCTCCTCACAGTACTATTACCGGATGTTGAAAACGCAGGATAAAAGTGCAGTAGAAAGTGAGATGAAAGAGCTTACTTCCCTGTATCAGGATAAGCTGGAGTTCATCAAGAATCCTGTTATTGCAGAGTTTCTGGGAATGCAGGAAGATACATCTTATCTTGAATCAGATCTGGAGCAATGCATCATTGATAACCTTCAGAAATTCATTATGGAATTAGGCAAGGGCTATGCATTTGTCGCAAGGCAGCAGAGGATTCATACCGAGAAAGAGGATTATTATATCGATCTGGTTTTCTACAACTATATCTTAAAGTGCTTCGTCTTGATTGACCTGAAGACAACGAAGATCACGCATCAGGATGTAGGGCAGATGGATATGTACATCCGGCTGTATGATGACTTGAAAAAGGCGCCGGATGACAATCCGACACTTGGAATCGTCTTATGCTCCGATACAGACGAGGATATTGCCAGATATTCAGTCTTACATGATAATGAGCAGCTCTTTGCCTCAAAATATAAGCTGTATCTGCCGACGGAGGAAGAACTGCGCGCGGAGATAGAAGCACAGAAGGAGTTCTACTATTTACAGAAGCAAAATAACGATGAGGACAAGGACTGAGAGTTAGGAGAATCATGTCAGAGTTTATCAAGGTAAAATTATTAAATGTCCTGCGGATCATGGAAGAAACGGATCATGAGCATCCATTAAATTCCAGCGGTATCGGCAGGAAGCTTGAAGAAAAGGGTATCAAGGCAGAGCGTAAGTCCATAGCCCGGGATATTAAATGCATCCAGGAGGTAGGGTACCCTGTCTTTCAATGTGAAAACCGGATCAAGGGATGGTACATGGATAAGAGCAAAGGGATGCAGAAGTGAGCAGTACGGTGACTTATGAAAATCAGAGTAACCGGTAAATAGAATACGTCTAGGAAGCATCCTCCTGTTCTGATACGCTTATTACGCGTGTAGAACAGGAGGTCTTCGTATGGACGAACGCATGAGAAAAATGAAGATGGCGCAGGGCGCCCAGTGGATGAAGGATCA
>JAZASR010000146.1:0-2496 GCA_036343175.1 Lachnospiraceae bacterium
GGGTATTTTCTTAAAGCCAGAGGCCTTACTGGCGGGACAATAATTTCTTATGGAGCATTGGACCATCCCGGCATGGAAGGATATGCCCTTTTGATACAGTCTGATTCTTTGGATGGAGACGGTTTGTTCTTCATCGTAAGCAAAGAGAATGGAGAATTTCTGATTAAATTTGTTGCCGACTGCTGGTCAAGAAAATGGCAGAATGTTAATCCGTATGGAATTATCGTAAGCGGTGGTTCCAATGGCGCGGCCTCGCATAGCTCTACGACATATGTTCCAGATGCAGACCTTAATTACCACACTGCTTTCAGTGAGCAGACGATCGGCGTTGGATTCGAATTTTATGAAGAAACGGATCTGAACGCTGCCACTGTGAACGCAATCGCCCGGGAGGTAGGAGAAAGTAAAACCATTGATGGCGCGAATATCGTATTCATCCAGGAACTGATTGATGGAAAAGCTCTTTATGCTTTTCTGGGAGATAACCCGATCACACAGGACACAGTTGATCAGATCGATGAAATCGCGGCTAAGCATGACTTCAAATTTGATGGCAAGAAAGCTATTAAAGAGAGAGAAAAGGAAATATACAACAGATATGGAATCACAGAGTCGCAATCTGGCTTTGATAGAACCATAGAGCTTGAGACGGTGAACAAATAGATCGTAGAGCCCTTGAGTGTCGGATCTACTGTTTTGAATTCCGAAATGTCAATCCGTAGTTGACCTTTTCGGCTTCTGTTTCTGCTACGCTATATCCGTAGACGGGAACAGGAGGTAGAACGATGAGCGAAATGAAGGTTCGGAAGCTGGGGAATATGTGCTACGACAGGCTTCGGGAGGTGGCACCAGACTATACCGTAGCAGCCGGCGATGAATGGGATAAAAAGCCAATGCTGAAGAAGCAGGAGGCATTGGCCTTTAAGCGGGCTTTCACGGCGGAACAGATGAAGGTGCTGCGGCGAGGGCATGTGCCGGAGGCGATGGAGGACAAATGGTTTTGGTACATGCAGGGGAACAAGCTATATGCGCACCGGAGCTGGACGGGGATCTGCATCTATATCGTGGAGTTTTGTCCGGGGCATGTGCTGCGGGTTCATGTGAACCGAAATCCGAAGCAGTACTACTGTACGAGTGATGAGGAGGATTTGCAGACGGTCAATAAACTGTTTAGCTGGTGGACGGAAGCGGAGTATGACTATTACGGAGAATGGATGACGGAGCTTGTGAATCAGATCGGGAAGACGAAGGAGACAGTTCTATTATCGTGCAACGCTGAAGGATTGGGAAGATGCTATGAGAACGAATATGGGCGGTGGATTGCCTGTCATCGGATTCTATGAGATGAAGCTTTGTGGTAAGATGTAGACATAGTTTTGCGAAATAAAGAAATTTTATTTGCGGGAGGCATGACAATATATGGATTTTGATAAAGCAAGTCGATTTTGGATTGACAAAGAAGCAGGCAGTAAAGCTGCACCGGATGCAAAGGACAGATTAAAAATGTTTATTCAGGAGCATAAGGTGTGTGCATTGGCAACGGGGTCCGGAGAATATGTGCGCTGTACACCAATCGAATATAACTTTGTTGATGGGGCGTTCTATCTCTTTTCGGAAGGCGGAATGAAGTTCAAGGGACTCAAGGACAATAAGAATGTCTGCCTTGCGATTTTTGATGCCGGCGACAAGGTTGGATTTGGGGAACTGCATAGCGCGCAGATCAGTGGAGCCGCGGAGATAGTAGAACCTTTTTCGGAAGAATATTTGAAGCTTCTTCAGTATAAGCATATCCCGGAGGAAATGATTCGGAAAATGCCGGAGCCGATCCATCTCATCAAGATTACGCCGGTGGAAGCAGAATTCCTTGATACGGATTTCAAGAAGGATGGATATAATGCACGGCAGAAGGTTATTTTTGAGTAGCCTTACATTGAGAGATTGTAACTTTTTTTGAAAACGATTTGATGATGGATAATAAAGTACATAAGAGTAATAGATGGAAGCTGATAGCGATTATTTTATTTATATACATTGCATTAAGCTTTTTATTGAAAAAGGTCGGAGAAAATATTTCGAAAAATCCGGTTGTCAGCGATGATTATATTTCAAAGGTTGAAACCGGAGGCGACATTGAAAAAATGTATCTTACTATGGGGCCCTATGACACAGCATATGCTGAGAGTGCTACGATGTCATCGTTGAAAAAAATTGAAATATTTTATCCAAGCGCTATCGATTCTATGGAGAAGGTTCCAGTCGTGATTTTTCTAAATGGAACAGGTACACCTGCTTCAAAATACCAGGCTCTTCAGAAGCATATGGCTTCCTGGGGATTCATAACTATTGGTAACGAAGAAGATAATTCTTTTTACGGAGAAGCTGCAGAGCTTTCAATCAGATATCTAGAGCTTGCTAACAGCTATGATGATGAAAAAACGTCAAATCCACTAAAAGGACATATTGATTTTGATAATATCGGTATTACAGGCCATTCAC
>JAZASR010000147.1:0-2495 GCA_036343175.1 Lachnospiraceae bacterium
ATCTTGATTTCGGCAGGGGCTTTTATCTGACTGCCGACCGCGCTCAGGCGCTCTCCCGGGCCCTGAGGCCCATGAATGCAAGGAAGACGGGATTTCTCAGTAAATGGGAGCTTGATTTCGATGCGGTGAAATCAGGCTGGAGGGTGAAGGTTTTTGAGGCTTATGACGAGGAGTGGCTTGACTTCGTCATGGCCTGCCGGAAGGGGAGCAGTGTCTGGGAGAGATACGGCGCGGTGCAGGGCGGAACTGTGGATGACAGTGTCTTTGTCACGATGGAGCTGTACACTGCCGGACTTCTCGACAGGGATGAGGCTCTCTCGAGGCTCGCCGGAGAAAAGCCTTCCGTTCAGATCTGCATCCATGAGCAGGAGATAATCGAAAGGTGCCTCCATCTCACGGAGACAAGTTCCATCTCAGTCGGGAGTGAGCCTCAGGAGAGCCCTGTCCCAAATCCGACGCTTATGCAGATGAAGTACAGCCGGGTGATCTGGCTCCTCTCGAAGGCTCTGCAGATCGGTATTCCGGATGCGCTCGATGTTTTTTACCGCTCGGAGACCTACATGAACCTCTCTGAGCCCCGGAACCATCTGCACAATATGGGGGATCTCTGTCTCGTTGACGAGATTATCCTTGAGCTGCAGCGGGGGCAGTGAGCGTGCATTGGACGGCGGCGTTCCGGTGCAGGCCCGTCCCACGAAGCATCCCCGATCCGATGTTGCTGCCGGATGGCCGGAGCGCTGAAGAAGCGCTAACTGCCCTTCAGCGCCTCTCCCTAAAGAAAGGTTCTTATGGCGGGGAGAAGTTGCCAGGTAAACTAGAAAGTATCCTGTGGTATCTGGCCGGGCATCATTTCATTGCGAGGAAGTGTCTGTGATGAATAGAAATACCTTTGATATTAACCGATCAGCTCCTTCAGAATGCTGTATTTTTCTCCAAGCCCGCCGTTTCCCAAAAGTTCTGTTCTGTCAGAAAATTGAATCGGATCCAAAGGTGATGTTTCAATAAAATCTTCTGAGGCGAACTGTTTACGGTATTTTATAAATTTTGTTTTATTTTCTGGGTAAACGTTAATTTCCTTTTTAAAAAGTGCTGCCAGATCTGAGGCTTTTTGATCGGTATATGAAGAAATGCATGCAGAATCCCATTTGTTTTTATCAATGTTGCATGCGTTGAAGAAGAAGCCAAGCCTCCTGAAGATTTCATTTAGAAAACACCTGCCAGTTCTGCCATTCCCCTCTCTGAAAGGATGAAGGTAATTTAGATCGCCGTAAAATTTGGCAGCATTGCTGCAGAGAAGATCCTGATCATGGCAAAATTCCTGCAGATATCGGTTGCATTCCAGATTATAAAAAAGTCTGTCTGCTACCTCGCCTATTTGTCGTGAGTCGCAAAATTCCTGAGGTGAACCGGTTTTATGCATTTCTCCGATGAGCCCGCATTCCAAGCGATCTTTCCCTGCCCAAAAATAAATATCCTGAAACAGGTAACTATGGATTTGTTTCAACAGTTTAAAGTTCAGTTTGCCGGCGATAGGATGACTCATCAATACGGATTGACGAATAGAGGAAATGTCTCGTTCTTTGTCGTAAAATTCGTGTTTGTCTGAAATCTGAAGTTTATTATGGGAAATCAGCTCATCGAACAGCTTTTTCTGTGCTTCTTCATCATAATTCTTATGCTTTTGCATCTGAATATTCTTTTTTTACTTCTTTGACGTACTCTTCTATGAATTTTTCTTTTTCTGCTACAGTCTTATATGAGTTGCAGACCAGGATGGCTGTTATGGCCGTTTCATTTAGATAAAGGTCTTCAATAGCATTGTTTTTAATGATGCTCGCCGCAATTCCATAGGAATAAGAAGGGATTTTATCCCTGTATTTTTCCAGAATTGACAGGCTTTCCTCAAGAGAGTGCACTTCAGGCGCATTTTTTACAATATTAAGCACTATAAACACCCCTTGCTTCGTCTATTATTGTGTATCTCATTATATTGCATTTGTATTGTAAATACAAAATGCTGATTCTGGCATCAGCGTACTGTTTTCCCGGGTATATTCCTTTGTGGCTGCATTTTTGGTGGGCTGCTGAAACAGCTGAGCACCAGGGGATCTCAGGGGCAGACTTGCTGGTTCTGAAAAGCATGGCTCAGAGGAAAATGCTGTTGATTGGAAGGATGGAATGCACGCCCTGTCCTGCCCGGCAGCAGAATTGTCACAGGAGAATGCTCACTGATACCGGATGCGTCAGCGGCGTCAGAGTGTCAATTGAATTGGAAAACTGCCTGACACTGCTATCATGCGGAAATGCGCCGTTGAATTTCCTGGCGGAGGGATGGATTATGGCCGGCAATGCAGAGACTGTCAGATCATTGCTCCTGTCACAGCCTGAGGACAGGCTTATCGAGGCGGCAAGGCTCTTCAGGGAGTCTGGCCTGGCTGTGCCAAGATCTGGCTTCTATAAGACTCTTGGGAGAATGACCAGGTCAGGGGAGCTGG
>JAZASR010000148.1:0-2463 GCA_036343175.1 Lachnospiraceae bacterium
TCTCTTCCATGAAGCGCTGTAGTGTATCCATAATAAAATATAGGATACAGTTAGATTAGCAGGGCTTTCCAAGGAATTTTTTTAGAAAACTCAATCAAATGGCAAAACAAGTGAATTTGGAAAGTAAAAAACTAAAGAAAATCACTCAAAAACTAAAATAGAAACTCAAGAACTAAATAATAATAGTTGACAACTCAATTAAACACCAGTAGAATCTGGAGTAAGAGGGAGGACAACTAAAATGACGAAAGAAGAATTGCTTGAGAAACTGGATGAAATACAGGATAGTAAATGCGAGACACAGATGCTGGAGATTAAAGCTGCAGAGCAGGGATGCCCTAAAAGACTGTATGATACACTTTCCAGCTTTTCTAACCAGGATGACGGTGGGATTATTGTCTTCGGGGTCGACGAGAAGGCGAATTATAATGAATGTGGAGTATATGATCCTCAGGACATCCAAAAGAAAATCAACGAGCAATGCCTTCAGATGGAACCCGTAGTACGTCCATTGTTGACAGTAGCGGAAAAGGAAGGAAAGTATTTCGTGTCTGCTGAAGTCCCCGGGATCGATCTGGCTGATCGGCCATGTTATTATCAGGGGCGCGGCCGGTTGAAAGGTTCTTATATTCGTGTCGGTGATAGTGATGAGCCGATGACAGAATATGAGGTTTACAGCTATGAGGCATTTAGGAAAAAATATCAGGATGATATTCGGGAGGTTCCCCGGGCATCACTAAAAGTCCTGGACCAGGAGCTCCTGGAGACTTATATTAATCGGCTTAAGGCGGAAAAGCCGAATATAAGCGCTTTGGCGGATGAAACAATTTACGAACTGATGAGCATAACAAAGGATGGGATGGTGACATTGAGTTCCCTGCTGCTTTTCTGCAAATATCCGCAGGCATATTTTCCTCAATTATGTATTACAGCGGTTGTGCTTCCCGGAGATGAGATCGGTGAGATCGGTGAATATGGGGAACGGTTTGTTGATAATAAAAGGATTGAAGGGAATATCCCTGAAATGCTGGATCAGGCACTTGCCTTCGTGCGAAAGAACATGAGGATAAAAACGATTATTAATCCGAATTCCGGAAAAAGAGAAGACCGTACGGATTACCCGATTATAGCTGTAAGAGAAGCATTGCTTAATACACTGGTTCATAGAGACTACAGTATACATACAGAAGGCATGCCCATACAGATCCTTATGTACCCTGATCGAATTGAAATCCGCAATCCGGGAGGAATATACGGAAGGCTAAGAGTTGATCAATTGGGAAAAATGCAGCCTGATACAAGAAATCCGGTGCTTGTAACGGCACTGGAGGTTATGGGACTGACAGAAAACAGATATTCCGGAATACCTACGATCCGGCGTTCTATGAAGGACTTCAATCTGGAAGATCCAGTATTTGCTGATGAAAGGGGAACATTTACAGTTATTCTTTATAACCGAGATAGTATCCGGGATAACACGAGTCAGAGGAAGATGACAGAAAAAGAAGAGGAGCTTTTGAATTTCCTGAAAATCCCCAGGAGCAGAAATGAAATTGCAGAGTACCTTGGTATCGGGACAATCGCATATGTGATGCAGACCTATATTAATCCGTTGGTTGAGAAAGGATTAGTGAGACTGACCATTCCGGAAAAACCAAAAAGTCCGAAACAAAGATTTGTGCGGAAGTAAGTGTTACGCAAAAATGACAAATTAGTGGCAGACAGTTTGACCGATTATTCATGGACAAAAAATGTATGAAATCATATATGATGTACAGTATAGCTTGATATGGTAGCAGATTTACAACGGATAGCGGTGACAGCTTATATAAATGATATGATTCGAGCAATACTCTTTTATTGGAGGGACGAAGTCCAGATGCGGTAAAGTTTGGAACGACAGGGGCTATTCCAGAAGGCCCTGAAAAGCCTAAGAATGTGAGGGTACTCTAAACCTTTTATCTGGAGATGATGCGACAGGCGGTCATTTCCGATAACGATCAGATACTCAGATGGTGCTTATTGAGACGCTTGACGTTCTGCTGAATTTTCGGGCTTTGCAGCAAGGCTGCAACAACGAGGGCATGCGACGGACAGGGATTAGATGAAAACAGTGATAACTGCAGGCTATTTGGACCATCCAAAAGCTCGAAAACATGAAATTTTTGATAACTTCTGATAACGTGCGATGCAAAATTCAGGCGAACAACTAAGGTTACGTATTAACCTCCGCCGGCGAAAACGCGGCAGAAGGTCGGGAGACCTAAAAATCCACCAAAAAAGGCTTGTCTGCGTAGCTCAGCTGGATAGAGCACTCGCCTCCTAAGCGAGGGGTCGGAGGTTCGAATCCTCTCGTAGACGCTGAAAATGACCGGAAATCCGTTGAAAAAATGTGATTTCCGGTTTTTTTATGCAAAAAATGACCTATGCCAATTAAACACTGCTTTTTCAGACTGTTGCAAA
>JAZASR010000149.1:0-2454 GCA_036343175.1 Lachnospiraceae bacterium
CCGGCATGATCCTCTGTAGAAGAATTGAAGTCGTCAAGATTTGTAAGACTTGTCGTCTTCCAGGCTGCAAGGGACTTGAAGTTTTTAAACCATGTATCCTGGAACATTCCTGCCATATTCTCTACATTTGAAACATTCCACGGTATAAACCCTGATACAAAAGAATCAGAAAATGTATTAATGTCCGTATCCGCAAACATATAGGACATATCCTTCACATTCGAAACATCCCATGCCGCAAGATCCTCAACGATGCCGATGTCTGTTCCATAAAACATATGAGACATGTTGGTCACATGCGATACATTCCAATTTTTAAGACCACTTAGACTGCCAAAGCTTTTACTTCCGCTGAACATTTCAGATGTATCCTGGATGCTGGAAGTATCCCATTCCGCGATACCACCTGCGCTGCCCAATTTTGCGCAGCCCATAAACATCTGTGAAACCGTCTTCACGTTCGACATATTGAATTTATTAAGACCGGTAAGCGTACTAATCTCGGCACAATCCTTAAACATTGCCGTCATATCTTCTGTATAATCCGTCTTGAAAAATTCTGTCACATTACTTGCCCAGCCAAGTTCAGAAAATCCCTCATACATGTGCGAGCAGTTTCTGTTGGCGTAAATTTCTTCAGCCTCTGAATAATATCTGAAAATGTTGTTGAAGTCCTGGTCTCTGAAGAAGTACACCGGATGCATGCTGTCCTCCGTAGAAATCGTGATATATTCAATACCCGGTCCCATAGAATTAGCCTCAGATATCAGCCCTACATTCTTGATATCTTCTCCCAGAAATTCCTTCAGCCGTTTGTTATACTCCGGTCCTGGAAGGAGATATGCTGTTCCACTCTTACCTTTGATTTCTTCCGGGATTTTTTCATCTTCAGGAATATCTGAATTTCCGCCATCATCCTTTGTTTCTCCGGAATCTTCCTTGCTTTCTCCCGGATTATCCGGATCAGTCTCTGACGGGCTCTTGGACTCGTCAGTGCTTTTTGATTCCTCAGAACTCTTAGTTTCTTCAGGGTTCTTTGATTCTTCCGGATTCTCAGGATTTCCACCTGTCTCCTCTGGTGATTCCTTTGTAGGATCTGTTTCCGTCGGTGACGGCACTGGAAACTGCGATAAAGAGAAAGGATTTGACAGTACATTGCTGTTTCCCGAATAGAGTGCCTTCGCCGATCCTGTTGCATATAAAAAGGCTGACGTAATGCCAGCCGCTATCATAACCTTCAAAATAATTCCTGTTTTCTTCACGGGTGATTACCCCTTTTCATCAATGCCTCCATTCTGTCTCCTCTTCTGGATCGGTACCAAAAAGAGGAGACCTTTTATTATCTATTAATGTTTGATTAACGCTAATTTCTCATACAATGACCATCATCCCTGGATGTATGCTCCTTCTGCATCAACGAGACGACCATCTGGTGTCCGTTCATTCTGATACATCGAACCATAGCTTCTGAAACCGACAGCATCATAAAGCCACTTGCCGACATTCGTCTGAAAGAACCAGGTCTGCTTCGGAACATCCTGAGCAGTGGCGAAATAATAGTATTTCTCTCCGATCTTCTGCCACCCGGTCAGCATGTGACCCGTGTCCGGATGAAGATAGTATTTCTTATTGTCCTGACTGTTTGTATGCCATCCCTTAGCGAGAACCCCAAGATTTCCATCAGAAACATCATGTGCAAAATACCAGTTGCCGTCATCTGAAAGGATCCAGCCGGTTTCCATCCGGCCATCAGCATTAAACTTAAACCAGCTTGACTTGCCATGATTGTCCTTTCCGTATGGATTCTTGAGATACAGCCAGCCGCCCTTTGCTGCTGTCCCATCGGTTAACAAAAACGACCAATGGTTCTGATCCTTGTCGATCAGCTGCCACTGGCCGTCTGTAAATGTATTTTCCGTTGCACCATATGGATTTTTATACATGTTGCTATTGCCTGAACCTGAAGCAAAGCCAGGTCCGATACCGGCTTTGTCACTGCTCACAGATACACCCTTTCGAACAGTGCTGGATCCACCTCCACCCGATGAACTACTCTTTGAACTGCTTCGGGATGAGTTTCCTCCGGATGAGGTATTCCCTGTTGAACTGTTGTTCGACGCATTGCTTCCATTGGAACTATTACCTGATGAATTGCCACCAGACGAAGATTTTCCATTATCTTTCTTGTCGTCCTCAGAATCTCCCTTTTCAGGTACCTTTCCCGTGAAATCCAAATCGTTCTCATCTCCCCAGGGCGTATCACTAGCAAAATCCGGTAGAAAGCCTTCCGCCTGCACAGCCTGCGCTTCCGATGAGATGGAGAACTTTTCTCCATCAGACCGCTTCAGATCCGGTACATGAACGCCTTTACTGAAGATAATTTCTTCCTCCTTCTGCACAGGCTTCAAGTAATAAAAATATCCATTTTTCTTCTGCCAATCATCCGAGATTCCA
>JAZASR010000150.1:0-2385 GCA_036343175.1 Lachnospiraceae bacterium
CATCATAAGAATCATGATAGTATGAATGCGAGTCAGAATCCTTAAAAGAATTACCAGAATAAGTAGATGTCTCGGAATTATCGTCAGAATAAGTAGATGCCCCAGAATTATAGTCAGAGTCAGTAGATGTACCAGAATTATAATCAGAATGGGAAGTCGAATCTGAATCTGTGTATTTATTGGAAAAATAACCGTCCTCACTGTCCTCATGCAGATAGCAGTAATCGCTTCCATCCTCACATTCGTTATCGCACCCTGGATAAGCACAAATTCTCTTATCATTTGTTTTTGCGCTGATTACAGCACAGATAACAACGAATGCAATAACAGCTATTGCCATCCCTGTCATACCATCGATTCTATTTTTCATTGCTGGTCTCCCTTTTACTTAGTGTCTGCTGATTAGCAAAAAATCTTTAAAAATTGCCTAAAATACGCGATTTCTGGCTCAATATAGGGTATAATAGATGCATGGATTTTTGATATTTCATTCATCTTTTCGTGCAGTTTCTGCATAAAATTTTACCCTCGGAGCATTAAAATCGTGTATAAAGCAAAAGATAAGTCAGAGTATTCTTTTTTTGATTTCAATCAGCCGCTCGGGATGCACATGAACCCGGAAAACCGCTGGATCAGGCTGGCAGAGCTCATTCCATGGGATGAATACGAAGAAAAGTATGCTTCCCGTTTCATGAGTGATACAGGAAATGTCGCAAAGCCATGCAGGATGGCTCTCGGAGCACTGATAATCCAGAAACGTTTAGGCTTCTCTGACAGAGAGCTTGTAGAGGAGATCACAGAGAACCCGTATCTCCAGTATTTCATAGGGCTCCCGGGATATCAGGAGACGCCGCCGTTTGATGCGAGCACACTTGTAGCTTTCAGAAAGCGCATAGATCTCGACATGAGTCAGTTCATGAATGACATCCTGCTTGAAGAAAATAAAGCGAAGCAGGATTCAGAGAACAAAGACCCGCATGATAAGAACGACAACGGAAGCTCCGAAGGCTCTGCTGCAGTAGGAAGAAAATCTGACAAGACTGAAAGTCCTGAAGCTGCTGATAAAGATGTAAACAGCGGAACGCTCATAATCGATGCGACATGTGCACCCTCATACATACGTTATCCACAGGATTTTTCACTGCTGAACGAAGCCAGGGAAAAACTTGAAGATATCATCTTCCGTATCTGCGGAGATAACGGACTTTACAGACCGCGTACTTACTGCAGGGAGGCAAGAAAGAATTACCTCAACCTTGCAAAATGCAAGAAACGCTCAAAGAAAAAGATCAGAGCGACAGTACGCAAGCAGCTGGGCTATGTGAGACGCGATCTGGGCTACATCGACAGATATATATCAGACAGATATGCACTTCTGCCAAAAGAAGAAAAGCTTCTAGATACGATCAGAAAGCTCTATGAGCAGCAGAAATACATGTATGACAACAAGACGCATAAAGTAGCCGACAGGATCGTAAGCATCGCACAGCCGTATATCAGACCTATAGTAAGAGGCAAGACGAAATCTCCCGTGGAATTCGGTATCAAGTTCGACCTCAGTATCGATGAGGACCACATGGGAAGGATCGAAAAGATAACTTTTGATCCATACAATGAATCCGAAGTCCTTAAGAGAGCCGTGGAATCATACAAAACACGGACAGGACATTATCCGGAGCGTGTTCTTGCAGATCAGATCTACAGAACAAGAGAAAACAGAAAGTTCTGCAAAGAAAACGGCATAAGGCTCTCAGGGCCAAAGCTCGGAAGACCGTCAAAGGAACTCAGTGCTGAAGAAAAGCACATTGAATATAAAGACAATACAGACAGGATCGAAGTGGAAAGGAGCTTCAGCCTCAGCAAGAGATGCTACGGGCTGGGACTCATAAAAACAAAGCTTGAAGAAACATCATACGGCTCTGTAGGGCTTTCCATCTTTGTGACGAACCTGTTCAGAATCCTGGGCAGGGCGTCTGACTTATTTTGTGCTTTTTTCAAGGTACTGTTTTTGACCACATATATGCGGCCGTTATATATAAATGCGGAAATTTTTTCCGCGGTATAACCTGCTGATTGCTGAAAATGCGGTTAATCAGCATACACTATTAAGATTTGTAACAACTATAACGATATATTTAATGTAAAGTATTAGAGAATGTTTAATGACGTTATGTTACAATATTGCAGAAATTCATTAAAAAAATAATAATGGGAGATCTTAGACAAATGCTGGCTGGCAATACATTTATTAACAGGGTAAGTAATACCTTTGCACCTACAAGGTCATCACCGATGCATTATGTTCATCCGCATTGGGTGAGCTCGTATACAAGGAAGGATGGAACTTTTGTACAGGGATTCTGGAGAGATGGTGATGGAGATACA
>JAZASR010000151.1:0-2377 GCA_036343175.1 Lachnospiraceae bacterium
ATATAATTATTGCAATCTCTTTATATACTATGGTGGCACTGATCAGTTTATTCCCAGACCCTATGAATTCCTTGGATATATTTATTACATGATCAATATTGATACTTATTGGGACATGGCCGGGGAATTACTTGATGAATTATCAGTCAGCATTTTAGAAAGATCCGGAGAAATATCTTCATGGAATGATCCATATTACCAATCATGGAAGGATCCAAAGATACTTAAAGAAGTCGAAAAACTTAAACTTTTGGGGAAAGAATAAAGGATTAAATATGGGTACAAAACAGGGACGGTGTGTCAGACCTCCTTATTTCAATAGTGTTTTGAGTTTTTCTTTAATACTTCGAATCCCACCGTCTCCGCCAAAACTAAAGGAGCCAATTCTGGCTCCTTTCAGACCGTAGACAAAGTCTTTCAGAGCTAACGCTCTGAAGGGCTTTTTCTTTATGGTTTTTAAATATATGCCGGCATTTTTCTTAAATTCATGAAAAATCGAGCGTTATCAGGGTCCTCCCTTAACCTTTTATCCATGATCTTTACCAGTTTTTTCATGTTCATACACGCAAAGGTAAGCCCAACTTTCATGGACATTTTTGCTTTCCCTATCATTTGCGTATATCTCATACCGTGGTGCTCTTTGGCTGTTCCGAAGATCCTCTCTATGGTCTGCTTTCGTTTGTCATAGATATCTTTCATTCCAATGGTCTGCCGGATATCTTCACACTGCTCCAGGTATTCTTCCCATACATGCCGGATCACCGTCTTCTGGTGGAGTTTGCTTTGGGTGCATTGACTCAGGTACGGACAGCTTTCGCATATCCCGGGATCGCTCTTGTATTCCCTGTAGCCGTCTCTGTTTGTTGTCCTGTAGCTCAGTATCTGGTCATTAGGACAGATGTAGCAGTCATAGAGTTCATCATATACATATTCACTCTTCCCGAAGAATCCTTTCTTCGTCATCGGCCTTTTGTATGGCATTATCGGGGTGATGCCGTCGTCTATCAGCATCTTCGCTATCGCAGGTGTCTTGTAGCCGGCGTCAACTACTATCTTTTCAGGATCATATCCCTTTAGCTTCTCATATATCGCAGGGAAGGTCTGTGAATCGTGTTCATTTCCAGGATGTATCGTATATCCCATTATCCAGCCGTGTTTGTCACTTGCCGCTTCTACTGAATATGCGAATACCTCTTTGTGTTCTCCCTTATGGAACCATCCGCTTTCAGGGTCTGTCGTACTGACCTTCTTCTCTTTCTCTTCTCCTCCGCCTGAAGGGGAATTCCCTCCGTTATTGTCGTCATCATCCTTATCCTTAAGAGGCTTCTTGCCATGATCTTCCCGATCCTTATCTATCTCTTCCCTGAGCTGTTCATCATAGAATTTGGCTGTCTTCTTTGCTACAAGTATCTTCTTTGATTTCTTGCTGTTTGCTGCTGCCTTTACATGGGTCGCATCAACATAGAACGTACTTGTATCTACCAGTCCCTGCTTCATGCATTGCAGCAGTATCTGTGTGAAGATCTGCTCGAACAGGTCTGTCCCTTCAAATCTTCTTTTGTAGTTCTTGCCGAAAGTACTGAAGTGTGGTACATCATCAAAGAAGTCAAGTCCCAGAAACCACTTGTATGCCACATTGACGTCTATCTCCTTCATGGTCTGACGCATACTCTTTATGCCGAACATGCATTGGATGAGAGGCAGTTTTATCAGTGTGACCGGATCCAGGCTTGGCCTTCCGAAGTCCGGGCTGTACTTATCTTCGACGAGATCATATATGAATGAAAAATCAACATATTTGTCTATCTTTCTTAAAAGATGATCTTCAGGGACCAGCTGATCCAAAGATATCATCTGGATCTGGCCTTTCTTATCTGAGTTCTTAGTGATCATGTAGCACCGCCTTTCTGCTACGTATATTATACCACAGAAAGTGGCCTGAGCCCAGTATTTTCAAGGGTTTTCAGCGTTTTTACAGTATTTTGTTTTTGACTGAAAAAGAAAAGCCCCGCACTTTTGTGCGAGACTTTGTCTACAGTCTGAAACCGCCCGGCAGGGCGGTTTTTCATCTTTTGTGCAGGTCCTCCAGGATCCTGTTGTATTCCTTGCGGTCCAGGGGATGTCTGGCCAGGATGAACATGGCGATCACATAGAACACAGAGGGGATCACCATGGTGCAGTTTCTGATCCAGGTGATGGCGGTCTCAGGCTGAACAGCTGCCGCCTCGTCGAAGCCCGCAGCTCCCAGCACGATACCAAGGATAAGAGACCCCAGGCCCACAGCCACGGCTTCCACCAGACCCTGCAGGGATACGATGGTGGCCTGTCTTTCCCGTCCGGTCTTCCAGAGATCGTACTCACAGATATCGTAGTACAT
>JAZASR010000152.1:0-2290 GCA_036343175.1 Lachnospiraceae bacterium
AAAAAAGTATTTGAAGGAATCTTTGCAACATTGGAGACAGGTCTTTCAAAGCTCGGTGAAAACACAAAATCACAGACCAAAGCCGTTAGCGACCTTATCCAGCTCATCAATGAAATCCCCATGAACGGGAAGCAGGATTACGACGTTCTTGGCTTTATCTACGAGTATTTGATTTCAAATTTTGCCGCAAATGCAGGAAAGAAGGCCGGGGAGTTCTATACTCCTCATGAGGTATCTCTTCTCATGTCCGAGATAGTTGCTGACCATCTGAAGGGCAGGAGTGAAATCAAAATATATGACCCTACCTCAGGGTCCGGAAGTTTACTGATCAATATAGGTAAGACAGCAGCAAAGTACATAGACAATCCAAACAGTATCCGTTACTATGCCCAGGAGCTTAAGGCCAATACCTATAACCTGACACGAATGAACCTCGTCATGAGAGGCATCCTTCCCGATAACATCGTTACCAGAAACGGCGATACATTGGAAGAGGACTGGCCTTATTTTGATGATAGCGACCCGGCAGGAACTTATGACCCATTGTATGTAGATGCTGTGGTTTCAAATCCTCCATACTCCCAGCGCTGGGATCCTAAGGACAAAGATAATGATGCAAGATATGCCCGCTATGGCATAGCCCCAAAGTCAAAGGCAGACTACGCTTTCCTGCTGCATGATTTATATCACTTAAAGCCGGACGGAATCATGACTATCGTACTTCCTCACGGAGTACTTTTCCGTGGTGGTGAAGAAGGACAGATCCGAAAGAATCTGATAGAGCAGAACAACATTGATGCCGTAATCGGACTTCCGGCTAATATCTTTTTCGGTACAGGCATCCCTACCATCATCATGGTACTCAGACAGAAACGCGAGAACACTGATGTACTCATTATCGATGCATCAAAGAATTTTGTAAAAGAAGGTAAGAACAACAAGCTTCGTGCCTCCGATATCCGAAGAATCGTAGATACGGTACGTGAGAGAAAAACAACAGATAAATATTCAAAGGTCGTAAGCCGTGAGGAGATACGTGCCAATGACTATAACCTGAACATTCCTCGTTATGTCGATTCTTCCGAGTCAACGGAAAGCTATGATATATATGCTTCAATGTTTGGAGGAGTCCCGGCAAAAGAGCTGGAGGATTACAAAACCTACTGGAATGTATTCCCTACATTAAAGACGGACCTCTTCGAAGGAGAAAATGGATATTATGCTCTTCGTTCTCAAGATGTGAAAAAGACAATTCATGCCAATGCCGATGTCCGTTCATATCTTGATGGCTATAAATCAGCATTTTCAGATCTCGGAACATACATGGACAGTGTTCTCATTGATGGAGCAGAAACTCTTTCCATTCCAAAGACAGAAGAGGATACAGCAGCAAACATCTTTGGAAGATTTGAAAATATTTCACTGGTAGATCCTTATGAAGCCTACGAAATATATGAGAAGCAGTTTGAAATGATTTCCGGTGATTTGGAATTGATTCAGACCGAAGGAATCGAGACTGTTAAGCAGGTTGATCCAAACATGGTCATGAAAAAGAAGAACGGAAAAGATGAGGAAGTTCAAGATGGATGGAAGGGACATATAGTTCCTTTTGAACTTGCACAGGAATTATATCTTTCTAATGAAAAGGCAGAATTAAAAGCAATGCAGGATAAACTTGCGGAAATACCATCTGATTATGAGGAGCTGCTGGAGTCTTTGAGCGAAGATGAGAAAGAAACTATCTCCGAGGCACTTGATGAAAACAACGAAGCATTTGTATTCAAGAACATAAAGGGAATGGTAAAGCAGCTAAAGGCTGATAAAGAATCTGCAAATCTTGTAGAGGTTCTTCTCAAAGCCGATGAGTTGAACACTAAGGAAAAGACACTAAAGGCGTCCATCAAACAGAAGGAACTTGATCTTCATCTGAAGACCAAGACAGTGATAGAGAACCTTTCCGTTGATCAGATACAAGAGGTTCTTCATGAAAAATGGATAAGTCCTGTAACCGAAGGTATCCTTAAACTTTCCGGCGATATGCTTGATGGGTTTACTAAGAATATAGAAAATCTTTCTTCCAAATACGCTATCACTATGGCAGATCTTGAAAAAGAGATTCAGGAAACTGAAAAATCTCTTTCAAATATGCTCTCAGATATAACAGGATCCGAGTCAGATATGGCAGGAATCCGGGAATTGCAGCTCTTATTGGGAGGTTTTGCTAATGAATAAACGAAAAGTACCAAAGCTGCGGTTCAAAGGTTTCACCGATGATTGGGAACAGCGTAAG
>JAZASR010000153.1:0-2260 GCA_036343175.1 Lachnospiraceae bacterium
CGGGTTTTCGACAGTTGAATAGAGTATAAATCGCTAAAAACCGCCAAATGGCGGTCTTTTTTTGTCAAATTACGCCAATTTATATGTTGTATGGTGTTGTGTTTATCTATATATTGTGATATAATGAGTGAATGAAGTTATGGTTTGATAGAAAATCAAAAGATCCGACTTACTTTATCCAACAGGGATTTCGTAACGGAAAAAAGACATCTACCCGGAACGTCAAACGGATCGGGAAACACTCGGAGCTACTCGCTATCACAGATGACCCCCTTGCTTACGCAAAGGAACAGGTGGCGAAATATAATGAGGAGATGAAAAATACCAAAGTCTCTATGGATCTTTCCATTGACTTTGACAAAAAGGTCAGGGCTTCCGATGATGTCGTTTCCGCTTCTGCCCTGCGGAACATTGGCTATTATTACCTCCAACACATTTACCACGATCTTCAGATCGGCTGCTTTTTCAAAGATGTCTCTAATGACAGAAAGATTGAATTCGATCCGAACCTTGTGAACCGTTTTCTTACCTGCGCACGTATTCTTTCTCCTGCGTCAAAGCTCAGGACCCACGTTCACTTAACGGATTATTACGAACAACCCGACTTTGATTATGTCCATATCCTCCGCACGATGGATCTTATGGAAGAAAACTACGAGGAATATATCCGCCACCTTTACAAGAACAGCTCCAATGTAGTGAAACGGAATACCTCTGTCTGCTATTACGACTGCTCCAACTTTTACTTCGAGATCGAATCTCCCGATCTTGATTATGTTGATGAGGTGACCGGAGAAGTTATCAGCGGTTTTCGGAAATACGGCATGTCTAAAGAGCACCGTCCCAACCCGATCGTTGAGATGGGCCTTTTCATGGATTCGGACGGTATCCCTCTTTCCATGTGCCTCGTGCCCGGGAATCAAAGTGAACAGACAACGGCGGTGCCTTTGGAAAAGGAACTTTCCCATATGCTGAAAGGCAAGTCCTTTATCTATTGTGCGGACGCAGGGCTCGGTTCCTACCATATCCGCAACTTCAACTCCATGGGCGGGCGCGCTTTTATCGTAACGCAGTCTATCAAAAAGCTTTCCGACATACTGCAGCAGGCTGTTTTCAGTGATTGCGATTATCGGCTCCTTTCTTCCGGCGATCCTGTTTCACTGCAGGAAATGAAAGAGTTTGACCGGAAGGATGATGCAAACCGGGCACTTTACCTTGATAAGATTTTTAAGGTCATACCTGCGGATAACCTGATCGATCTAGGACTTTACGACGAAAAAAAGTTCAAAAACGGAAAGACAAAGCAGGTGAAGGTGAAAGGGCTGCTCCCGCAGAAACTGATCATCACTTTTTCGAGAAAAATGATGGAATATCAGCGTTATATCCGGAACCGCCAGATCGAAAGGGCGAAGAATCTGCTGAAGAACATCGATCCAGAGACCTATAAGAAGGGTCCCAATGACGTGACCCGGTTTATAAAGCGTAATTCAAAAGGAAAGAATGGGGAAAAAGCGGTCGATCAGTACGTGCTGGATCTCGAACTGATTGCCGAAGAAGAAAAGTATGACGGCTTTTATGCTGTTGCAACCAATCTTGATATAGCCGAAACTCCGGCTGCCATGAAAACGGATGTAGGTCAGATCCTTGATATCAGTGCACAGAGATATAAGATAGAGGATTGTTTCCGGCTTATGAAAACCAACTTTTCTTCCAGGCCGGTCTACCACCGAAACAAGCCCCGGATTATCGCTCATTTTATGATCTGCTATACTGCACTACTTATTTTTCGCCTTTTGCAAAAGAAGCTTGATCTGGCAGGGTACCACTTTACGCCAAACGATATCGTTGAAACACTTCAGAACATGCAGGTAACAGATATCAATGATTTGTTCTACACAGCGACATACGAGGGGTCACAGATCCTGACGGCACTGAACACAATCTATCCGTTGTCTCAGTTAGACCGTAAATATTACCAGCCGAAGGATCTGAACAAAAAATTCAAAAAAATTTCAAGATAGCATTCCCATACAACATTTTCCAAAAGAAGAAAGAGCCGAAACTCCTTAGAAATCAAAGGAATTCCGGCTCATTTTATCCTTGAACTGTCGAAAACGGGATTATACCAATTATTTTTCAAGAAGGTACTGGAATATACCTCCTTCCCCAAATATTCGGTACTCTGCCGACGTCTCTCTCCCGGCAGGTCTCTGTTTGAGAGTATCCGCAAGGGGATGTTTTCGGTATTAAGATTAATTCC
>JAZASR010000154.1:0-2255 GCA_036343175.1 Lachnospiraceae bacterium
CTGAGTCGGGTGAGTTTAGTAAGTCATTAAGTCTTTTATGTGCGCCGGTATGGCTTATCCGCCTGAATTTTCATCAGTTTACAGTTAAGTCAACGGGGGAATTTCTTATCGGCATGTTTTAATTAACCGACTGATTATTCTTAGTATATCATTTAAGTGCGTTTCCGGGCACAATCATTTCAGCGGAGGCATCGCATGCTTCATTAGTTTTTCAGCGAAGAGAAACGATGCCGCGGATTATGCGAATGTCAATTTTCACAAAAATTGTCTCAATCCGCCAGTCTACAGTTTAGTGTACAGTCATTAGCCTGTAAAAGACTGGAAAAGACAGAATAAATTCTTTATAATATTTAATAATCTTTTGGATTATCAGTATTATGATACCTTCCGGGGATAAAGTGAGAAATATGTCTGAAACATAGGAGATGAGGGAACTGTGGGAAATTTTTCGGACGAACTTTCCAGCATTATGCGAATCAGGAAAATTGCAGTCGATGATATTATTCAGAGTATGAATATATCAAGGGCTGCTTTTTTCAAGTATAAGAACGGAACAAGACTGCCTGCAAAAGCGGAGATCGTTGAGGAAATCGCGGATGCGCTCCGCCTGAATTATAATGAGCGGAACAGTCTTCTTGAATCATACCAGATTGACAGTATCGGAGAGTATAAGTATCGCGGTATGCGGGCTGTGGAGCGTTTTCTGACGACTCCGGTCGGAGAGTTCAGCATCAAGGAGTTCGACTTTGCGGCTCCGGCGGCTGATAAGATGGCTAATCTGTCTGTGGTCCACGGAAAAATGCATGTCCTCATGCGGATTTATACGACGATCTGTGAAGGACTGAATGATGGGGATGTCACAATATTTGAAACTATCTGTGACAAAGATGTTTTTTCTGTTATCCAGCAAGTGAGGGAGGCAAATAAAACAAACACTATTGAGCACATCATGGCAATGAACGGATCTGATGACATTCATGCGAAGGACCGGCTTTATGCTATTGAGAGCCTTGGAAGTATGCTGATCACAATGTGCAGGTGCGAGAATTATTATCCGTTCTATTACTATGCGTCACTGTCAACTCTGAGGACATTTGAAGAGTTCATGACAAATACTGTCGTCACGAAGAACTGCGTGTTCTGCTATTCGGGGAACATGGACAGCGGTGTGCTCTACAGAGACGAGAGACTGTGCAGCCATTATCGTGATGTGATTGCGAGGTGGAGGAAGAGGGCGAAGCCATTTGCAGAAAAAATGGACCTGACGACATCTCTGCGGTCGTTCATTGCTTTCCGCAGCTCACCGGATGAGAAATATGAATTTATTCCCGGCATCTGCATGGCATCCATATATGAAGAGAATGATAATCTTATAAATACAAATCTCATTATTGAAGAGGAGGCTGCAAACCGTCAGATTTACGATTTGGTCAATTATTCTGAGGAATTCAAGAAGGGCCTTAACGCAGCAAAGGAACGCAATCACTTCATTGTGCCGGGGAACACGCTGCGATTCAACCTGAACACCGGATATATACAGGAATTGCCCAAAAAAGTCACTATTCCCCTCGGCAGAGATACTATGTATAAGATGCTGCGAAGATTCCAGCAGGTTTGTGATACATACGATTTCCGAATCATTGAGGATGACAGATTTCCGGAGGACAATTCGTTTAATGTCGAGGTAACGCAGTCTCAGGCTATGATTACGGTCATATTGCCCGGTGAGGCAATTATGCGGATGTTCCTTGTGAAGGAGAGCAGCGCGGTTTCACTTATCTATGAATATCTGAAGCATCTGTATGATAATGAGGCAATCAGCGGCAGGGAGCGCTCCGCGTGGTTCGAGGGGCTGTTTGCCGGGGAGTGTTGATGAGCAGGGGCTGTCGCATTGGTGCGGCAGCTCTTTTTTTGTGCAGCGCTAATCTTTATTCAGTTCGGCGTGCGTTGGCTGCCTGGGGGTGATAGCAGTTCATGATAGGGTGGGCAGTCGCTTTTATTGAAATCATCTTTAGTCTACTGAAAATAAGAATGATGGCGGGCAGTCATCTTAGATCGATGCGGCGTTTCAAGACTGCTCGGGTGATAGGGTGGGCAGTCGCCAACAAAGAAATCAACCTTAATCTACTGAAAGTAAGAAAGCAGGCATTCAGTCATCAAAGCTCAAACTGGCATTGATGACTGCTCGAGTGGTATGGCGGGCAGTCGCCAACAAAGAAATCAACCTTAATCTACTGAAAGTAAGAAAGCAGGCA
>JAZASR010000155.1:0-2248 GCA_036343175.1 Lachnospiraceae bacterium
ATGAACTACCACTCCCATGCGGTGCATAGCTCCTATGGAAGTGGTATCCATTGGAAAGCATCACACTTTGTTGGCTTCAGTCGTCATCAGCAATTTCTCCTTTCGGACCACAAATCTATCTTTGATGGCTGCCTATACGAATCCAGGACCGTTCACGAGCCCTCTATCCTTCGACCTTAAAAGTCTCGGGATTACATTTGATCAAAGCTTATACCGACCTGTTCAGATTGGGCGTGTTTGATTTACGCTTTATGGCTGTTATCCACAACCATCCTTGATTTATGCAATTTTTGGCATATTGTTTTGCGCAGGGCGGTTTAAATCTTTAAAATCTCTTTTTTCCGGTGTCGCGAGAAAACGAAAATTAAAAACATTGTTCCACGCACCGGCATACGCCTTCCTCAAAATATTTGCTGCGCCATTGCAGTCCGCATTGATAAGAAGACCAGTATTTGTCCGATACAGCCCACGCGTGATTCTGCTGCCGGAGAAATGTACGTCTTTGACTTCTTCCCCATATACAGGCATGGCATCTCCCGCTGTGACATCTGCTTTGGAAGTATAGGATTCCTCCTGTTCAATGACAATGATCCCCATCCGCATAGCCTTGTACTCCAGCATTTTACGGAATTTATCATGAGGGATCATGACGAAGAGCTGATTGTTCTTTCTTCCCATATCCGCCTTCTGCTTCCAGAGAGGATTTTTTCCAATAACGACAGTCCCCACATCATGAGCAGCAAGCCAGCGGACAGCATCTGTTGTTATCTTGTGAAACTGATCATAAATGAAAAATTCATGTCTGCGGCTTAAGAATCTCAGATGGCGGGAATCCGCATGCTTATGCTTATGTCCACTGGTAATCTGGCTGACGGCATCTGCCCTTTCTTTTGCAAAACGTCGATTGGCGGCAAGAACAGCCCCGCCCTTGTACACGATACAGGATCCATCCGTGCACGAAATGGCTGCGAGATTGTCTGCCCCCAGATCAATGCCTGCATAGTTAGGCAGCTGTACGTCCATCTCCAGTGTTTCCTCTTTGACGGTCAGAGACATAATATATCCTCCACAGAATGGCTTGAACACCACCTGCCTCAGATCACAGTCAGCTGTAATTCCTTCCAGATGCTCCCGCTCCTTCTTTCTGAAACCCGGGAGCTTCAGATCGGCACCTCCTTCTTTTGCAGGATACAGAACTGCATCCTGATTTGTCACAGCAAAAGTATGTTCCCCGCCTTTAAGATACCCCGGCATTTTGGGCCTGCCTGTATATCCTGTTGGGTCATCTTTATAGGAATTCAATGATTTCATCCAGTCATCAAAGTTCTGCTGAACCTCCCTTGCGACTGCCTCTGCTGTCTGCATGGGAAGACCGGCAAAATAATCCGGATTATGAGTAACCCGCATAAGCTTATCCAGTGCTTTGTAGGTCAGCAGCTGATCTATTCTGAGTTTGGGATAATGCTTACGAAGCAGTTCCAACTCAGTAAAGATCTCATTTTCATTTGCTGTTCTTTTCTCTTTATTCCATCCGGTGAATGTCTGGCGCATGCGGAAGAGAGCAGCATTATACAGGCATTTGGAAAGCAGAGCATTTTTCTTCGCGAAATAAAAAAGCTTCGGATGATTGGTTTTGGAAATCCAGATTTTCATCACTTTCTGCATATGGCTGTTCTCCTTCCTTTTCTTTTTGATATATGATATTATTGTACCATATTAACAAATGGGTGTAAAGGAAAATAAGAACTAATGTACGAGAAGAAAACTGGTCAGCCATATTATACAAACCGCCACAGCTGCTTTTTACTGCAGTATCACATGGTTCTGGTGACAAAATACCGCCATCCGGTACTGCAGGGTCCGGTGAAGGAGCTTGTCTATCAGACGATCAGAGATATTTTTGATGAGAGGAAATTAGTCATTCTCGAAATGAACGGTGAGCCGGATCATATCCACATCCTTTTCGAGGCGGATCCATTCACTGCGCCTGGTGAACTTGTCAATGTTGTTAAGACAAAAACCAGCCGTTTTGCCCGCAAACAGTATGGTAATACACTCCTGAAAAAGTATTATTGGAAACCATATTTCTGGAGCGACAGCTATTTCGTAACTACCGTGAGTGAAAACAGCCTGAGTAATGTCAGGACTTATATTCAAAACCAGTAAAAGTCCAAGACCTCGCGTATTCACCCACAACCATGCGGTGCAGTGGCTCCTATGGATGTGGTACTCTGCGCGATTTCATAGA
>JAZASR010000156.1:0-2244 GCA_036343175.1 Lachnospiraceae bacterium
ATTATCTTCTTCAGCAGATGCTTCAATATACGCATCTACCCACTCAACAGCATCCTCTGGTAATATGATCTCCTCTTCGACACCGCCACGATAGATCTGGTCAAGAAGATCCTTGGCTACATCTGACCCATCCATGTCTGGTCTGACCATATTCTGAACCTTATCCCAGAAGTTCTTTTCAACTGCGATAAGCATCTGCTGGATCTCTGAATCAGCATCAACCTCATATATACGAAATGAGTTACCGCCGATCAGCACAGCCACATATGCTTTTGATACTCCCGTAACACAGAGATAGTGCTGTACTTGGGTCTGATAATATGTTGGTACTCCATCTGACCACTCATCACGCTTATACTCGCTGGCAGTCTTGATCTCTAAAATAGCAGGATTACCATTATCATCAGTGGTAACTCCGTCAACATCAGCAAGCATGAAGGGATAGTCAGGATGCTGTAACATAGCTTTAACTTCCATGACAGCCTTACCCGTAACAGCAGCAAAATGATCTCTAATGATGGGTTCAAGGATCGTTCCCCACTGCATTGCTTCATTTACTTCTACTGGATCGTTCTTCTGGTTGGTCTTATCCAGCCAAAGTTCGATAGCAGATGTCCACTTGTTGATACCAAGAATCGCTGATACATCAGATCCTCCGATACCTTTCTTACGCCAGCGTAACCATTCCTCATGAGATAAGCCTTCAGTTTCCACTAAGATATTTGCATTCATATTCTTAATCCTCACTTTCCATTAAATTAGAAAAGGCGGAGTCCTCTGACTCCGCCAACATATTGATGATTCTGTACGATACCTTTTGAACAGTATCAGCTATTGTTTTAAGTTCCTCCTTGGTCTTAAGCCATGACTGTAAATACGACATGGTGTAAGAGGTCGTATCA
Source organism: Lachnospiraceae bacterium (assembly GCA_036343175.1). GTDB lineage: Bacteria > Bacillota > Clostridia > Lachnospirales > Lachnospiraceae > JAEEJA01. The sequence continues at coordinate 903 of JAZASR010000156.1, forward strand.
AGTCCTAACCGCATACTGACCACATAGGCTACAGATTCCGCCACGAGTTCTCTACGGTTCCTTGGAATATCTTCTTCTGGATTCATTTCAAAATCGTATGCATGTGCTGTTTCATGAAGCAGAGTCTTGATACGCTGGAGGTATTCGAGATCAGATCTGATAGATATAATACGGGATTCGAGATTATAACTACCCTTACTGGCTGTCCCAGATACTTCTTGTATTGTAAATTCCTTGGATAATACAGAATACAGACGATCATATATTTCTTTTTCTGTATCACTGTTACCAGATAATCCCTTTACAAGAACAGGCAGCATTTCATCTGATCCATCAGTATCTGCGATATCATAAACATAAGCGATTCGAAAGCCAGATAATACTTTCTTGGTCTCCTTCTCACCCTCTTGATCATGATATTCAGACTTATTCTCAGGCTCCTTAAAGACTTCAACTCTTTTAATACAAGGGGCCAGTATCGCCAGCCCCTTGCTTCCTTTTCTTACATACCGTCCCAGTTTGTTCCATGATTTATAGCCCATAACATAGGAAGCTTCTGGATTCTGTAAAAAAATCAGTATTGTGTTCCCATATGAATATCTATAAAATAGTGACTGGAACTTAAGAAACTTCAGCCAGTCCTCGTTAGTATTGATGGTCGCCAAACCTTCTTCAATACGAGTGAGGGCTGCTTTTATTTTCTCTGCATTATTCATACGGTGTCCTCCTTCCTTCTCCATATGAATTACAATCCTCGTAATAAGGGCACTCTTCGCAAAAATCGTTGTCACACTCTCCAAAAAGAAAACCATGATCCACAACGGGCATACAGGTATTCAGATAGAGCGAACAACGATTACAGATACCAGCGATCTCTGGACTAACACTCTTTCCCTGCATCAAGCACATCTACATCACCGCCTTTCTTCTCATGGTTGATAGAGAGCGTCCATCCACCAAGCTTTATGCTCTTGGCAAAGTTGCCGATACCTTCAAACTTCTTGCGATATACCGCAAACGAACCACCAGTGAGACTGTGGAAGAATATGGTCTCCATATCAGAAGCACCCTCGATCTCTACCAGAGAACCATCCATCATAACCATAAATACAGGCTCACCGTTCATCATGTACTCACCAACCTTATTCATTTTGATCATCTTCATTTCTTTCTTATCAAACATAGCTATGTCTCCTTTTCTTGATTTAGATTTATTTGGTTTCAACAAGCTCCAGATGCTCTGGAGGTCTTTATCAAAAGTAAGATAAAGACCAGTCCAGAGAAGCATCCTTATTACAAAAAACAAAATACTATCTGCCAGTAGGCATCACTCCCTTCTGAA
>JAZASR010000157.1:0-2236 GCA_036343175.1 Lachnospiraceae bacterium
AGATCAGCCCAGAAAGAAATTCAATGAAGAGGGAATAGATGAACTTGCTGCCTCCATATCACAGTATGGAGTGATTCAACCGCTTCTGGTCCAGTGGAAGGATAACTATTATGAAATCATAGCCGGTGAGCGCAGATGGCGCGCGGCAATGAAGGCGGGATTAAAAGAGATTCCTGTAATAGTTAAAGAGTATTCTAATAAGGAAGCTGTTGAAATATCGCTGATAGAGAACATTCAGAGAGAAGATTTGAATCCGATAGAGGAGGCTTTAGCTTATGAGCGGCTTGTTGAGGAATTCGAGATGACTCAGGAACAGGTCGCCGAGCGCGTATCTAAGAGCCGTTCCGCAGTAACGAACTCAATGCGTCTTCTTAAACTCGAAGGTGAAGTTAGAGAAATGGTTGTCTCTGGGGATTTATCAGAAGGCCATGCAAGAACTCTTCTCTCACTTCCGACCGCGGAAGCACAGAAACTGATTGCGGACAGAATTGTAAAAGAGAAACTTTCTGTCAGAGATACAGAAAAACTGGTCAAGAAATTAGTTTCGGATGTGAAGAGGCCTGCTAAAAAGAGGGATTACGAGAAGGAGGCTATTCTCGGAAATCTTTCAGAGCAGCTGAAAGATATCTTCGGAACAAAGGTATCAATCAGTGAGAATTCGAGACACAGAGGAAAAATTGAGATTGAGTACTATTCGGACGATGAACTGAATCGCATATTTGAGCTTTTACAGTCGGTGAAATGAACATTTGCAGAAAAAAATTGCCTGTAATTAAGAAAAAAGTTGAGATTTATTACAGGAAAGATGATAGAATGTTGTGACACAGTTCATTAACGGTATTTAGGAGAGGATAAATAATACGTATGAGCAATATATTTGCATCAATTGGGATCGACCCCGGTATTATCATTATTCTCCTGATGATCATAACGATTGTACTGATCGGTATGGTGGTCTACCTGTATAAGGTCATAAAAAGGCTGGAGGCGAAATATCACCTTTTTATGAAGGGAGAAGACGGACGGTCCCTTGAAAAGGGATTTATGAGAAAGTTCAATCAGATTGAAAAGATGAGCGATATTCAGGACAGCCAGGCTGACGAGATGAAGATGATCGAGGCAGTCCAGAACAGAAGTCTTATCAAGTACGGTATCGTGAAGTATGACGCGTTCGAAGATGTCGGAGGAAAGCTCAGCTTTGCGCTGGCCCTTCTTGACAACACTGACACAGGATTCGTACTGAATGCAATTCACAGCAAGGAGAACTGCTTCCTATATATTAAAGAAGTAATGAACGGCGAATCCTATATCATTCTCAGTGATGAGGAAATACATGCGCTCAGACAGGCGAGAAAATATGGTGATGAAAAAGCAGTCGACTAAATAAGCGGCTGAAAATCTATAGTAAATTTCTAAGGAGTAATTGAAAATGCTTGATATTAAATTTGTCAGAGAGAATCCGGAAATTGTAAAACAGAACATCAGAAATAAGTTCCAGGATAAGAAGCTGGTCCTCGTTGATGAGGTTCTTGAACTTGACAAGAGAAATCGTGAGATAAAGGCTGAAGTTGAGGCCCTTCGTGCAAACAAAAACAAAGTCTCCAAAGAAATCGGCAAACTCATGGGTCAGGGCAAGCGTGAGGAAGCTATGGCAATCAAGGAAGAGATTGCTAAGCAGGGTGCACGCGTCGATGAGCTGACTGAGGAAGAGAAAAAGGTCGAGGAAGAGCTCAAGAAGAAAATGATGGTCATCCCGAACATCATTGATCCGTCTGTTCCGATCGGCAAGGATGATTCCGAGAATGTCGAAGTTGAGAGATTCGGAGAGCCGCTTGTTCCTGACTTTGATATCCCGTATCACACCGAAATCATGGAGAGCTTCAACGGAATCGATATGGAAGCTGCCGGCCGCGTTGCAGGTAATGGCTTTTACTATCTGATGGGCGACATTGCACGTCTTCACTCCGCAGTCATTTCTTACGCAAGAGATTTCATGATCGACCGCGGATTTACATACTGTGTACCGCCTTTCATGATCCGCAGCAATGTTGTCACGGGCGTTATGTCCTTCGAAGAGATGGACGCCATGATGTACAAGATCGAAGGAGAGGATCTCTACCTTATCGGTACGAGCGAGCACTCGATGATCGGTAAGTTTATCGATAAGATCATACCGGAGGAGGAGCTTCCGAAGACCCTGACGAGCTACTCTCCGTGCTTCCGCAAGGAGAAGGGA
>JAZASR010000158.1:0-2217 GCA_036343175.1 Lachnospiraceae bacterium
CCAAACTGTAAAGGATATATTAATCTGCTCTGTCTAAGCTTCCGAAAAGAGTGATCTTCTCTCTTACTACTTCTTTCATGGCCTCGATCTCATAAGGGATCAGTCCCATCATGGTTTTTGCTCCGGCTGCAAGTCCTTTCTCTATTCCGGCTTTTCCTGCCTTATCGATATCCGTAAAGATATTAACCTTACAGATCCCGCAAGAGACTGCCTGTTTGAAATCATCATTTGAGAGGCCGGAACCGCCATGCAGTACTAACGGAAGATCTGTCATTTCGGATATCCTTCTGATCCGCTCGAAATCAAGCTTTGGCGGGAATGCATAATCACCATGCGCATTCCCGACGGCAACGGCAAGCGAGTCCACCCCCGTGCGTCTCACAAAATCAAGTGCTGTATCAGGATCCGTAAAATAATCGCTCGGGTTCTCGAGCTTGCCTGCACCTGCATTGTCGCCTACATGCCCCAGCTCGCCTTCTACGGTAATATTCAGTGCATGACAAACATCTGTCATCTCTTTTAGTCTGGCAATATTAGTCTCGTAATCATCCATCGAACAATCGTACATGATGGATGTAAATCCCAGTTCTATAGCCTGCTTGCACCGTTCTTTAGTAAGGCCGTGGTCATAATGTACGCATACAGGCACTTTTGCCTTTTGGGCCATCGGGATCAGATACTCTGCAACGCGTTCCATTTCCATGGCAGGCAGCAATACTTCCGCTGTTCCGACCATGACCGGAGCATTAAGTTCTTCTGCAGTCTCGATAACAGCTCTCGCCATCTCAACATTTACCGCATTGAAGAATCCTACGCCGTAGCCTTTTTCCTTTGCAGGCAAAAGGACATCATTCATATTAACTAACATGTTCCCATCCCTCCGATATCTTTGATTTCAATTCAGGAAGCGGCTTTAGTCCGCTCAATGCATCATATGCTTCGATACAGGAAGCGCCTGTAGCTGCCGCAAGTTCCATACAGTCTTCAAGCTTTTCATCGTTTAACATGCTCGTAAGAAATGCAGCGATACTCGTATCACCGGCGCCTGTCCCCGACAATACTTTTGACGGCTTGAAAGACTTTTCAAATCCCTCTTTGCCGGCCCATGAAGAAACATCCAATCCGGTTCGCCGGCCTATCTTATCAAGCACTTCCGCGCCTGCAGTGCGGTAATACATTCCGGGTGCCCCGCACTTTAATACAAGGACTTTCGCCCCCATCTTCATGCATTTGTCGGCAAGCGGTCTAATGTCTTTCTCAAGATCCAGGACCTCCGTGATATCTTTTCCCGCCGCTCTTTGCTGCCATTCTTCAAATCCGCGACGGTCAAGCATATAACAAAGCTCTTCAATACTCGGCAAAAAGAAATCCACATAAGGCATAACATTTGTGAGGATCTTATCCCAGTCGGCCCTGCCGGCCTCCGAGTCTTTGTCAACTGCCGCAAGATCAAGGGACGTAGCGCATCCTGCTTCCTTTACCATCCTGAAAAGTTTTATCAGTTCGGCACCGTCGTTCTCATACATGGATCTCATCAGTGTCGGATATCCGAAATGGAAAAGGGCCGCCTCACTTAGAGCTTCTTTATCAACATCCGAGGCATAGAACGAATCATTAGCTCCGGGGTTATGCAGGAAGATACGGTCGATCCCCGGAACTGCAAGTACAACCGAATATGAGGTCGACTCTTCTTTTGAACGGATCATTCCGTCCTTTACGTTATATTTCTCAAGGATGCCGCATATCATATCGCCGAATTCGTCGCACCCTATCTTACCCATCAATGTCACATCCGCTCCCAGAAGCTTCATTCCGAGTCCCGTGTTGGATACAGATCCCCCTGTGGATACTTCAGCCTTGCCCATTTGGATAAGTTTTCCCGGCTGCAGGACATCTCCGATATTAGTGGTTTTCTTGTCCGGGAAAACAGGTGTGATATCAATACAGATATGACCTGCTGATATTACTTTCTTACTCATTTTTCCTCCGGGGTAACTCTTCTATGCTCTAGTTCCGCACTTCAAAGGTATCATATTAAAAGGCTGTTTTCCATTTGTTTATATCTATCCTGTACCAATTTATTATTTGGTGATTATATAATGGAACATATAATCAGTAGCAGTCTCAACAGAAGGAAAAAGTATGACACAGTATGAAAGAATGGTGGCAGGACTTATATACGATCCCGGTGATCCCGAGATAGTTAAAGAACAGGTC
>JAZASR010000159.1:0-2152 GCA_036343175.1 Lachnospiraceae bacterium
CTGGATCCATGCAGAGGAGCTTCTATGTCGGTGAAGGTGTAAAGACCGAAGACGTTAAGGCAAAATTCGAAGACGGTGTATTAAAGCTTTGCATCCCGAAGAAGGAACTTAAGGCTCTTCCTTCCAACACAACGATCGCCATTGAAGGCTAAAGAACAATGAACAAGGCTCGGGGCTTACATCTCCGGGCCCTTTTCATTACCGGTCATCCATCTACGTTTTCTTTACCAATGATCCATATGCTTGTTTTTATCGTAAAATTACTTAAACGATTAAACAGGTGGATGATATGGAACTTAAAGAAGACATAGCTATACTTGCGGAAGAATTCAAAGCAAATCAGAAGGTGTTTATTGCCGTAGGAGATGAGGTAAGACAGCATATTCTTCTTGAAATGCTCAAACATGGCAGTTTTAACGGCATGAGAGTGAACGATATTGCAGCAACGACAAATCTGTCGAGACCTGCTGTCTCTCATCACCTGCAGATACTTAAAGATGCAGGAATAATTAAAGTTCACAAAGAAGGCACTAAGAACTATTACTACATAGATCCTGACATGGATGGTTTCTATCGGATGGTATCTATGTTTAATCACGCATTGAAAATGAAAGAGCACTATAAGATAAGGTTCGACTATGAAGAGTGATTACACAGTATATGACTATTTCCTCATGATGAGCCTGATATCCTTTCTTGGCTTTCTGCTTGAGAATATATGGATCTCGGTTCGCAAGGGGTATGTTGATAACCGCAATATGAACTTACCTTTCCTGTTAGGGTATGGTATAGCGGTCATGTTCATATACTTCGTTCTGGGTGTTCCGGACAAATCGAATGCGTTCCTATATTGCGTGATTTGCTTCATAATCGTATCTCTTGGAGAAATATTGCTTGGTACTGTAGTCGAGAAGATTTGTGGCATCCACTACTGGGACTATACCAGTCTTCCTCTACATTTTACCCGCTATACAAGTCTGTTTACGAGTATCGGATTCTCACTGATAATTACAGGATTTATGAAATATGCGTTTGTTCCGATAATGGACTCGATGCATTCTCACAGTTCAACGTCTCTCAATGTCTTCAGTGTTATCCTGATAATAGCTCTTTGCATAGACTTCTTGGCAAGCTTTTATTATATGTACAAGCATCAGGACTTTCATCGCTTATGGGAACATAAAAGTATCAGTGGAAATATCCGCGAATTAATAATTACAAGGTAGTCAATTCCATGACATCCCTTAATAACCCTCCAGAACAGTGCCGGTCTCCGCAACGGCATTGTTCATTTTTTCCTGAATTTTATTAACTAAGCTCCGAAGTGTTTCGGAGCTTTTTCTTGCTTTTCCAGCTCAAAAGTCGTTTTAGGTTGATTAATCGGACAGTTGGCACATCCCGTGTGGATACGCTATTGACACTCTTAGCGCAGCCCCCTATAATCCAAGCAAAACATTTGTTCTTTTGAGAGGCGATAGATATGAATGAAGATAGCGAAGCAAGGAAGAGACTAATCAATCCTGATCTTTATGAGCCGATCGAGAGATATGGCGAGCAGTCGTTTGAAATGAAGATCGGAAATACAGTATTTGAGATAGAGACACACTATAATCCCCAAGGCCGTGTCTCTGTGATGAAGCAGTTTCAGGAGTATCTTCTGAAAAACGTGGACGATTCTTCTTTTGGGGAGTATTCTGAAAATACTGATGCTATGCCCAGTTGTCAGAAAGGAGCGAATTAATATGACAACATCAGATAATAAGGGCAACAACAATAAAATAACAGCACTATACTGCAGATTATCAGTAGATGATACAGATAAGCAGTCAGACGAGGAATCCAATTCCATCAAGAACCAGAAGCAGATCCTTCAGGACTACTGTAAGAAGAACGGATACCATAACACAAGATTCTTTGTAGATGACGGTGTCTCAGGTACCACTTTCGACCGTCCAGGGTTCAAGGAAATGGAAGCTCTTGCAGAAGAGGGTAAGATAGGAACGATAATCGTCAAGGATCTGTCAAGATTCGGGCGTGAACAGACCGAGATGGGACGTCTTACACAGATTGTCTACCCTTCTCTTGGTATCACGTTCATAGCGATACAGGAGCATGTGAACACATCTACAGGCGAAGGCGTGGAGATCATGCC
>JAZASR010000160.1:0-2142 GCA_036343175.1 Lachnospiraceae bacterium
AAATATAAATTTCAGCTCTATAATTAACGGGGTCTGACCCGACCACAGCAGCGCTTATATTTTTTTCCGGAGCCGCATGGACAAGGATCATTGGGGTAAATTTTCTTCTTCTTTTGAATTACAGTTTCATTGAGACCCTGAGGATAATTCAAAGTCGGTATCTCGTCTGCAGTGGCATTGAAATCTACTGTAACGCCCATATCTTTGAGGAAATCCTGTCCCTGAGCCAAGATATCTGCGGCATGCGAGCTCATCGGTACCACTTTAGGGCGAATACGCCCGGACGGCTTCATCAAAAAGGCAAGCTCCGTCGGCGTATGCCCGTTGTTCTCCCAGAGTCTCGTTTCATTAACTGCAGGCATCAAAATAGAAAGAAACGAATTAATTTCTTCTGTATCTGTGAACTCTATCTGATAATTCTCGAGTTCATTCATGATATTCTGCACTTCATCTGAAGGATCTTTGTCGTACCATGATGCATCATGATCAGATGCGTAATTTTTAATAGTTTTCCAGATCTGCCGGATTACGTCATCCGGCTCCATATCTGTTTTATCAGCATATTTCCGGATTTCTCTGATGTGCTCATTGGCAAGATAATCCATGAGTTTTTTATCTGCCGGACTTTCTTCAATATAATCCGAATCTGAATACCTTAAAAATTCCTTCTGATCCGGAATGAAGCGTGGCTTTTCAAGTGCTTCTGAAAGAAGCGCCCGATAGGATTCATCTGCCTGGTCAAAATAATCATTAAAGAACTTATCTGTTAATTTTTGGGAAGAGCTTAACGGTGTATTGTACTTCTTGGTATAAGCCACTGCGTCGTTAAGCATTTTCTTCTGCGCACTCATATACTCGGACTGAAAGCATGAGTTCACGATAATGCCGTCAAGCGTCATATAGATTCCGAGTATCGCATTTCCGCAGATATCATGAATCGTCATAGGTGTCATATAGCCAGGACAGAATACAAGTGTATGTGCATACGAGCCGTTTTCTCTCTCGTATTGATCTCTTTTATGCCATGACTTTTCAAAGCTCCAGATAATATCATAAAGATCATGAATATGAATCGCCCCATACAGATTGACCGCAGCATATGAGTAATCGCAGATTCTTACAAAGAACTCTCTTCTTTTCTGATACACAGGGTCACTGGCAAGTTCTGCAAAATTCTCCTCACAGTGGAAAGCTTTTGCCATGATTTCCAGATCGGTCAGTTTTGATGGCATCGAAATGCATAGTCCTTCGAACAGAATCGGATCGGCGAGAACCTCTGACATAATGGATACAATCTCGTCTTTCTTCATCTTATCGATTCTTTTATTGGGTCCTGCCAGTTGAACAGCCGAATCGATTTCTATAATCTTCTCAAAAAGCTCCTTTGTCTTTTCTGGCAGGAGCGCCCGAATATCAAAATCAACACGGAGATTTTCTTTCTTTAAGTCGTCGTTTACAACCTCGACCAAATCCCCTGAAGTATTTTCATCAATGGCACTTTTTGCGGTCATGAAATCCGGATTGGAGCGGATCGCGACCACCATGATGCCAAGCACATTCCGAAGGTCCTTTACATAACATTTTTTTAGTCTTTCGCGAATATCCTTCGCTGATAATTTCATATGTAGATTCCTCCATATCTAAAAAGCCGTCGGTATGACTTCATTAATCAACTTCTTTGCATCAGAATAATCTCGGATAGTACAGCCAAGCAACTGACAAGCCTTTTCCAAAGAACAAGGCATATTTCCCTTAAGGCTTTCAACTGCGTTCACCAAACGACGTGCATCGCCTTCTTCACGGCCTTCCTTGCGCCCATCTTCCCTAAATAATCTATATGTTTCCGCCTCATTATATTCTTTAAGTAGCATTCCACGTACCTCCGCTCTATGTGTCATCAAAAACTTCTTTAACACAAACTCTTCCGGCATTTCTGATACCACCTGATCTACAGCCTTTTCTATATCGGTTTCTTTCTTCTTTCGGATTTCCGCTATCAGCCGGGAATATTCATTTAATGGTTTACAAGCCGAAACCAATTCCTGACTCCGCCCATAATTAATATTAACCATTCTGCACCGAACTTCAATATCCGAATCTGTTGCCTTTGGGAAAGAATCACTCAATTTCAAAATTTTCTTA
>JAZASR010000161.1:0-2137 GCA_036343175.1 Lachnospiraceae bacterium
ACATGCCACTCAGGCAAAACCTCCCAATCATGATGTCTTTTCATCCATTGGTGGATAGCCTCAAAGAAGCCATCTCCCTTCTGAATATTTGTATAACCATAAATATTATGTTCTATCAATTTCTGCAGGGCATCTTCCACATATGACGATGTCTTAAAATCCATATCTGCCACCCAAAGAGGAAGAACATCCTTGGGATAGCCAATTTTTGCAGTGAAATCATATTTTATGCATTTTGTATTTCGCCTATCTATTATCTGATCAAAATCAAGATTTCTTTCTGCCATTTCATTCACTTCCTTAATTTTCAATTCTCGCTTAAACATATTGTTGTTGTTAACCTCATAGGCCGTCACAGTTCTGCTCTTACTCACTGTCACAAAACTGTTCACTTGTCTGTCATTGTTTTTTATGTTTTCCGGGGCTTTCGCCCCGGATCTTAGTCTGTCACCTGCAGCATTTCATGGTCTGCCACATATCTTATTACATGTTCATCTATCAGTTTCTTCTGTTGCTGATACGCATACATCAATGACTTGTCGCAGATACGATTTATCATTCTCGGTATCCCTAATGACACCTTATATATCTCATCCTCGGCACCTGATGTGAACACTTCGTTCTTACATCCTGAATACGCCATATGCGTCTGCATATATTTCCCTGTTTCAGCTCTATCAAGTCTGTCCAGTACGATATTCATATCTATCCGCTGTCTTATAGCTGCATATCTTTGAAGCCTTAGCTTCTGCTCCCACAGTTCTGTCTGACCGACCAATACCAGCGCCATCGGACTTTCTGAATCAAACTTATAGTTGAGCATGAATCTGAACTCTTCAAGTGTTTCCTTTTCTAAGAGATGTGCCTCATCAAGAACACATACAACCTGTTTCTTTTGTACTGTCCTTACATTCTCTATCTCTTTCTGAAGGACTCTCTTTGAATCCCCTCTATAAAACCTCGATTCGAGATTCATCTGATCAAGTAATCCTGCATAAAACCATCTCGGTGTGAGCTTTGAATCCGACAGATACAAAAACAGATATTTATCCTTCTGTAGTGTTTCTGCAAACAACCTTATCAATGTTGATTTTCCACATCCCGGTTCTGCCGTTACTACTGCAAACAGCTGTCTGTCGGCGGCATACTTGAGTCTTCCTATGGCATCATCTATCTGCGCTGATTTATAGAGCCTGTCTGCCGGAAGGTTTCTGGAAAAAGGTGTTCTCTCCATTTCAAAAAAGTTCTCATACATTTCCATCACCAGCCTTTCCATAATCACTGAATGACAGTGCATTTGCCATCAGCTGATGATTCTTCTTGTATTCCTTTTCCATTGCATCCAGAAATCTTGATGTTTCCGGTATCTTTCCTGTCATTGATACAGGTATCGCTGGCTTCTTCGCTGCATATGCTCCTATCTCTACTGGCTTGGCTTCTATCGGCACCATATCCCTGTATCTTACCTTTATGCTTCTTATATCAAGAGGATCATATATGATCTCAACCTCTGCACCTATAAGTGCTGTACTTGCTTCATAAGTTTTTCCGTCAAAACTGAAGCACCCAGCTTTATCTATCATTCTCGTCTCATGATGCATGAATGCTTCTGCAACTGTACCAACATCAAGAAACTTAAGAGCTTTCTCATCCCTGTTCCATTCTTGCTCCGGAGTTATCCCTCCTTCCGGAACTTCTACATCCATAGCTCTATAGTATTCAGCTATACCTTTATGTTCCTTTTTCTGATAATCAACTTCCAGGAAGTACTTCCATTTCTGATTAAGTTCTTCCAACGAATTTACATGATCTATACGCAGTTCATTTATGAATCTGTCTACAGTCTGATGGTACCTCTCGATTTTCCCCTTCGACTCTGCAGCCCTCGGCTTCGCATGCAAGACTTTTATCCCAAGTCTGGCACATGCCATATGAAGCAGATCCGATGTATACTGTGTTCCGTTATCAAGATACGTCTGAGAAAAAACTCCATATTTCAGTATGGCTTTATGATACGTATCTTCAACGATTTCTATGCTTTGATTATCATAAAACTCTGAATGCAGGATGTATCTCGAATGATCATCTATCAATGATGAGAGATATGTCTTTATAAGCTTCCCATCTTTTGTTCTGA
>JAZASR010000162.1:0-2137 GCA_036343175.1 Lachnospiraceae bacterium
ACCATATTCATTACCTGATTCTTATAAACATTTGAGTTAAAGAATGCTGTAAGGTATTGGGGATCCATTTCTTTGCCCTTCACTCTGATAATGATGCAGAAGGACGTGATCAAAAGGCCTTCGTCATCTTCAGTTATATAAGCCGCATCATACGGTGAGGATAGCTTTAGGACGATGTCGCCTGCCTTGGTAAGCTTCTTTTCATCGAACTCAGTCTTGTAGTCGATGTCATATAGCTCTTCATGAGCTATTCTGCCGTTTTTAATCGCTTTCGGAGGTATAACCTTTATGCTTCCAAGAACCGGATCAGATTTCTTCTCATCTGCCTCTATTCTTGATGTGATCTGGCCGCCAATAAATGTCAGTCCCTTTATGTCCTTTAATGTTACTTGTTTATTCATGATTAAATCCTTTCTTGAATTGATTTGTTTTTGTATGTTCAAAACCGGTTTGTAAAAGAAAAGGCACGGTACCAGTGCCATTCCTTTTTTGATGGTCTCATCATACAACCACGTTCCATATTTGTCAATAACATTTTCCAAAAAATCTAATTTTATTTTGATTTGTTTTGTTATGTTCGGCAGTCTTCAACTTTCCTTATGGTCGGCTTATAGACCTGCTCAAACTACGCCATACAGATCGTGGTTGACCTCCGCCTGATAATAATTCGAGATCGTGCTCGGCGCGTTGTAAAGGGCTGTGATCATATAGGCTTTGATATTCGAGATCTTCGTCGTATTCCTGTGCATACAGTCCATGACATACTTGAGATGCTCCGAGTTCAACTTCAAAAACTTGCTCTTTACCAGCTGATACGGATAGTCCTCCCCTGCAATCCTTACAGATCTCCTGGGGACACAGACCACATCACAGATGATCTCATACAGCTCCTCAAAGAGATCCCTGTCCAACCAGGTCCTGTCGCTCATGAGGATGTCATAGTCCAGGTTCTTCCTGATCAGAGCCATGTATGCGTCCGCTTCATCCATCGGATCCTTCTCTCCGGATGGGTTGATAGGATTGGTATCGTTAGAATCAATATGGTTAAAATCATTCTTATTCGGGTTCAGATTCTGTACTGCCCCCTGTCTCTTTTCTGTACCGGTACCGGTAGGGAAATCTTCCCGGGTCTCAGACTGGACCGGTTCAGATTCTATACCGGTCTGATTGCTATACTCCCCGGTTGTAGCAGGTACATCTTCCGGACCGGTACAATTTTCAGACCGGTTCAGAGGGTCTCCTGTCCCACTGGCTGCCTTGTCTTCTGAAATGAAGTTCTTCACATAGATAATGTTTGCAAGGCCGTTCCTCTGGATCATGTCGATAAGGCCGATGCCCTGAAGCTCTTTAAGAAGCCCCACGGCAGTCACCTTGCTGATATTCAGATCCTGCATGATACTCTTTACGGCATACTTGATATATACCCTGTTCTGATCATCGAACCAGCCGCTCCGGACAGAAAGCCCCATACGGTCCAGCATCAGACCGTACAGGAGCTTTGCATTATTTGATATGTCCTTGAACCTCGGATCCGTGATCAGAGCCTTGGGCAGGCGGTAGAAGGTAAACTGCTCCCCCTCCTGCCCGTAATAATATGAAAGCTCCAATCTCTCCATTAAACCTCCCCTTTCGATTTCCATTCTTCCAGAAGTTGGACGATCACCTGCTCGATGTCCTCATTCGACATCTTCGGCGAAAAATAGCTATTAAGCTTCTTCTCGTTAAATACGACTTTCCTTTTCTTCGGCTTCTCATTCGTCAGGATATCCCTGAGATAATCCTCACTGAAGAATCCCTTCCGGCGAGCAGCGGTAAGCGATTGTTTCGCTTCGCACTCTCCCCTTTGGATCAAGATTCTTCGCTGACATCAAAGCCCTCCTTCCATACATCATCCAGATCCTCAGCCATGTCATCCTGGGCAGAAGGCATCATATGGGCATACCGGAGCGTGATATTCTGACTCTCATGCCCCATGCGTTTTGCAATGGCAACGGCTGAGTAGCCCATATCGATGAGAAGCGACACATGGCTGTGCCTTAGATCATGGATCCGGATCCGCTTGACCCCGCTTGCCTTGACCCCTCTGTCCATCTCATGGTGAAGATAGGACTTTGACAGGGTGAAGATCCTGTCATTC
>JAZASR010000163.1:0-2125 GCA_036343175.1 Lachnospiraceae bacterium
AATTGCTATAAGAAAACTTTTTGAAAAACTGCTTGCAATCAAAAATCCCCTGTGCTATATTAGTCGAGTCGCGCGGGGGTGCTGAAATTGGCAGACAGGCAAGACTAAGGATCTTGTGTCCGATAGGACGTGTGGGTTCAAGTCCCATCTCCCGCATCGGGAACCGGAAGCTGAAAAGCTTCCGGTTTTTCAGTATATAAAAGATTAGGAGTTTCCACATGAGAATCGCGATCATCACGGGTGCGACCTCCGGCATGGGTCGTGAGATGACTCGGCAAATTGATAAGACGGTATCGGCGGTAGAAGGCTTCTGGTTGATTGGAAGAAGGAAAACAGAACTTTCTCTTACTGCGAGTATGCTCACGAAGTCTTCGAAACTGTTTGCACTTGATCTGTCAAAAATAAAAGACTTAGAAGCACTTAATGAGGCGCTCCGTGACGAAAAGCCAGAGGTCCTTTTTCTTGTTAATGCGGCAGGGCTTGGGAAAATCGGTGCGTTTCAGCGTATTCCATGGAAAGATCTTATGGAAATCGATGACGTCAATGTCCGCGCCTTGACAGTTGTCACTAGTCTTTGCCTGCCATATATGCGGAGGGGAAGAAAGAAGGCCTCTTATCTGATCAATTTTTCTTCCGGCTCTGCCTTTCTGCCACAGCCATATTTCGCTTCCTATGCAGCGTCAAAAAGCTACGTATTGAATCTTTCACGAGCTTTGAGAAAAGAGCTGCATGGATCTGGAATCACAGTTACTGCCGTTTGTCCGGGGCCCGTCAGAACAGAATTTTTTAAGACTGCAGAATCGACGGGGAGGATGGCACCTTATAAAAAATATTTTATGGCTGACGCAAAAAAGGTATGTCAAAAGGCGCTTCAGGATAGTCTCAAGGGACGTGCTTTATCCGTGTATGGAATTACAATGAAGCTTCTTCATGTTTTTAGTCATATTGTACCAGCAGAATTAATACTACGGTTTTATCATGTTGAAAAAGAGGAAGATCGTTCATGCGGGAACTAAAGGTTTCAAAGAATGAAGCAGGGCAAAGGTTAGACAAGCTGCTTCACAAATATCTCCGTGAAGCAGGGGATGGCTTCATCTATAAAATGCTTCGGAAAAAGAATATTGTGCTAAACGATAAAAAGGCAACCGGAAAAGAGATGCTTCAATCCGGTGATACGGTCAAGCTGTATTTTTCCGAGGATACCTTCGAGAAGATGGGCGCAGGTGTGACTGAAGAAAGTGCTCCTTTCGGATGCAAGCTGCCGAAGGACTTCGAAAAATGGATTGTCTTTCAGGATGATGCACTTTTAATTCTGAACAAGCCTGCAGGTGTTCTCTCGCAATCAGACGATCGTGAAAAACTTTCAATCAATGAGTATTGTCTCCAGTATCTTTTTGAAAAGGGAGAAGTTACCGAGGAAACGCTTCGAACCTTTAAGCCGGGTATCTGTAATCGATTGGACAGAAATACCTCCGGACTCATTTTATTTGGAAAAACGCTGCCAGCACTGCAGACGATGGCGTCTATCCTTAGAGACAGGTCTCTCGAAAAATATTATCTTACTGTCGTACAAGGAACGATCCTTAAGTCAGAGCAGATTGACGGATTTTTAAAAAAGAACGAAAAAGACAATCATGTAAGCATTAGAACAACTGCCTTTCCGGGTGCAGTGGAGATTCATACTGCATATGAGCCGATCGCCTGGGGAGACTTGGATGCTGAATGTGAACATGCGGTGAAGGGTCATCAGGATGAAAGGGATAGCCTTTATGATAAAAGGAGTGGCCTTAATGATGCAAGGCCAAATCATGTAACATCGGATTTCGCGTGGACGCTTCTCCGGGTACATCTCATCACTGGTAAAACGCATCAGATCCGGGCACATCTACGTTCCATCGGACATCCGATCTATGGTGATCCGAAGTATGGGGATCTAAGATTAAACAGTATGCTCGAAAAGCGTTATGGCATAGCTCGGCAGCTTCTCCATGCCTATGAGGTGAAATTCCCGGAAGGCTTGGATCTGACTGTCTCAGGAAAGTCGATACAGGCTTTGCCACCTGCTGACTTTAATCTATTTACCGGATCTACTCTTATGCTTTAAGCGATTCATCTAACAATATTC
>JAZASR010000164.1:0-2103 GCA_036343175.1 Lachnospiraceae bacterium
AATGTGTACTTCCCAGATAATTAACACTCAAATAAACGAAGAACGATGTAAATAAGCTAAAACCCTTTATTTAAGCCATTTTATTGGCATAAATATTGAAATATATGGTACATGTGTTATAATGATTAAGTGTTAAATTAACACTTAATTGGAGGACATATGTATCTGGATTGTACAGTAAAGATTCCGGAGAATAAGACCGGTATTTCGAGAAAAAAGATAAAGGGAACGACCTATATTTATTACGAGTATGGAAGAAGGTATGACTCCAAAAGGAAGTACAACGTTCCGCAGTGTACTGCGATAGGAAAGCTGGACGGGATGGATGATTCCATGATGATCCCGAACGCCAACTACAGGAAATATTTCCCGGAAGCAGAGCTCCCGGAGGAACTTCCGGAATCGGTCAGAAGTGCCTGCCTGATGATCGGTCCATATCTGGTCATCCGGAAGGTGATCCGGCACTACAAACTGGATGAAAAGATCGGGAGCATCATAGGCACGGACGCTGGCCTGTTCCTGGATCTGGCTGCTTATGCCATTGTTACAGAGAATAACGCCGCACAGTATTATCCTTCATATGCGTATCGGCATCCGCTTTTTACAGAAGGAATGAAGGTCTACAGTGATTCGAAGATCTCACGCTTTTTACGGGAAGTGGACTATGATGCGGCCTTGCAGTTCCAGAATGAATGGAACAGCAGCAGGGACCATAGGGAGAAGATCTACATTTCCTATGATTCCACCAATAAGCATTGTCAGGCAGGAGACATCCAGCTTGCCGAGTTCGGACATGAGAAAGAACGTGGCGCTAAACCGATTTATAACTACTCTGTAACCTATGACAGGACCAACAGCGTGCCGCTGTTTTACGAAGAATACCCTGGCAGTATCAACGATGTCTCTCAGCTTCAGTTCCTCCTGGAGAAAGCAGCTGCGTACGGTTACAAGAACGCAGGATTTATCCTTGACCGGGGCTATTTCAGCGAGGAAAACATACGGTACATGGACCGGAACCATTATGACTTCCTGATCATGGTAAAAGGCTGCAAGAAGCTGGTGGACAAGCTTATTCTTGATGTAAGAGGAAGCTTTGAAGATGAGTGGGACAAGACGATCTCTTTTTACGGAGTAAACGGGACAACGGTAAAAGCGCCTGTTTTTCCGAAAGATACGACCGACCGGTGGATCCACATTTATTACAGCGACTATCGAAAAGCAAAAGAACGTTCAAAACTGGAAACGAAGATCCAACAGCACAAAGAGTATCTGGAGAAGCAGATTGGAACGGGGATAACGGTAGGAAAACCGTATACCGACTACTTTGAGCCCATTTACTACCATGAAGGTAAGGCGGACCAGAAACTGCAGTTTATTCGGGAACGAAAAGATGTGATTTCCAGAGATATCCGGCTCTGCGGTTACTTTGCAATCATCTCTTCATCAGAGATGAGCGCCGCAGACGCGTTGGAGCTGTACAAGAGCCGTGATTGCTCAGAAAAGCTGTTCCGAGGAGATAAGTCGTACCTGGGCGAAAGAACGATGAAGGTGTACGAAGACGAACCTCTTCACACCAAGATTTTTATTGAGTTCGTAGCTCTGATCATACGGAATAAGATATACACCTGTCTGAAGGACAGAATGAAGGCCCTTGGCAAAAAAGAGAATTACATGACCGTTCCGGCGGCTATAAGAGAACTGGAAAAGATCGAAATGGTGCGCCAGGCAGATGGTATCTATCGTATGAACTATGCAGTTACAGCTACCCAGAAAGAGATCCTGCAGGCATTTAATCTGAATGCCGCAGATGTAAAAAAGCAGGCAATTGAACTAAGCGGGTATCTGAGGACCATGACAGCTTGAGAAAGGGTGGATCATTATGGCAAGACAGCCTATGGATGTGAGGAAGCGGATCGAGCGCCAGAAGGAGAAGATCCTGAAACTGACAGACGAACTCGAACAGGCACAGGAAGAATACGAAAAACTGCAGGAAGAGTTAAAGGCGCAGGAGCAGAAGGAGATCTTCGAAGCCTTTGAAAAGAGCAAGCGCAGTTATGATGAGGTCATCGAATTTCTGAAGGGAAAGGCCGATATTTGAGGCGA
>JAZASR010000165.1:0-2098 GCA_036343175.1 Lachnospiraceae bacterium
GCCGGCCCGCTTCCCTCTCGAATCCGCAGAAGCTCGGCCGCATCGACACCATCCGCAAGCTTCACCGGCGCACCCGATCTATCCGCGGTAGCCCACATGGCCAGAAGCGCTCCGTACGGGATACGCCCATTCGGATGATACCGCCAGAATTCCCCATCATCCTGCCGGTAATTTCCCTGCTTCGGCTCATCCTTAAAAAGATACAGCTTCCCGTCCAGAACATGATACCCCGTCTTCATCACACCCGTCACAGGATCAAGATAATACCTATACCCGTCGATATCATCATGCCAGCTCCGCTTCAGCTGATACTCCCCATGCTCCGGATGCTTCACCTTATAGAACCACGCCCCCGCAGCCTCATCATGCACCCAGCCTTCAGCCCGCGCCAGCATCACAGGAAATGCCAATGTTAACACCCCGATCAACAGCATCGCCACGAAAAATTTCAACCCCTGATCCCATCGCTTCCTCCTAATGCACATGAAAATCCTCCTCTCTAAAAAATCCCCAAAAAGACTTCAAAATATGAAATCTATTTCCCACGTGCATCATACTATAGACGGATTTTCTTTTTATTACATTTTTTAAACGGATCTTTTACCCTTTCATAACAAATAAAAATGGGACAGCCATAAAAGCTGTCCCACCAATGGATACACCTGTTGCCTTTACTTTTTGTCATTTAACAATTTCTGAAACTCCATCGTGGAAATACCTGCTGTCTCTGAAGCATTTTGCACAGAAAGAAGACCTCTTTTCACAAGAGCAATAAGGGTATCCATTTTCCCAGCATCAAAAGATTCTTTTTTCATATCATTAATAGCCGTACACACGTTAATCTCCTCCTCTCCGTCCTTTACCTGTATTCTAGAGTTCGTCACAGCATTAATCAAGCCTACCGTTTGCCTGTCAAAATGTTGAAATTCAGGATTGCTTTCCAAAGCAGAATTTAATTTATCCTTATCCTTCGATGCCTTAATAAACTGTAATGCAGCCCCAAGTTTCGTCCTAAATTTACCAAAATCAGCATCCGAAATTCCATGCGGCGTCAAAAGATTTATCCTGTAATCCGGTATAACTTCTAAAAGCTTAGCATCACAATCCTCAAGCATTTGATGTATACTCATAGGCCCGTCCCATGCTTCCGGCGTCCAGTACATCACGAGCGTTACAACCGGCCTTAACCTGTCTCCCTTATGGATACCACTCAGGAAGTCGTCAGCTCCTGCACCATAATCCTTGTCTTCAATATGCTTCCTTGACAACTCATCAATCTGCTTCGAATAAGACAAAGCATCATACAGCATATTTCTTACCGGCATCCCATAATGCACATGTTGTTGATTCTCGATACCAAGCAATATATATGTTGCGTGATTGTCTCTTTTCAGCACAACCTGCTTCAGAACATCCCTCTGCTTTTCGATTGCAGCATTAGACGGCCCCTCGGAAAAGTTGATCGCTTCTGACGGATCCAGTTCCGTCAGACTATCTGGCTCTACCCTTCACCCGATCAGACTCACATAAAAAAGGAGCCCTCCGAAAAAGCGAAAGACCCCTCTGGCTGCCATGATCACCCCAATGTATCAAGAAGCGTATATCCCTGATTCTTACACTCATTTTTCACATTCCAGGTAACAAAAATCTTTGGTGTATTTAAATCATTAGGCCATTTTCCCGGCTGTATATATCCTACAGCAGTAGTATGCTTCGGCTAATGATCATAAAATGTGATATGCTGCCCCTTTTTTCCCAATGCCTACATCAGACCACAATCACCCTACTTCAGCTGATCGCACAGCGGAAGCAACTCCCCAAGCTTCGCAACAATACGCTTCTGTTCACCAAGTGGAGGAAGTGGAATTAAAACATCATTAATTTTTGAAACCGCAAGACCAGGTTGTGCTGTAGCCGTAGCATATTGATTAAGATTCAATGCCTTTAAAAACCATGAAGCCCATATTGGATCTAAAATATTAAAGCAATCAACTACTACTGCATGTTCAGTGGCATAAAACTTGCCCATGGCAATATTTATATTTCCACATAGCGCTCCCTGACGACCTATTATTGGAAATGTTCCTTCTCGATTGTA
>JAZASR010000166.1:0-2094 GCA_036343175.1 Lachnospiraceae bacterium
CCAGTACAAAGAGCTATATATTTTCCGGCTTTATCAGCTTCCCGAATCGCTTCCAGCGTTTCCGGCAGAATCCTTTTATCGCTCGTCAAAAGCGTCCCATCCATGTCAAAAGCTGCAAGTTGATATTTCATACTTTACCTTCTGCAAAATCCATATAGCCACTCAACTTCACTTGATGGGAATGTATCATCGTCCGACTGAACTTTCTCCATCATTTCAAGAATATCCTCGGCGGTTTCTATGGCAACCTCATGATTCCGGAAGAGATAAAATTCCAACTTTTCTTCGATCTGCCAAAATCCGGTCTGAAAAGCTGAAACCTGCTTATAACTAATGAAGCCCCTTCCATCAGAAAGATAAGCTATCAGTTTACGGACTTCCTGCACCAATTCATCATGAGAAAGCACAATTGGCATAAGACATTCATCTTTGCCTAGAAAAGCTTCGCCTCCATCTCTAATCTGATATTGTAAATGAAAGCCTTCATATGCCTGTAACATTTCTGCAAGTTCATCTGCCGTATAATTCTTACCATCAATACGGAATAAACTTCCTTCGTGTTCGTCAAAGACAATTTCTATATCGCCCTTTTGGGCCAATGATGGTTTTGCGAAAGGCGGATCCTTCTCCAATGTATTCGAATTAAGATACCGCTTAACCTGATCTATAAGTCGATGATAACCGTCCGATAAGCGTTCATCCAAGAATGAGTAAGCCTTTATTTCTGTACCATCATTTTCTGCAATCCATGTAATGATATTCCCATGATTCAAGTGATATACCTTAAAGCATTGCGGCTTGCCCTCACCATCTTCAACCGTTAAATCTTCAGGATATTGAAAATCTTCATTGAATCCATATCTTTCAGCCATCAGCTTATTAAAGCAGTCTTCACAATAACCAATGCCATTCATTGTAACCCTGGATTCTTTTGTTCCACAAAGATCGCACTTCATTTCATTCTCCTATATTTTCATCAAATAATATAACCTGGTTTACCTTCCGAGGAAACGCAGTAGTCTTTGACTGCATCCCGCACTTTTCCAATGCTTCCTCCGGCAGATAAATCTCAACATCCAACATCGCGCAAGTATCTTAATCGAATAGATTAGATATCACAAGATATTCATTGAAGCACTCAAATAATCAGTTGATAATGCCTGCTTCCATTATTGTCCTTTGACTGCTCTCATCACTCGTCTCTGAAACTTCTCCTGGAGTCCAATCATCGGTAGGAACCTGAGAAAACCAGTACTTATCTCCATCTGAATAGACGGTCACCTCTCCCTGAATGTCGGTCCGGAACAGATTTGATCCGCACGCCTTTATGCGTTTCAAAGCTTCTTCAGTAGGATGTCCATAGTTATTGCCGGCTCCGCATGAGATCATGGTATAAGCGGGTGATACAGCCTTCAGAAATTTTGTGGTGCTAGAATACTGGCTTCCATGATGTCCGGCAACATAGACGTCCGAATCGATATCAGCCTTACTTCGGAGAATACGATATTCTTCGTCATAAGATCCATCCCCGGTTATAACTACGCTGAAATCACCATAAACGATTCGCACCGCTATAGAACGGTCATTCTCAAATTCAGCCGAATTATCCGCAGAAAGCACTTTGATGGAGGCATTACCCAATCTGAACTCATCCCCTGCTACAGGATGAATGATCTCTGCACCGGACTCCTCTTCTTTTTTGGCAAAGGATTGATAGATTTTTGTGTCAGCCGTATAATCCGGACAGATAATTCTATCAACGTTCGTTGTGCTTAAAACGCCGACGAGACCGGCGATGTGGTCCTCATCATAATGAGAAGCCACGAGATCATCCAGTTCTTTGACGCCTTTCTGTTTCAGTTTTCAAGGCATCACCTTTCATTGATGGTCGTACAAAAGCTGGATGAAGAAACGAATTCCTAATCCTTCATCCAGCTATTGCTTAATGAATACAAACTCTCTGTCCATAAATCGCTCCAGTCAGAACCAATATCCGAATCTCCTTTGCCGGCGACAGAACGATTCTCATGACAATGCCTCCAACATTTTAGTTTCTTTACTGCTTCATCAGTTCATTGGATCCGACACCCAAAA
>JAZASR010000167.1:0-2065 GCA_036343175.1 Lachnospiraceae bacterium
CGAACGAATCCGAGTTGTTGACCTTGAACGTGCAGATACTGCCGCCCTAAGGAATAGATGCAAATTTCTCAATAAGTTTCTCACCGTCATCCGGAGAATACACGGTAACACAGTTGTGTTCTTCTTTACTGAACACAACCTTCTTGCCGGACACTTCGTAATATCCGCACTCTGTGATCTTTATTGTTTCTTTTGCTGCTTTGATATTATTCATAGGCTTCCGACCATTGCTCAAAGGTACTCACCAACTATTGTACTTCACTCCACCTTCCCACAACGTTATTATACCATCAGGCATATGAGTCCCGTTGACATTTTGAACGGTGTTCAATATAATCATTTTGAACATTGTTCAAGGAGACTGGTATGAGCGACATAAAAGAACTTCTTATAGATCAGACAATTGCCCTTATAAAAGAATCAGACGGCAAACCGGAAAGTATTACAGCCAGAGCAATAGCCCAAAGGAGCGGCGTGGCTCTCGGCCTTATCAATTACCATTTCGGCAGCAAAGACAATCTGCTTGCGGAATGCTCCAATAAGATCATAACTGATCTTCTCTGCAGCATGAAGCCGGAGCTTATGAATGCAGAAGACGACGGGCTTTCTGATCGTGAGCGTCTGACCGGTTACGCGAAGCAGACGTTTGAATTCCTTTTCGCAAACCGTGCAATAGTTAAGATGTCTATCCTGTCAGACTTCAAATCTTACAGGGCCGACTCCAATTCAGCTCTTACACAGAAAGGTTTTCAGATGGCTTTAAGGGGCAACATCCCCGACAAGAGCAAACGCCTGATATCCTTCAGCCTTGCGTCATCGATGCAGGCTGCTTTCCTCGCGGCAGAAGAGTCCAAAAAGATTACAGGCTATGATCTTAATACCAGAAAAGGCCGCAGTTCTTTTATCGAAGACACGGTCAATATGCTCATGGGAGATATAGTATGAGCAAGAAATTCCTCCCCATTCTCATGCCGCTCAGAAGCATCATATTTATTACCGTGTTTATCGTTATATCGATGATCGCCGGCAGGAGCTTGTCTGATATCAGCAACACATGGTCAGTCACAGCAAGCGCGGTAAATATCATCACCGCCGCAGCCTTGATCTTCATAACTAAAAATGACGGCGGATTAAAAAAACTGATCAACTATGAGAAGGGCAAAACAGCTCCCAAACAAGCCGTCGGCATGAGCGTACTCATACTCTTTCTCGGTATGGGAGGAATGTATCTGGCAGGTTTTCTCTGCTATGGAAAAATACTTTATGCGCCACCGATGATGATCGCACCGATACCCGTTCCTCTTGCAGTGATCAATCTCATTGTTCTTCCCGGCAGTACGGCGCTTGCAGAGGACAGCATCTATCTCGGCTGCGGAGTAAACACGATCAAAAACAGATACTTATCAGTGATCTTTCCGTCTTTCTTCTTTGCACTTCAGCACTGCTTTATTCCGACACTGCCGGATGCAAGGTATATGGTCTACCGTTTCCTGTCATTCCTTCCTCTTACGATAGTTCTTTGCATCATATACAGGAAAAACAGAAACCCGATGCCCATTATGATCGGCCATGCGATCATCGATTTGTTGACAGCCGGGCAGATTCTGGCAACATCGGCAATCCCCGGATTCTATGACATGATGATAAACCGATGATCTTCCCCTGTGATTCAGCACTAAGAAAGTCCCGGAAAATCATTCCGGGGCTTAGTCTGTTTTATTCTTGATTTTCATAAATATGCGTGCTCGGAAATAAAGGGGGCGACATTTCTGTCTCTGAAGGATTTTTTAGATAGAGAGGTACTCAAGAATTGATCTGTATTCAAGGAATCGGCAGGCAACTGTTGATAATCCGCTCTATGTTTTTCTTCTGAGTTCTCTGACAAAGCTAACACTGACAACTATCATCATGACAGCCAATACATCTGATGCGATCAGCTGCCCGATCGCAGCTGCCGGGATTGGCTGCAACGGCCACGGCTCAATGAAACTGGCAAGGCATGCTCTGAAAATCCAAACCACCGTAAGAAAGAAATAGAAATAAATCACTTCCCGGTTCATTGCTA
>JAZASR010000168.1:0-2040 GCA_036343175.1 Lachnospiraceae bacterium
ACACAAAGGAAACCGCAGTACTGGTTCCTGAAATCACAAGATTCCTGAGAATTGCCAGCCTATGCCTGCCTATGACTGGAGCTGGAATGACTTCAAGCTTCATGTATCAGGGAATAGGAAGGGGAACCATAAGCCTGATGTGGACCATAATAAGAGAGGTCATCTTTACAGTTACCGCGACATACACCCTGGGAATAATTCTGGGATGGGGACTTGTAGGCATATGGGCGGGACTTGCCTTAGGAAGAACCCTGGCAAGTATCTTGAACTTCGCCTTTGCAAGATTCACAATCAGAAAAGTCCGGGAGAAATTCGGCACTTAATAATAAACTTAACAAAATAAATTGGAAAAATATGAAAAAATAGATTCAATGGAAATTGATAAAATACAATCGATAAAATATCAATAAATTAAAAAAATAGAGTAAAAAATTAAAACAAAATAAGTATTAAAAATATTAAAGAAAGATGTTAGGAGATAGCATCTTTCATTGATTTTATATATTTTACTAAAGGCTCTTTTGCATTTTCTCCATGCTCTGCAATAATATTTACAATTGCACTTCCTACAATAACACCATCGGCTACTTTTGCAATATTTTCTGCCTGTTCTGGAGTATTTATGCCGAAACCTACAGCTGCAGGAACATCTGTAACTTCCTTGATATCATCTAAAATTGATTTTAAGTCTGTCCTGATCTCGCTTCTCATTCCAGTGACCCCTAATGATGAAACAACGTAAATAAATCCGCTTGCTTCACTTGCAATCATCTGAATGCGTTCCTTTGAAGTAGGAGCAATCAAGCTGATAATGTCAATGCCATACTTTCGAGTCACTTCAAGAATCTCATCCTTCTCATCATAAGGAAGATCCGGTGAGATGATTCCGCAGACATCAAGCTCCTTGCACCTGGCAAAGAACTTCTCATACCCATAATGGAAAACAGGATTTATGTAAGTTAAAAACACTAAAGGAACATCTGATTTTTCCCGAATCTGCCGAATCGCCTCGAAAACATCATCAGTATTTGTATTGTTTGAAAGGGCCCTGATATTCGCCTCTTGAATGACAGGACCTTCAGCTACAGGGTCTGAGAAAGGAATGCCTATCTCAACCAAGTCACATCCTGCCTCCTCCATGGCCAGCACATATTCCACAGTCTTTTCAATTGTAGGGTCTCCTGCAGTCAGGAATCCAATGAAAGCCTTTCCATCCTTGAAAGCATCAGCAATCTTTATATCTTTCTTATCACTCATTTAAAAACCTCACTGCAATCATTCGTATAATTCAACTCCCTTATAGCGAGCAATAGCTGCCACATCCTTGTCTCCACGGCCTGATACATTTATTACAATCACATCATCCTTATCCATGTCTCCTGCAATTCTCATGGCATGGGCTATAGCATGGGATGATTCAATAGCTGGAATGATTCCTTCCATCCTGGACAAGTATTCAAATGCCTCAACCGCTTCATCGTCTGTAGCGCTGACATATTCCGCCCTTCCAATATCATGCAGATAGGCATGCTCCGGACCGATTCCAGGATAATCAAGTCCTGCAGATATTGAGTAAACCGGAGATATCTGGCCATAATTTCCTTGACAGAAATAGGATTTCATTCCATGGAAGATTCCAATCTCCCCTTTGGAAATTGTAGCAGCATGGAATTCAGTATCAATTCCCTTTCCTGCAGCTTCAACGCCTACAAGCCTTACATCTTCATCTTCCAGGAAATTGTAGAATGCGCCCATGGCATTGCTTCCACCTCCAACACAAGCTATAACCATATCCGGCAGCTTGCCTTCAAGCTCCAGTATCTGCTCCTTGATTTCCTCGCTTATTACTGCCTGGAAATCCCTTACAATGGTTGGGAAAGGATGAGGACCCATTGTGGATCCAATAACATAATGGGTGTCGTCAACTCTTGAGATCCATTCTCTGAATGCATCGTTGACCGCATCCTTCAGCACTCTTGAGCCTGTTTTGACAGTATGCACCTTGGCTCCCAGAAGCTCCATTCTGAAAACATTCAAAGC
>JAZASR010000169.1:0-2000 GCA_036343175.1 Lachnospiraceae bacterium
TAAGATAACAACCCATGGATCAGGATCCGGCAACCGAATGAATTCATATTTTGACATGTTGACCGGCTCCAGCAGAAGTCCGATATCGATAAGTCCCCGGTCCATCCCCTCCTGACTTGCGTCAGCATTTCCGGTAATAAGATCAAAACGAACCAATGGGTGCTCCCTTTGAAAGCCCTTGATCAGTTCGGCAAGCCTCGCTACCGCTTTTGTTTCACCACAACCGATTGTGATTGTCCCTTCGAGCTCCTGCTCCTGCGAACGAAGTTCATCCTCCGTTTTCCCAACAAGATCCAGGATCTCCTGCGCACGGCGCTTAAACAGAACGCCTTCATTTGTCAGCTTTATTCCCTTGTTTCCACGAACAAAAAGCTGCACACCAAGCTGCTCTTCAAGCTGTGCAAGCTGCCGGCTTAAGGTTGGCTGCGAAATATGAATCACCTCGGCAGCCTTATTGATGCTCTCCTGCCTGGCGCTTTCAAGAAAATACTCGAGTAATCGAAGATCCATATTTCACCTCCTCTCCATTCAACCCCGATGTAATAGATACTCGTCTTATTTGAACACATCCCTTTATACACTATGATTCAAGCAAATTTTTATATTGCTTTAACCGTGTCCGCTCGATCCAGTCTGGCATCTACTGAACTATATGAATTACAGATTCAGCCCGTCAATCCACTGTGCGACAGCCTTCCCGGATTCCCTTGCGCTCATGACGCGTCCATTCCGCACATGTGCGCCAGGCGCCGATTTCTGAAGCTCATCCGCAGTATGACCCATGCCGCTGCCGCCTGAGGTTGCAAAAGGTACGATCGTCTTCCCGCTGAAATCCTGGCTCTCAAGAAACGTGTTCACCACATGCGGTGCGACACCCCACCAGATCGGGAACCCGACAAAAATCGTATCATACCCACTCACATCGATCGGCTGCTTCATCTCAGGACGGCTGTCCTTATCCCGCATCTCGACCGTGCTGCGACTATGTGAATCCGTCCAATTAAGATCTGCATCGGAATACGGAACCGCCGGCTCAATTTCCTTGATGTCCCACTTCTGCGTTTCCGCAATCGTCTCTGCCAGTTTCTTCGTTACGCCCGATGCACTGAAATATGTTACCAAAGTCTTTCCCATAGCTTTATCCTCCTTTCCATCTGACAAGACCAATATAATCCTCAAATTGAGTATTGCATATTGCTTATATCGAATGGTTTGTTATTCAATATCTGTATATTAAATTATTTAAAATGCCGCCCGGAATATCCAGGTGGCATTTTAAATTCACTAATCCTTACCGAATAATATTTTCAGATAATCACTTGCTGCGAATAATATACGATCTACAAAAATTTGATCCTGCACCACATGATAAAAGGAAATATAAGCTTTAAACCGCACATAGTAATATCCTGTAAACAGATCTTCGTAATACAGCGGTGATGCAGAAAGTGGAAAATCTACTTTGTCCTCAATTGTCTTAAGAAGATCATCTATATATTGCTCCGTTATTTCATAGCTTCGGGAAGCCGTAAAAACCTCATCATAAACACGGTCTAGATCCCTTAAAGCTATACTTGAAAAGCCAGGTTTCATACATGGTTCTCCTTAAAATGCTTACGTACTTCATCTATGGAGATATAGCCTTCTTTTTCACCTGCATTTCGACCTTCATTTAGTTCGCACATAAGTCTCAGCATCGCCTTTGTCTTTTCAAAATCATTATCTTCTTCTATATCTCGTATCGTGTACCTTCCCCGTCCATTTACGGTAAGATATACAGGCTCACCGACACTTACGTTTTTTAAAACAGTTTTATAGTTTCTAAGATCTGATACCGGATTGATATTTGCCATATAGCCACCTCCTCGTATGATATGTTTGTGAGCCAAAGAAATGAGCTCATGAACATATCATTTTTTGTTTGTATAGCGGATGGACATCCTGAAGGTTCTCTTTACCCAGATCCCGCACATACAGTCAACATTGTTTCTTTATAAAAA
>JAZASR010000170.1:0-1965 GCA_036343175.1 Lachnospiraceae bacterium
AATTAATTAGGATCTCAAATCAAAGGATCAGTATCCCAGATGCAGCACATATCTTGCGTCCTTAAAATCATAGGCGCATGTCGAAAGCGTTATCACATGTGACATCTCATAAATATCCACATCTGTCTTAAAATCTGAATTGGTCTTTATCATCCTCAGAAAATCCTTCACGCCATAGTCAGATGAAAAGACGCGGGTATAGCTGTCTGAGGTGCTTTCAGTCGTATATCCGCCAAGGACAGCGAGTCTGTATGAAACATCAGGCGTCAGAAAATAAAAATACTTGTGTTTCCTGTAGTAACCTGCTTCCTTATAGTCCGAAATACCCCTGAACATGGATCCATCCTTCATATGATGGCCATAGATAATGGTATTGGTGTCAGTCAGGTCGCTCTCATTGCGGTAATCCATGAAGATCGTTCCGGATACCCCGTACCTGCCGTCAAACAATATATGCAGGTATTTATTATTATCATTGCCCTGGACAACAGGATAATTGATAGTCGTATCCGGGCAGTAAAGCCAGCCGACGATATCGCCGTTCAACTCCTGAAGACGTTTGAAATCCACATTTACGGGCAGTTTTTCACCGGTCATAGGACCATAGATCCGCCTGTCCGGTTCATTTGCTGATCCTGTGCCTTTTGGATCATTCTTTTCTGCTGAAGTATCATCCTGACTGCCTTCATCAGCTCCGGATCCCCCATTTGTCTCATCTATACCGCTGCTTAAGTCCCCGGTTCCGGCACCATCATTCACTGATACATAGTCGGAAACCATTGAATCGTAGAACCTGCCGCACTTTCGATACTTCATATACATTACCGACAGCATAACAGCCGAAAATATCATCAGTGCAATGAAAAATATGAGCAGGACATTCAGAATGATATTCTTGTGTCCTTTTCCTGACGGAGCTTTTGCATACATTGACGGATCGGAGCTAAAGCTTCTTTTATTCATTGGCAAAATTACTGCCTCCATATCGATCAAAAATTTATGTATACTCGCGGAATACGAGATCAATGTATAAAGCATTATGATGCCGGCCATGATAAAGTAAGCCCGGGCAGATAAAATATAATGCTGATCATTTCCACAAACATACGTGGATATAATAACATAAATCAGAGAATATTTACATACTATTGACATGTAAGCTGCCATTGTCTGAAGCCAGCGGGATTGCGGCTGTTTTTCAAAATGGAGCTTTTAAAGACCTCAGATATAAAAACATGAATTATATAAGATCAGAACCACATAAGAGGCAGGAAACAAATAAGCTCAGTATGAAAAATGTTATAGAAAAAAGGCATAAAAATAAGCACGAGACGGGATTCGAACCCGCGACCCTCGCCTTGGCAAGGCGATACTCCACCACTGAGCCACTCGTGCAAAAACAGAATATTAATAAATAACATGCTCCAGACAACACATATAATACATATAAACTTACAGGCATTTCAGCGTGCCTGCCTTCATATGTGTATACAATACCGACCTGCTATCATGTGTATATATAATATAGGCCTGTCATCATATGTGTATATAAGAAGTCATGCAAGCACGAGACGGGATTCGAACCCGCGACCCTCGCCTTGGCAAGGCGATACTCCACCACTGAGCCACTCGTGCGAAATCATAAATTATGTGCTCCCTTTTTGTGAGCACGTGTTATATTATACAAAGCGCCATTTCCTTTGTCAAGCAGAAATTTCATATTTTTCAGAATTGCTTTTTTTCTATTTAACACGGCATTCCCTGCTTTAACCCGGCATTCCCTGCTGTATGAAGCACTATTTTCTTCACTAACTGCTATCTGCAGCATTTATTTTATTCCCCGCTCTTTGAAGCTGTTATCGTATTCTCTGTCCTATTCCCTGCTCTTTGCGGCATCTGTCTTATTCCCCGCTCTTTGAAGCTGTTATCGTATTCCCTGTCCTATTCCCCGCTCTTTGCGGCATC
>JAZASR010000171.1:0-1915 GCA_036343175.1 Lachnospiraceae bacterium
TTCCTGGGGTTCTGCAAGGATCAACTGCAACGTTCAGCTTATAGCTATGATCCTTGATAAGCTTACAGATAAAGACGCATATGCTGACTGGGCTAAATATCAGATGAGCCTGATACTTGGCGGCAACAGTACCGGAAAGAACCTTGTATGCGGATATAATGATAAGTCACCTAAGAGTCCTCATCACAGGGCTGCTTCCGGATTCAGCGGATGGGATCAGTTCAATTCAAATGCTCCTGAGAAATACACTCTTTATGGCGCATTATGCGGCGGACCGACCAGTACTGATTTTTCAACATACCAGGATAAAGTTAATGACTCTACATCTAACGAGGTCACACTCGATTACAACGCTGGCATGGTTGGTGCAGCAGCTGCTCTTTATCTGAAAAATAAGAAAAGTACCGATAAGGGACTTTCTGAGCAGATGACGATCACAGGTCTTCCTGGAATGTCATCTGATGCAAAGATCTATGGATATAAGGATGGCAAGGCCGTTGACCCTGATGCCAAGCCGGAAGAAATTATAGAGCCATCAGAAGATCCAACTGCAGAGCCAACTGCAGAGCCAACTTTAGATCCGGGAAATACAACGGACCCAACTTTAAAGCCAACTGAAGAGCCTTCTGCAAGCCCATCGGTAAAGCCAACTGAAGAGCCTTCTGCAAACCCATCGGTAATGCCAACTGCAGAGCCAACTTTAGATCCGACTGCGGCTCCTGATACTCCGGCTCCAACACCTGTGACTCCGACTGCATCTCCTGCTCCTTCATCCGATCCCAACATATCGGATACTATAACGATCCTTGATTCCAATGACCTTTCTAAATATCAGTCTAAGACTACTGCTTCAGCAGGCACAGGTTCATCGGGCCAGGGACAGACAGCAGGAACCGGGACATCTTCCGGCACAGAAAGCAGCGCTTCAGCAGGTATTCCCAAGGGAGTTCCTGTTATTGTTAATAATTACACTACGGTAGTTAATTACAATTACACACCCGATACCATGGTAGTCGGATCAGATACCGATAACTATTATGTGAACATTAAGGTACGCGGGGCAGGTGTGATACCTGTTAAGAAGATTTATACAAGCGCTCCTAAGAAGACATTCTCTATCTATAAGCTTCCGGCAGGAGCAAAAGTTACTTCTTCCAATAAAAAGGCTGTTAAAGTCCTTAAGAATGGCAGACTTAAGACAGGAAAGCGCGGACGCTCAAAGATAACCATTCAGACAGGCGGGGCCGCTTATTCATTTACTGTTAAGGTTAACAGGTCTGCAATAAAGAAAGTAAGATTTACATCAAAGCTTAAGAGGTTAAAGACCGGTAAGCGTGTAAGACTTTCAGCAAAGACGCTCCTTGGACGCAAATACACGCGCGGCAATCTTATCTTTAAGGTAAATGCAGCCAATCGTGCTGATATCCTTGCAGATGGCACGCTTTCTGCAAAGTCAAAAGGCATTGTAAAGGTAACAGCATATGCAACAGACGGAAGCGGCAGACGGGCAGTCATGAAGGTGCGCATTATCTGATGTCTCAAAGCTTTTCATTCTGATGCCTGATAACTTTTTATTCTGATGCCTGAAAACTTTTATATCTTATGTCTGATAGCTTTTCATTCAGATGTTAAAGGTAATGTAAAGCTATCAGGTTGATAAGCCTAAAAGCATTAACTTACTGATCAGCTTTATAATAATATCATAATACAGAAAAGGCTCCGATATCGGGGCTTTTTCTGTTATTATCCTGAAGCATAAAATTTATTCAACCTCCAATTTTTGTATAGAAGAATTGATCAAACTTAAGCCCCGGCACAGAAAATTGAAGAAACGTCAAGTTTTGCTATAAAAATTGAAGAGATGTCAAATTTTGCTATAAAGACTTTTGAAGAAACGTCAAATTTTGCTATAAAA
>JAZASR010000172.1:0-1907 GCA_036343175.1 Lachnospiraceae bacterium
CAATAAGCAGTGATGTTAAAGGCGCTTCTGCTCTGGGAATCGGGACTTTGTGGCTGAACAGATCCGGGAAGGCTGTTCCCGAGGGTGTTACGGACATAAAAGATCTTCTTGACGCATTAGATTTTATCGGTTGATGAAATCTTTTATAATGAACCAAGAAGCTTTGATGCTTGACGATGAGTTATCTCAGAAGATAATATCGTGAATTTTGTATACTAAGCACCTCAAAAATTGGGCGCTTATTTCATCATTCTTATAAGTCGAATAGGGGCAAAAACCACTCGCTGAACGAAGACGAAACATATGATTTCCTTAAAGGAGCCGGGATCTCACAGATCCTTCAGAGAGCTTCTTATCCTGCTGAGGGATTCCGGGGTGATTCCTAGATAAGTTGCGATGTGTTTTTGAGAGATTCGGCTGGCCAGATCCGGGAATAATTTTTTGAAGTGAATGTATCTTTCGGTGGCGTTCTCGACCAGGAAGCCGTTTTCTCTGTAAAGTTTATACCTGACAGCTTGTTCAAGGAGTATGATCCACAGATCCTTGAAAGCATTATTGTCGCGGATCAGTTCTCTGACCTTGGATGTCTCACATATCATAACAGTTGAGTCTTCCAGAACCTCCCACATGCAGAACCGCTCGTTGTAACCATAGAAGCCCTCGTCCATGAAAAGCGACCCTTCAACAGCGAAACTTCTTGTTATATCATTTCCTTCGCTGTCAATATAATATGAACGAGCTGTACCGTTGATCATGAGACCGCCGTATCTTGTATCATCACCAATCGATGCAATTACGGATCCTTTGGGGATGACTTTGAAACTGGACATGGCGACCAGTTCTCCAAGGAGTTCCCTGCCGGCAGCTATATCATACTTCGCTGCAAGATCAGATAACTGTTGTATTAGATAATCTTTGTTCATGATCTTCATTTCTTGTTTTTATTGCGGTTCCCAGGATCCCTGCTGACGTATTCCGGTAGCAGCGGCTTCAGATGTGAGTTGTTCTATCTCCTCCGGAGTAAGATCAATTTGTAATGCTTCCGCCAGACGTTCAGCATAGACCGGTTTTGTTATGCCGATGATTGGCACCGCCCCCTTGGCGATGACCCAAAGGACAGGGATCTGAGACTTATCGATATTATACTTCAATGCTGTCTGTTCCATAAGTTTAAGAAGACTTTCTATCTTTCTGAATTTGCTTTTGGGAAAGGCAAGTCTTCTCATCGACAATAGCGGAAACGGGCATGTGACATTATATCTTCCTGCCAGAGCGCCTTGTTCAAGTACCATGTAAGCATAATATGTTATTCCTTTGCTATTGCAGTAATCAATAAGCGGCTGCTGGTCATTCCTGAGGAGACTGAAATGATTCTGAACAGCACCAAGTGACAACCCTTCTCGCGACAGAATATCTTCCGCTGTCCTGATATCTTTCAGCGACACATTGGATATCCCGATGGATCTGATCCTACCGTCCTGAAGGAGAGGGACCGCTTCCTGAAGATTCTTTGTAAGATTATTCGGTTTGTGTATCCAGAACAGATCTGCCGACTTAAGGTTCAGACGGGTCATGCTCTCGTGGAAGGACTTCTCAAGCGCACCTTCTCTGAACTTCTTGTCAGGAAAGAATTTCGTTGAGATAAATATACCGTCACGTCCGTTTATGAACTTGCCCAGAAGCTTTTCGCACGATCCCATGCCGTACACTGCTGCCGTATCCCAACGGGTCAGTCCGAGATTTACTGCCCTTTCAAAAGTCTCTCTCAGAATCTCCTCGTCATAATTATTCCCGAAAACCTGCTTCGACCCGTTGAATCCCGGTCCCCATGCCCAAGTGCCTATCATTACTTCTTTGTCCATCCGGCAATGCCTCCTTGATATCTATTATGAGAAAACAATACCAAA
>JAZASR010000173.1:0-1900 GCA_036343175.1 Lachnospiraceae bacterium
TTGCCGATGGAATTCGGGATAAAAACGTCCTTGGTTTCGATCCAACCATGGTATGCGTTTACCGGGACAAGGATCTTCGTAAGAGGGTAGCTCTTCATGAGTCCGGGGCCTCTTCAGAGGAAGAAGCTGTTTCTGATCCTGCGATGAGTAAAAAATACTATAGTTTTATGTCAGCATCGGAAGTCCCCATGGCAGGAGCCTACTCAGGTGACGGAAAGTATCATAAAGGTATAGAAGATTACATTGAAAAAGAAGCATGGCAGACCGATGATTACCAGAACGCTATCGTAGATGACATTATGAACAACTGGATGACCCTGAGCCGGAACAATAAATTCCATGCTATTTTTGCTACGTCATCAATTCCTGAGGCTATACGATACTATCGAAAATTCCGTGAGAGATACCCTGACCTAAAGGTCACAGGGCTGTTTGATCCGAGCATCGATAATCAGGGCGGTAAGAAGTCACTTGATAAGGAAGATGGCTTAAAGGAAATGCTTGATGATTACAATACTTTCTACGGACAGCAGTTTGATATAGGCGGTTATGCCAAGTTCAAGAAGGATGTTTCAGCAAGGCTTTCACACAAGAGACCCTATGATCGTCTAAAGCCGGAGCAGCAGCTTGATATGCTGATCGTTGTAAATCAGATGCTCACAGGATTTGATTCTAAGTGGATCAATACACTTTACCTCGATAAGGTGATGGTTTACCAGAATCTCATTCAGGCTTTCTCTAGAACAAACCGTCTGTTTAACATTAACGAAAAACCATTTGGATCAATAAGATATTATCGAATGCCTCATACGATGAAGAGGAATATCGAAGATGCTGTAAAGCTCTTTTCCGGAGACCGTCCTCAGGGACTCTTTGCGGATCACCTGCCTGATAATGTTGAGCATATGAATGTCAGCTTCAAGGATATGATGAAAATCTTTGAAACAAATGGTGTCCCGGACATGGACAAGCTTCCCGAAGATACTGCTGCGAAGGCTAAATTTGCCAAGTTGTTCCGAGATTTTTCAACCTATATGCAGGCTGCAAGGATTCAGGGATTCAGCTGGGATAAAGTTGAATATTCATCCAAAACAGATCCGGAGGATGATGGTGATGAAAATATCATAGAGGTATTTCCTACAGAAGAGCAGTATCAGATCCTTCTTCAAAGATATAAAGAACTCAGGAAACCGGGTACTTCAGATGAACCGGATGGAGAGATTACTTTCACAGTAGATCCATATCTTACTGAACAGAATACCGGTGTCATAGATAATGACTACATGAATTCACGCTTTGAAAAGTGGAAGAAACAGCTTGCGGATCCTAATGTGGATCCTAATGAGATTGAAGCCACTCTTGAGGAATTACATAAGTCATTCGCCTTCCTGTCACAGGAAGGCCAGAAGTATGCCAATCTGTTCCTCCACGATGTTCAGACAGGAGATGCGAAATTTATTGATGGATTTACATTCAGGGATTACGTTGTGTCCTATGCTCAGAATATCAGATCAGAACAGATCAAAAGACTCGTGGCTTATTTAGGATTATCGGAAAAGATTCTCCGTGGGATGATGGACGCTCACGTTTCTAAAGAAAAGCTCAATGAGTACGGAAGGTTTGATGCTCTTAAGGTAACTGTAGTACGAGAAAAGGCGCAGGAATACTTCACAAAAGTTGAAAAGAAAAAGCTGCCTCCATTCATTATTAACAATCGGGTGGATGAGCTTCTGACTAAGTTTATACTCGAAGATGGATTCGATGTTCCGGATCCTGACGAAAACTAAATAAGAATAATGATCGGTCCTTCATCGGCGTAGAAAGGAGCTACTATGCCTAATGATTTTAAACCGACAGATCATCTGAAAGACTATTACAAAGAGTGGATTTCTGTATACAA
>JAZASR010000174.1:0-1897 GCA_036343175.1 Lachnospiraceae bacterium
AAGTATAGCTACATTATAGAACTTTCTGCGATCATTTGAAAGAGTCTAAACACGAAAAAAGCCTCCAAATCAAGGCTTTTTTCAACTGCTCAAGCTAATTCAGCAGTCTGTGGCTAGAAAATCACACCGGGAATTCAAGATTATATATACCATTCAGGGATTGCAAAGAGATTGTCACGCAGCATACCAGGCTGCGGGCAGTTACAGATAATTGCTCCGGTCCCTCTCTTCTTATCCGGTATCTTATCCAGGATCTGGAAGGCCGCAGCTCCATCAGCAGTGACTTTTTCGGCGCATTTGATCTCAATCGGATACAATATACCGTCCTTTTCAATGATGAAATCGATCTCAGATTCTGTTTCTGTTTCTATTTCCTTGACTGTTCCATCAGGCTGCTTCTTTTTCTTCTTCAGTTTCCGGTCCTTGCCTCGGTAATAGGAAACACAGTACTTATAATCAATCCCGGCGTTGCTGTAGGACTTCAGAATTCCAGATATCACCCATGTTTCGAACATAGCGCCGCGCATAGCACCATTGGCAAGTGTATCAGCTGTCAGCCATCTGGTAAGATACGCAGCAAGACCGGTATCTCTGAAATAGAGTTTCGGCGTTTTGATGGCTCTGTTGAGAACTGAGGACGAATATGGTTCCAGCAGATATACGATGCCTGATGTCTCAAGAATGGATACCCAGTTTCTTACGGTTTTCTCATCTTTTGAAATTTCCTCAGCAATATTGGAATAATTCAGAACCTGCCCGGTTCTGGCAGCACAGGCAACCATGAATCTGCGGAATGTGTTCAGGTCCTGTACAGCTGTCAGCTGTCTGACATCTTTTTCCAGATAAGTCTGAACGTAGCTGGAATAGAAAGTATTCCAGTTCAATTCGGGATTCTGAATTTCAGGATAGCCTCCTCTGTGAATGATTTCCCAGACGGAAGAAGGCTTTTTAGCAGTAGGATTCCGCTTTGCAATATAATCCATGGAAGGAACAAACGGTTCATTGAAGTCCACACCGAGGATTTCCCTCAATGACATCGTGGGCAGCTCAAGAATTGCTGCACGTCCGGCCAGTGATTCCCCGACTTCTGTAAGTCGTTACCAGTCATCAGCACTCAGTCAGCTTCGCTGACAGCTCATGACATTGGTAAGCCGGGCAATTCAACCCTTCAGGGTACGTCATAAAATTTCTCAATATTTTTTGTCAAAAACTATTCAAATCCTCTTTGTCTTGATTATACTGATTATGTAGATAGTGCAACTTAAGTTACACTATCTTTTACATTTAAGAAGCACCTAAGGTTCATTTATGAAACCAAAGAAGGAAACTGTTACTGAAAGAAGAAGCTACGGTGTAACCGTTAAGGGATGCACTGATGCTCTGAAGAGAACCATTGAGATCTACAGATCTGCGGTTTCATATTGCCTTGCCGTCTGTGACGAAAACTGGGAGGCTATTAACAGAAGAGAAGGAAAGTATAGAAACAACTATGTAGAACAACTGATCCATGGCAAGAACGGCAACGATCCTGTCTATGACTTTGATCAGAAATTCTATAAGCTTCCTTCCTACATGAGACGCTCTGCTGTTCAGTATGCCATCGGTCAGTACCGTACCTGGAAAGCAAACCATGAAGAATGGGAAAAGAAGAAGGAAGGCAAAGAACCAAAGCTTACCCTGGACCGTTTTGCCTGCCCTGCTCTGTACAAGGACAACATGTACCAGCAGCTTTCAAAGTATACAGCGAAGATCAAGGTTTTCCGTAACAATGACTGGGTATGGATGGAAGTCGGTTTAAGGAAATCTGACTGTAATTATCTGTACAGGAAAGCAGAGTCTTTTCACAGTGAGATTTCTGCACCTGTGCTTCAGAAGTGTCATGGCCATTACGAATTAC
>JAZASR010000175.1:0-1871 GCA_036343175.1 Lachnospiraceae bacterium
AAGCTGCTATATCGGGGATATCATGGAGAACAGGGAAAAGCAGAAGGTGATACTAGGACTCCCAGATCATACTTTTCCTGCAGCTATGGTAGTCTTTGGCTATCCGACAGAACAGCAGATGAGGCGTGAAAAGCCTGAAAGAGCTGATCTCAAGGATATCGTACAGATAGACAGATATCACGAAAGGAATCAGGAAGAGCTTCAAGCTATGCTTAAGAATAATTTCAAAGGCGATAGCAAAGAGAGCTTACAAGCCTTCTGTAATAGAAAGTTCAATTCTGATTTCTCAAAAGAAATGCAGCGGTCAGTAAAAGGATATCTCGAAGAATATTCTTATGAAAGCGGCTTGGACGTGGTTGTTCCATTAAAAATCATTATCGATGGTATAGAAGGTGCAAATGCCGACTGGAACCAGTATCTGGATATCGAGAAGATGGAAGTAGTCATGCTGCCGGAGGACACATTTGAAGCAGAATTTGATGAAGACGACGAGAAATTGTCAGAGCTAATCGATGCGCAATGGAATGTCCGTTTCTTCAGCCTTCCGTCTCAGTATGATATCCATGAATACAGCATTATGGAACAATTTATCTATAACCTTCCGGAGGGAAAAGACCAGAATATGCTTCTAAATGCCATCCGTGGAAGAGGTGCCTTTCGCAGATTCAAAGACAAACTGATCCAAATGGGTATAGTACAACAGTGGTATGATTATCAGGAGGGAGCATACAGGAAAATAGCGATCAAGTGGTGCGAAGATCACGGCTTCAATTATTCAGAAAGTTAATACAAATCTAAGTAAAGTGAAGTATCATGCGACATTAGTCATGTGGTACTTCGTTTTAGTTTATCAGCAAGAGACATAAAAACGTGAACGTTTACGTGATTTCGGCAAGAACACCGAAGTGACATGCAAAGCAAGCAATGCTATACTGTGTATATCAATGCTATACATTATGATTTTCGACTAAATTTTGAAATTTGTCGAAATCAAGGGCGAATTTACACCGGGAGGCATGTACATGGACGAGACGAAACAGGCAAATTTCCGCCTTAAGCAGGAAACAGTGGATGAATTCCGCGAATATTGCGAGAGGAATGGGGTTTCTCAATCGCAGGGCTTTGATCACATCATGCAGGTGGTAAAGCTGAACGAAGCAAAGGAAGCAATCCCGCACCGGAAAACAGAAATCGAATCCTTTGAAATGCATGCAAAAGCGCTGAACGAAGCATTTTTACGAAGTCTGGAGCTTGCCGAGGAAACATCAGCGCGAGTCCGGGAAGAGTTCAAGACCGAGCTAGACGAAAAAGAAAAAGCATTAGCGGCTGAGAAAGCACAAGCGGACAAACTATCGCAGGAAATTGATAAGCTGAAAAAGGATCAATCCGGTATCGAGAAGGTCGCAATCACATCGCAGAAGGATGCTATACAGGCTAGAAAAGAAGCTGATGCTGCGCAAGCACTTTCTGAAGAGAAGGAGCAGAGTAACAGATTGCTTTCTGATCGACTGACTAAAGCCGAAAAAGAGCTGGAAAAAGCAGAAAATAGGATATCCGCTGATGCTGATATTATTTCCAAGCAAGAAAAAGAACTAAAAAATCTAAAAGAGCAACTTGATGCATCAGGCAGAAAACTGGCTGATATACAGAAAGAAGCTGATAATAAATCGGCTGTTGCCGCTAAAGAAGCCGAGCTCCATGAGATGAAGGCTCTCGAGGATCTTCGAAGTGATATGTATGAAACGATTCAGAAACTCAGAGAGGAAAAAGCAGGTCTG
Source organism: Lachnospiraceae bacterium (assembly GCA_036343175.1). GTDB lineage: Bacteria > Bacillota > Clostridia > Lachnospirales > Lachnospiraceae > JAEEJA01. The sequence goes on from JAZASR010000175.1 coordinate 1,779, forward strand.
CAGGCGCAGATCTCACTACTGTCCGCAAAAACGTGATGATTAAAAAAAGATAACTCAATTATCGGCAATAATCTCAAAATTTGCCGATAATTG
>JAZASR010000176.1:0-1868 GCA_036343175.1 Lachnospiraceae bacterium
CTCTTTCAGTATATTTCGCATTCCGGATGTCTCTATCCCCTCCACGCAGACATCGGAGCCAAAAATACTGGCTGCATCGGTGAAATTATAAACAAGTCTTCGTTCCCTATCATCTTCCTCAATTTTCTGTACAAAGCCCCTATCAACCTTTATCGTGTCAAACGGCAGATTCTTAAGAAGTCCTATTGAAGAAAACCCCGTGCCGAAATCATCAAGTGCTATGCGAATCCCACCTGCGCGCAGCGTTGTCATGACATTATTTAAAAGCTTCATGTCAAGCAGTCTGCATCTTTCCGTTATTTCAAGACAAAGCCTTTGCGGATCAAATCCCGTATTCTTAACTATATTCCAAACGCTGTCCGTAAAATCAGGCCGTTCAAGCTGCGCATAGGATAGGTTGACATTGATAATAAAATCGGGCAGGATCTCCTGTATCTTTTTTGCATCAGTCATTGCCGTATGAAGTATCCACTCTCCAAGCACCGGAAACAATGGATCTTTTTCCAATACCGGGATGAACTCATCTGGAGGGACCATGCCATACTTATCATTTTTCCAGCGAAGAAGTGCCTCCGCCCCTATCAGTTTTTCTGTTTTGGCATCAACCACAGGCTGATACAAAAGATAAAACCCATCAAACTCATTATTGATCGAATTACGTATGGAATGCAGTTTTGCCGTGCTCTTTATGTTATCAGTCCTTAGATTATTGCAGAATTCCACGATATCGCCCTGCTTATTGAACTTTGATTCATCATAAGCATATGTCAGACAGGAATACACCGTCTGATCATCCGTCGTAAAATCATCTACAGCAAAAGTTCCTGCGTGTAATTCTAAAGGAGCATACTCATCTCCAAGCTTTATGCCTTCCCGAAAGTGTGCTCTGAGACCTTCATATGTACTCTCCATATCTTCATATGTCTGAGTCTCGGTAATGATGGCAAATTTAGAACCATCCATGCGGAAGGTGCCGCCTCTGTTGCCTACGTGATCCATCAGGTAACGACCTACACCCTGAAGGACAGAGTTCCCTGCAGCATATCCATATAGCTCATTGATCTCTGCAAACTTGCTGATTCCTATCAAGCAGACCCTCATAGGTACCTTACTATCTATATGGCTACGAATGTCCTCGAAAAAACCGTACTGATTCCTTAAACCTGTCAATCGGTCTATATGGCTTTGTTGGCTGTGGTTTCTTATTGCACCGCCGAAATACTCAGGCTGACCGGATACATCCTTGATCACAATCCCCCGGCAGGTGCATACATCGTACTCGCCATCTTTTCTTCTGGCACGGTACTGCATATCATGTCCGCCTGATTTCCCGCTGAATATGTCATCTATTCCATGATGGAATGCATTTCTGTCTTCGGGATGTATGTGTTCCTCCCATATGGCTCCTGCTCCATACATATATTCACCGGGCAATCCAAAAGCATCTGTCAGCACCTTTGACCATCTCGAAAAATCATACTGCATGTCACAAAGATACACATAGGTATCATCACCTATTACGGAAAAAGCTTCAAACAGCTCATCAAGCCGCCTCTTTCTTTCCTCGGGGATTTTGTCGAATCCGTTCATATCATTCCTCCAATACTGATAGAGCCTTTTTATACTACGGTTTTCATTCTACTTCCGCCTTTACTACGCTGTATATGTTCTCAATGACCTGATTTACGTTCTGAACATGCAGAAAATGAAACGGTATCTCTTTACTTCTGACAGTTCCCAACATCTTGTAATACATGGCATGTGTATTCCAAAATTATTATCCATACATTTTATTGAACCAAATCACGCACCCTGTGCGTGAAGCTTTTAAAACTTTATAACTCCGCCTTGTATTGGCGGGGTTTTTC
>JAZASR010000177.1:0-1867 GCA_036343175.1 Lachnospiraceae bacterium
GTAGTTTCATTTTCTCGTGCCACATCGAGTGCGTCTGCCTTCTGGACAAGAAAAACCCGATGGACTATGTTGAGATTAGCGTTGATGCTGAGGATTATTATAGGATCAAGAGCGTAGAGAAAGAAGTTTAACAGATTACTTATTTTTGAAGAATATGTGAGAAAAACCTGTGGAATGAACTGTGATATGGGACATCCACAGGTTTTTCTTTTGCTGAAATTCTATTGCTGTGATACAATAAACATGACATATAGATGTCATGTTGCGAATGTTAGTATATACACGGAGCGTGAGAGAACATGAAGATAGACAGGCTGATAGGAATATTGTCAATCTTACTGCAGGAAGACAAGACAACAGCTCCTGAACTGGCAGAAAGGTTTGAAGTATCCCGCAGGACAATCAACCGGGATATTGAGGACCTTTGCAAGGCTGGCATTCCTATCCGTACAGTACAGGGCACTGGCGGCGGTATCAGTATTATGGACGGATACCGGATGGACAGGACAATCCTGACATCAAGGGACATGCAGATGATTCTTGCAGGACTGCGAAGCCTGGACAGCGTGAGCGGAAGCAGTTATTACGGTCAGCTAATGGAAAAAATTCAGGCTGGATCTTCTGAGTTCATTAGCGGACGGGATTCCATTCTGATCGATCTGTCATCCTGGTATCGGGATTCGCTGGCTCCGAAGATAGAAACGATACAGGATGCGATCGGAGACAGGCATTTGATCAAGTTTCTGTATCATGCTCCATCCGGTGAGAGCGAGCGGACGGTTGAACCTTATTATCTGGTATTTCGATGGTCAAGCTGGTACCTTTGGGGTTGGTGTACAGATCGTAAGGATTACAGATTGTTCAAGCTGAACCGTATGGATCAGGTCGCAGAAATGGATATAGATTTTCTCTGTCGGGAAGCACCTGTGCCAGACCTGTCAACTGAAAAGATCTTCCCGGGAGGAATCAAAGTAAAGGCTCTTTTCACACAGGATATGAAATGGCGGCTGATCGAAGATTTCGGACCTCATTGTTTTACTGAAGCAGATGATGGAAGACTGCTCTTTACAGCGGACTATACAGATTTGGAAAATCTTGTGACATGGCTCATGACCTTTGGGGCAAAGGCTGAGGTACTGGAGCCGGCAGAAGCACGGGATATTATCCGCAGGAATGCTAAAGAAACATTACAGCTTTACACGGAGGATTAACACTTATGGCATTTGACTTCAAAAAAGAATACAAAGAATTCTATATGCCGAAAAGGACACCTTCAATAGTAACTGTGCCGAAAATGAATTTTATTGCGGTACGCGGCAGCGGGGATCCAAACGATGAAGAAGGCGGGTACAAACAGGCGATAGGTCTTCTGTATGGTATTGCTTTCACGATCAAGATGAGTAAGAAGGGTGATCATAAGATTGATGGATATTTCGACTATGTTGTTCCGCCGTTAGAGGGATTCTGGTGGCAGGATGGAGTAATCGGTGTCGATTATACCAATAAGGATTCTTTTCAGTGGATCTCCGTCATCCGTCTGCCGGATTTTGTGACGAAAGAAGATTTTGACTGGGCAGTCACAGAAGCTGCTGCAAAGAAGAAACAGGATTTCTCAAAGGTTGAGTTTCTTGCTTATGATGAAGGGCTGTGCGTACAGTGTATGCATATCGGATCCTATGATGATGAGCCTGCTACAGTAGAACTTATGCATGAGTTCATGGAACAGGAGGGGTATGACTTAGATATTACCGATAAACGCCTGCATCATGAGATTTATCTGAGTGATGCCAGAAGAGTTTTGCCGGAGAAGCTGAGGACTGTGATCCGTCATCCGATAAAAGTGAAAGAGAGATGATCGTATGGAGTA
>JAZASR010000178.1:0-1834 GCA_036343175.1 Lachnospiraceae bacterium
CTGGGGCTGGTACTGGATCTTGCAGCATACAGCATTGTTGCAGAGAATAATGCCGGTCAGTACTATCCTGATTATGCGTATAATCATCCGCTGTTCTCCAATGACATGCATATTTACAGTGATTCCAAGGTATCTGATCTTCTGCAGTCCATGACTGTCGAGATGAGCGCAGGATTCCTGAATGACTGGAATTCTGTCAGGGATCATAGAGAAAAGATCTATATCTCCTATGATTCCACAAACAAGAACTGTCAGGCAGGAGATCTGGAAATCGTCGAATACGGTCATCCAAAGGTAGATACAGGCGAAGCAATCTTCAATTATGCAGTTGCTTATGATACCCGGAATAAGGAACCGCTCTTTTATGAGGAGTACTCAGGAAGTATCAACGATGTATCCCAGCTGGAGTTTATGATTGGCAAGGCAGCCGGTTATGGCTATAAAAAGGTCGGGTTTATCCTGGACAGGGGCTATTTCAGCCGCGGAAACATCGCCTGCATGGATAAGAATGGCTATAACTTCATAATTATGGTCAAAGGAATGAATAAGCTGGTGAATTCACTGATCTTAGAGGTGAAGGGAAGCTTTGAGAATAAATGGGCCATGCACATCGATGAATACGATGTTTATGGGACGACCATCAAAAGAAAGCTTTATGAGACTGACACAAAAGAAAGATACTTTCATCTGTTCCACAGCATTTCCAAAGAAGGCGAAGAAAGGTCTTTGCTGGCAAAAAAACTGCGCAGGATGAAAGCACACCTGATGCAGCATACCAATGAGACAATCGAGTTCGGACCGGGTTTCCAGCATTACTACAGACTTCATTACAATGAGCAGAACGGCGTCTTTCTGTTCCCGGAAGACCGGACAGATGTGATTGAGCTGGAAAATGATCTCAGCGGATATTTCTGTATCATTACTTCTGAAAACATGACGGCAAGAGCGGCATTGAACATTTATAAGAGCCGCGATACTTCAGAGAAGCTTTTCCGTGGAGATAAATCCTATCTCGGTGACAAGAGCCTTAGGATTTATGGTGATTCAGCTGCTGAATCAAAGATCTTTATAGAATTCCTGGCACTGATCATCCGAAATAAGATGTATAACTGCCTGAAGGATGAACTTATGAAGCTGGACAGCCGTCCTAATTACATGACTGTACCGGCAGCGATCCGTGAATTGGAAAAGATTGAAATGGTACGCCTGACTGATAATAAGTATCGTCTTGATCATGCAGTGACAGCAACCCAGAAGACGATACTGAAAGCGTTCGGAATGGATGCACCCCTGGTCAAGTATTATGCAGAAGAGATTAGTAAGATTTTGAAGGGAGTAAAATAAAATGCCAAGAGGAAGAAAAGCAGGCTCTGTGACAGAAACACTCGAACAACAGATAGGAAAGGCGCAGCTGAAAGTCATCAAAACTAAGCAGGCATATGACACGGCAGTTGGTGCTTTGCAGAAGCTTTTAGACAAGAGAGATGCTCAGCGTAAAGAAGAATTGTGGAATGCAATCATCAAAAGTGAAAAAACTTACGATGAAATCCTGACTTTCATCACCGCCGGTCAGACAACTGAAGAAGAATAAGGAAAAAGCTCATTTTGTGTAAGTTGCACAAGATGAGCTTTTTAAGGCGCAAAATCATCGGAAGCTCACAATTTCAGAAAACGGGTCAACGATTTTACTATTTTGGGCAAAGCGAGAAAACGATTTTACTATTGCCCGTTTTGAGGTAGAATCAGGACAAGACTAATAATCATCAGAGACAGAAAATGAGCCGGTGAAAAGTAGTCTATGGGAGGCAGAAGGATGAAGGAAACTCCAAAGGTA
>JAZASR010000179.1:0-1765 GCA_036343175.1 Lachnospiraceae bacterium
AAGAACATAATGCGTTTTCGTCACCGAAAACACATCATGCAGCATAGCTGCAGTATTCAGTTTGCTCCAGGAAGGTTGAGAACATTGATTCATGAATATACCTGGAGACGCTTAGGCACTGTTATGCCCATACACCTCAGCAGACTTCCTGCCTCGGGGCTACATTTGTTCAGGATGTTGAGTGCTGCATTGATGTCAGCATTGACTATCCTTCCATCTCTCGTACGATAGAGTGAGCGTCTGAAACGTATGCCGGAGAACTCTGTTCCCCTTGCAGGAACATCTCCGTCATAGAAGCTTGCCATGGATGTATAGGGTTCGTTTATGGTGACTGCATGAATCCTGTACTCCTGTGCCTTCTGCAATATCTTAGCGATCATCCTCATGAGAGGAATCCTGACAAAGAACTCATTTATCCTCCTTCTGGACTCCCTTGTCAGATCATCATTGTGGACCCCACCCTGCTTCATGCCATCATTCTTGCCGATCAGGATAGTGCTGACACCATGTCTTCTTGCCTCAGTAAACATGGTATCCACTGCCCTGTTGATGTAGTCATCAATCATGCAGTTGATATGGATAAGCTGTCTCTGCATCCTTCTTGTGTATTTCCTGTTGCTGCGCCTGGATGCGAGATAGGCCATCTTACGTCCATGCCAGAGCAGTTTGCTCTTCAGTGTCTTTCCGTCAATGACAAAGGAGGAATTGTCATACATGGCACATGCCATCAGGTTATTCACTCCAACATCTATTCCCATGGCATGCAGAAGATCAGGTTCAACTATGCTTTCCTCTTTTCGGGGAATCTCATATACATAGCTTACCCAGTACTGATTGTTTCTCTTCCTAATGCTGACAGTCTTGATGTCATAGTCCCTGATTTCCTTTGGAACAGGAAGATAGAACTTCCTTGTATCTTCCTTTCTCAGTCTCCTGATATAGTCATCAATCAGGGGATCGGCATAGCATCTGCCAAAGATTCTTCCCGTTCTCATATCATTGGACACGGGCATCTTGATGAAGGTCCTTCCATCAATGACGATCTTGTTGAATGACTGAGTGGTTATGGTAGTCTCGCCATTCTTTGGGAGAAACCTGGGTTTGTTGATGATATCGTGTTTTCCCTTGTTCTTCCTTATCCTTGAGAGAAACGATTTGAAGTTCTCATAGGCACGGAAAACAATCATGCATGAAGTGGAAGTGTTGATGATATGGTAGTTATCATTACCAGAGCAGATCTTGTTGAGGTCATACTTGGTAAGTGAAATCCTGCCATCGTTTTCCTTATAGTCATCATAGAGAATATAGAGAGCATAATTATATAGGTTCTTGGCAATATGACAGAGAAAAGATATGAGTCTTTTCTGTGACTCATCAGCCTTGAAGTGAAACTTGATTGTCTTGTAATTTCTATTGCTCATAATTCCATCCATAGTCATGCTCCATGACAATTGCCAAAAAGCATATATATCGACGAGATATACATATGATGCTTGAAGTGATGTAAGAGTGATATTTATGTATCTATATTGTATCATTTTTTGACTGATAAGTGAATGATAATTTACAAAAATTCAGTCAATTGAAAACTGAGTTTCACACTCATACCAGAACGTTTCAATCCGCAATAAAAAAGTAAATTCCTAGTGAACTAAAAAAGGAGCATCCTCTCACTTTCAGTGAGGAGATAGCTCCTATTTGGTTACTTGCTAGAAGAGGATTCACGAGTGATTCTTATCGTTGGAGTGGCATTGTTTACGACATC
>JAZASR010000180.1:0-1765 GCA_036343175.1 Lachnospiraceae bacterium
AATTTTCCTTTACAAGTGTATAATTATCCATATGATAGTTGACTCCGTCCTTAGCAACTGATAGTTACCCTATTCTAAATATATTCATTACTATGATACTAAAAAAAGGGGCAATTTACAACCTGAAATAACGCTTGAGATTTCCACAATACACACAAAATGGTGTGTGGAAAAGTGGATACGGCAGTTACCATAAAACAGGAATTATTATCAATGTGAAGCAGGGGAAAAAACATAACCACATCCGGAGAATGGCTTAAAATAAAGCTTTTTCTATATTTGCAGAGAGATTAATCACATGACATATAACATATTTATCCACAGGTTTTCCACAAAATGTGGAAAACATTATGGTAACTATCGATTTTTAAAAGATGCTTGACAGGCAAATGTGACCCTTATATAATGATAGGGCACATTTGAAAAATTGTCCGTTATTGGCAGAAAGGAACGAGAATAAGATGAGCAAAATGACATTTCAGCCCAAGAAGATCTCTCACGCGAGAGTTCATGGTTTCAGGGCGAGAATGAGCACTAAAGGTGGAAGAAAAGTATTGTCTGCCAGAAGACGTAAAGGCAGAAAGGTACTCTCAGCCTGATCAGGAAGCGCAGGGGACTGTCACAGATTGATGCGGCAGCCCCTTTTTCTTCTTTAAAGATTAGTTAATGAGCAGAGGGATACTCTCTGCGGTTTGTCATGTCCCGGAAAGGAAACGCATGGAATTTACCGAAGGCCTCAAAAAGAACATTGATTTTGGTAAAGTATACAGAAAAGGAAAATCCAGAGCGAATCGCCAGCTGGTCCTTTATATTCTAAGTAACGGGACAGATAAAAACAGACTCGGAATATCAGTAAGCAAGAAAGTGGGAAACAGCGTCGTAAGGCACAGAATTAAACGGCTTATAAAAGAAGCATATCGTCTGAACGAGCCTGCATTTGCCCGGGGATATGATCTGGTATTTATTGCCAGGACTGACGCCGCGGGAAAAACATATGAAGAAATAGAAAAATCTGTCCTTCACATTTCTGATTTAATGGGAATCTCAATATGAGAGAAAAAGCAATCGCGTTAATTCGCTTTTATCAGAAACATATTTCACCTTACAAGGGAACCAAATGTCCATATAATCCCACGTGTTCCAACTATGCTCTGCAGGCTGTCGAGAAATACGGAGTCGTGCAGGGTGGATTTCTTGCGCTCTGGAGAATTATAAGGTGCAATCCTTTTTCTCACGGCGGGTATGATCCGGTCCCTTAAGAACGCGCAGAGATTAGGTTTGGTATTATGTCAGCTTACGCTGACACGAATCCCGCGCTTTCGTCTCGCTAGCGAGACTTGAAAATTCGTCATAGTTGCAGGTAGTCCTGCATAAATTTTATATTTCTAAAAGGAGGAAATATCGTGGCAATCGCATTGACCAAAAGTACATGGTTCATTGTTGGATGGGTGGCTCAGATCCTCGGTATTCTGATGAATGGCATATACCTTGTCATCAGCAAAATCGGTATACCTAATGTAGGTCTGGCAATCATTCTGTTCACAATCATTATGTACGCCCTCATGACGCCGCTGCAGATCCAGCAGCAGAGATTCACAAAACTGAATGCTATGATGCAGCCGGAGCTGCAGAAGATTCAGAACAAGTACAAGGGAAAGACAGACCAGATTTCCCAGCAGAAGCAGATGGATGAGACCAACGCCGTCTATGAAAAGTACGGCACGTCCCCGACAGGATCCTGCCTGCAGCTTCTTATTCAGATGCC
>JAZASR010000181.1:0-1744 GCA_036343175.1 Lachnospiraceae bacterium
GACTTCTCTGAGGTAAAGGCAGCGCAAACCGACTGGATATCACCATCCTCAGTCTCTCGGATACTGTACTCCACATAGGGGAACCGGCTGCTCTGTGCTTTATGAATGATTGTTGCAAAGAGTTCATTGATAGCCTGCTGCCCGTAATGCATTCCTGCTGTCTTTACGAGCAGTGCCGCCGGGCCTGTCAGATCCCAGTACTTTTCCATCTGGCCACCCAGAGATGCGTTTGGATCATAAGAAGTCGCATTATGATACGGGATTCTTCCTCCTATCATTTTCCCAGAGACCCAAAGCTTAACTTCATCCCATTTCAGGTCTGCATCTATGGGGCAGATCCAGTAACAGTCCGTCATGCTCAGCGCCAGGTTCTTGGCAAGGTATTCTCCCGCAGAACCACATCCTGAAAGGCGTATCACTTCTTGCATGGCTTTTCTCGTTGCGGGGACGCATCTTGTCATCCACCATTTTTTCATTAACTCCCTCGTATCGTTCCCAAGGAATGGAGCGTTACTCTTATTTGCCAAAACATACTCGTCGAGACTCCCATCACCTGTCTCGATTGAGACAAGCCCACATTTTTCGTCTTTATGCTTTAACACATACATTTCCAGCATATTACCACCCCTGACCAGCCAGTCTTTCTTTAAGTTTTTCTTCCCTTAGCAGTGGACTGATGTATAGATACGCCAGCTCATCATAATCCTCCCGCCGTGTAAAATCCTGCAGTTTGTATTTGGTTTTAATCACTCGCTTCTTTTTCTTAAATATCGTTTCCAGCACCATATGGTCATCATCTCTTTTCCAGACGTAACCGACACCGCAGCATTTACCGGAAACGCCGTCCATGACAAATACCGGGTTCAGGATATCCGTTATGCTGCAGTCCAATGCTTCTGCCAGGCGCAGGACCGTTTCCGCTGCTTTTTTGTTTATATCTTTTTTACCTGTCAGCAGTTCACTGATCGTTGTATATGGGATCCCTGTTTTTTTCGACAGCTTGTATCCCGTAATATCTGCTTTTTTAACTGCGGAAATAAATTTCTCGTTCATCTCATCTGCCCCCTTTATAAATCATAACGTAATAACGTTATGATTTCAAGCTATGACATTGTAAATGAACTGGAAAACCGCTTACTGAAAAGTAAACGGCTTTTGTTTGTTACTCATTATTCATTTATAAATTACCGGTCTTAGCATATGTCAGCTGTTTGCTTCCAGGATTTTAGATGCTTCTAAATCAGCTTCATGGCGGCAAGTACAATCGGGTATTTCTCCATGGCAGACCCAAGAGCATTCCAGTTCTCTTTGGCTTCTGAAAATCCCATATGCCAGCGGATTGCCATTACCTCCTGCATTGATAGCCGGATATAGCACTGGATCAGCATAACAGATTTTTCACCATGCCCAAGCGGGAGCTGATCATCGACCTGATAAGTTTTAACCGTTTCCCAGATAAAATCTCCCTGCGCATCGTGCTTGACCTGCCAGTTCTCAGCAGATGCTACTTTCTCAGGGTCATATGTTTTCTGATTTTTTGTTCCCTCAACATAAGTATTAGCCTTGCAGAGATCATGGAGCAGCGCAATCAATATTAAGCTCTCCGCTGGAATGTCTTTTAAGACATCTTTCCAGATAGGACTCTCCCGCTTTGCAGTCAGGCAGTCGTATACATTCAGGCTGTGCTGCAGGAGTCCACCTTCACAGGCGAGGTGGAATCTGGTGGACGCCGGGGCTTTGTAAA
>JAZASR010000182.1:0-1723 GCA_036343175.1 Lachnospiraceae bacterium
GATACCGAAAACCTTGGACTCAACGGATACCTTAACCTTCTCACTGTCATAAGGAGTGCTTAAAATCTGATCAAGGGAATCCTTGAGTCTTGCGCGAGGGCCCTTTCTGTCTGCCGGGATATCCTTGAAACCATCAGGAATCCAGATATTCATGAGACATGGCACACCGGTTTCTGCTGCCAGATACTCAGAAATCTTAAGAGACTGTATGCCATGCTGAATCCAGAATTTGCGTACTTCTTCATTCTCAGAAGAAAGTGTTGCGCTTTCTGCCAGAGGATGGCTGAAAAATGTTGGATTGAAATCAAGTCCTAGTCCGTTTTTCTTTGCAAGCTCCACCCACTTTTTAAAATGCTTCGGCTCAAGTCTGTTTCTGTCTGCCCACTCGCCATCCTCAAAGATTGCGTAGCAAGCGTGAAGATTCAGCTTATGCTGCTTACCCGGAACGTAGCTTAAAACCTTCTCTATATCCTGAAAAAGCTCCTCAGGAGTGCGTGCGCTGTAAGGATAGTTTCCTGTTGTCTGGATTCCTCCGGAAAGAGGTCCTTTCTGATCGAATCCACGTACATCATCCCCCTGCCAGCAGTGCATGGATAATGTTATTCTCCCGGCTTCCTTCATAGCCTTCTCCACATCTACTCCCACCGCTTCATATCTTGCTTTTGCAGTTTCAAATCTCTGATTCATTTTATATCTCCCTTCAATTGACGGTTTTTTAGTAATGTTTTCTTCATATCAACAAATTTTTGTTCTTATCTCATCATCGTATGCAGTACCAACGTCATCATTTATGTGTATAGTATATATAGTTCATTTTTGCTGGTTAAGATCATGAATTGAAGTGTTTTACGGCTAGCGTAAAATTTTTGTAGGCGGGAAGGGGATCTTCTTTTCATGAACCAGCATGCAACCCAGGAGATATATCCCGCCGGAAGAGATGATATCGCTGTGAACTTCATGATACGTCCTGAGTTTTTCGATTCGGTGCTGCCGAAATTATCCGGAGACCACAATCCCCTGAGAGATTTCCTTATCAGCTGTCTGACAGATAAAGACATGGGAGGAAATTATCTGTATTTTCAGGTGCATGGCCTGCTTCCGATCCAGAACCTTATGGAAAACCTTATATGGCTGATGATAAAAAATCCCGAACAGAAAAGAAATCTGGCGCAGCAGTCCATGGCACTTCTTTTCGAACATCTGGTTTCGCAGGATGTAAACATTTGCCTTCCGGAAAATTCCTTTGAACAGGAACTCATGATAAAGCTCTTTAACTACATTGAAACAGAATATAAAAATGCTGTCCTTTCCGAATTTATCGAAAAGAACAGCATCGACATCTATACTATGGGACGCATCATTAAAAAGAACACCGGAAAAACCTTCAAGGACCTTCTCATGGATAAACGCATGAAGACCGCCGCATATCTTTTGAAGAACACAGAGCTTACAACCGTAGACATTTCGTACAATATTGGATATGAAAATACATCTTATTTCCATCGACTGTTTAAAATGACTTACGGAATGTCACCTAGAGAGTTTAGAGTTTCATCATGAAGTGCTCTTGACGGTACAATTTTTAGGTCAAATGCAAAAGTAAATGCTTAATTGCACTACTTAATGCATAAATGAGCTTTTACCTTTGCAAATAATGGGTAAAGTAAAGGATGCGGTACATAAAACCGCATCCTTTTGTGAAGAATAATTTATTCACTTTTCA
>JAZASR010000183.1:0-1688 GCA_036343175.1 Lachnospiraceae bacterium
GAAGCTTTACCACATGCTGTTAACTTCCTGTACTTTTTAACCCTCAAACTTAAAATCGCTGTTATTCCTCTTCGGAATCTTCCGTTTCGGAGAGGAATTTTATTATTTCTTCATAAGACCTTGGACTTGCTTCAATCGCCTGAAGCCGTTCCTTTTGCTGCAATTCCTTCCGCTTCTTAAGAAGCTGGTTAAGTTCTTCAACAGCAGCATCATACCTGTCCTTTGTCTGAAATACAACTGCCTGTGCCTTCTCTATTTTCTCGTCCAATGTCAGTTTTTTTCCTCGTGCCATTGAATGCTCCCTTCCTTTTTTATTCAGACACTACTGATGTTTTTGCTTTCTTCTCTGCCGCTTCCTGTTCGATCCTGGCAAGCTCAGCACTGAGTTCCTTTGATTTCAGCTTGATATCATTTGCCGTCATACCAAATGCAGATAGAATCGCTTTTTGCGTCGCAGTAACTGCATGATCCGGCCGGTATTCATTATCCAACCCCTTGATCATCTCTATCTTGTCCAGTTCTCTGAGAGCCGCCGGCACTGTCATAAAATTCAGTTTTCTCTCATTGCGCAGCATTTCTTCTTTCAGACAGGTATACAGCTTGTTTCTGATAATTAATGCAACAAATTCTATGAAGATCTTGCTGTCAAGAGACTCGCTTCCGTATACTTTTTCTGCTTTGTCTCCCAGATAAGATTTATCCCCTCGGAAGAGTTTCTCCGAGCTGTCTCTGCTCTTATACAGGGTAAGCGCTTCTTCCGCACTCATCTTTTCAGATGTAATGATTACAAAATAACCGCATAGTTTTATCTCCTGATCCACAACGTCCGTTCGCTCCCGGGCACAGTTGAAGACTTCATCGTCTTTGCCTTCATGAAAGTAGATCAGGTCAAAGTATTTTGCAAACTTTCCCGTCGGGCGTACCTGCAGGCCTTGCCAGGCCTTCAGCTGTTTGGTCATCAGATCAATGTCCTGTTCCAGTTTGGACCGCTCCGCGGCGTGTTTTTTCTCATCATAGAAGATATGGAAATACCGTTCACGTTCATCAGAAGGATACAACTGATGCTTTACCGTTATTCCATTGACCCTAAAAGCACGGATGCCTGACGAACGGCTCTGTTCAAATGTACCATGAACTTCCATAATGAGTTCACGGACAAGCTTCTTCATCCCTTTGACCATGATGATAAATTCATAGCCCTTGCTGTCCATGTAGTGGATATTCGCTTTACTGAAGTACCCACGGTCAAGGATAAAGCCTATGTGCTTATAGCCGTAGCCCTCCGCTTTCTCAAGCATGCATTGAAGCTGAGAAATATCCACGATGCTCCCGGGATAGGCTTCGTAAAAAAGCGGCTCCTTATTATCCCTGTCGAATGCTATGGAATAATTAAAAATCGGCTTGTCAGAACCTTCTTTTGAATGTCCGGGCTCTGCTAGATCAATGTCCCCTGCCTGACAGATCTTGTTGGTAGAATCATAGGAGATATAGATCTTTTCTCTATGGTCTCGTTTCCTGTTCCACTCATTGAGGAAAGCGATTCTCCTGCTGTCCATGTCCTCATCCAGAAAAGCGGAAATCTTAGAATCGCTGTAGATTCTCATATCTTCAGTCATGAGTGGATGATTATAAGCATACGCCGGATAGTACTGTGCAGCATTGCCTTCCGTCATGATAGAGTACACAGC
>JAZASR010000184.1:0-1668 GCA_036343175.1 Lachnospiraceae bacterium
AAGCCGAATTTGAGAAGAAAGTCCGCGACAGACAGGGATATGTTCTTTTCGAGGACAATGAGCCTGTCGGAATACTGAGATATAACCTGTTTTGGGACAACACGCCATTCTGCACTATGATATATATCAGGAATGATAAACATGGATGCGGATATGGCCTTAGCCTGATGAAGCATTGGGAAGACGATATGAAGAGTATGGGTTACGGAATGTTACTTACATCTACCCGGGAAGATGAGGAAGCACAGTATTTTTACAGAAAACTGGGGTATGAAGATTGCGGGAATCTCGATATTTTCTATCCGGGATTCGAACAGCCTACGGAGCTGTTCCTGAGTAAGAAACTGTAAGTATAGATAATATACAGGATAGTAGAGTAAGACCAATCGGAATGTGTAGGACAATTATGAGAAGCGGGATGTATATTGTTAAAGCAGAAGCAGAACAGATAGAAAAAATCGTAGATATGTCTATCAGAGCTTTTGAAACAGATGTAAATGTTGGGGGAACAAAAGGTGATTGTCCGCCCGGATTTGATTCGATTGAATGGCATAAACAAATGGCCCGGGATGGGCATTTGTATCAAGCAATGATAGAAAAAGATTTGGTAGGAGCAGCCATTGTGTTCCCGGATGAAACACAAAAAAGTGTATACATTGGCAGGATTTTTATTGATAGCGTCTATCATAGAAAAGGGTACGGAATTCGTTTGATGGAATGCATAGAAAGTAGTTTTCCTTGTGCTACGGAGTTTAATCTGGATACACCTTGTTGGAATGAGCGGACAAATGCTTTTTACAAAAGATTAGGATACCGTATCATAAAGATTGAGGATGGCTTCGCCTTTTATCAGAAAAGAAGAATCGAAGGCTTATTAAATCAATAGAACTGATAATAATCAGTATTACTGATAAAGGATGATAATGTAATGCTCAAGATTTTTACAGATAAGCGATATAGCGGCTTTGTCTGGCACCTGCTGTTCGCGGGGGTGTTTATCGGGCTGTCGCTCATATTCATTGAGTTCACTGAAGGCATTATGTGGTATCTCATTAGCTCGGTGCTCAGGATCATATTCGGTATTGCGATACTAATCGTGTCGACCCGGCTTTTCGGCAGAAAAGCGTCGGATATACTCTCATTCAGGAATTGCAAGAGGGCACTTGTGGCGGGATGCGGATTCCTGCTGTTCTTCCTGTACTATGTTCTCACCGTGGCTTCAGGCTTTGGAAAGGTGACCGGGCTCACAGCGGGGATACTGGCGTTAAGGATAATCCTGCAGCAGGCGACCACAGGATTCTATGAGGAAATGAATTACAGATTTCTCCTTCTCGAGGGACTGAAACACACCCGAAACACCGTTGGTATGAAGATATTGTTCGTTATGACAAGCACCGTCCTCTTCGGCCTGCTCCACTGCGTGACAGGATGGGACACATACAGATTTCTTCAGACAGCGGCCATCGGCTTCGCGTTTGCGGTCATATTCGTCAGGTCTGGCAATATCGTCATCCCAATGATCCTGCATTTTGTTTATGACATCATCGCCAACACGGTACCCTATGTTGAATGGAATCACAATCCGGTATTCGACAACATATCTTCGGTATTTGAGGTCATGCTGGTCTTTATGTTCGTAATATCTGCGGTCCTTCTTTTCCTGCCGGA
>JAZASR010000185.1:0-1667 GCA_036343175.1 Lachnospiraceae bacterium
AGGAGAGTCCTTCTGACGAAGCAGATGCTGGCGAGAGCGCAGAGTCCGCAGACAGGCGTGAGCCTGATGTAGGCGCAGAGCCCGCAGACAGGCGTGAGCCTGATGTAGGCGCAGAGCCCGCAGACGGGAGTAAGCCTAGTGTAGACTCCGGGAATGGCGAGGCACAGCTCCAGCAGACCAACGAGGAGCTCGCCAAGGTTGCTCTCGCTGAGAAAGCCTTGCGTAACTATATTGGAGATACTAGGCAAAATCTCGAACAGATGATCAGTAAAGCGCTTCATGGTATTCCAAATAGTACTTATAAGGATACTATACTGAATAAAGTATTGCCGATACTTATCAGGTTTGTCGATACTGTATACGATAAATTTGATATGGTTGTACGTTTTACTGATGACGCCAAATATGATCCGCACGCTTTTCAAGGTCATGGCGAAATTCAGATCCCGCTGGCAACAGCATTACGTCTTGTTCTTAAGAATACTGTCTATAATAATGTAATGGCGGATACCGCTGGAACTACTGAATTTAAGTTTGGGCAAAAAGAGCGCTATTATGCTGATAGATTAATAGATATGTATTTACCTGCGATTCTTAATGCCTTGCTTTGGCATGAGGCGTCGCACATGCTGCTTGATAAAGTTTACCATTTTGGCGGGGGTCTTAAATCCTATTGTGATAAACTTGTAGATACATTTATCGATATTACAGGAATGAAAATTCCTAATGACGGAAATCCTGTATATCGGGATGAGATATTTGCCATCGGTATGGAAATGGCGATTCATTACATGGATACCATTGGAGAAACTGATAGCCCTGTATTGAAAATACTTGCCGATATTGCGTCCCGCTCCCATCTTAATGGCACATACGCTACCAAACTTGTAGCTGCATTATATAGCAGTCATATAACCAGTTTTATAGGGTCTCCAGATTTACGAGTAAATCCGGAAAAAGGTAACAAAGACCCCGGATTGAAAGTATGGGAGTCTGCAATTCGTAATAACTGGCAGAAGATATATCAGTCTGAAGCACGCCCGAAAGCTGTTGTTAAATATGCTAAACTCATCGATCTCATGACCGGTGGCGTACCTGCTGGAAATAATGCACTTACTTATGCCATAGCTGCTATGACAGGCATGGCGTCTGACCGGAGTACTATATCTGAGGTATTGGCATACCCTCGTCATATAGCAAATTATTATAGCGATGTTATTAATTCTGAGGATGTGCGTACTTTTTCCGGGGAAAAAGTCGATCCTGTAAGCTATGTGCATAAACGCCTTGCACGTATTTTTGGGATTACCTCTGATGAGCTGACTCAGCTTATTCCTGATATTGATACACATATTCAGGATGATATTGCAATATTACAACTTGAGTTTCAAGCACGGTCGCAAGCAGAAGCTGCGCATTTCCCCTACAGGTCATTCGAAGCAATGAATACTTGGCTGGAGTCGAGCCTTCTCTCCAGCTCCGAAGCGGACACCGGAGCGGAAGCACAGAGCAAGACACCGAAGCCCCAGCAGGACAACGCTGCCAACGGACAGCCTAAGATGAAGACTCCGGCACAGGAGGCGAATGCCGCTGTTGAGGAGACCAAGACCAAGGATGAGCAGGAGAAGCTGAAGGAGACCGCAAACACCCTTGCCAACGTCAACAGC
>JAZASR010000186.1:0-1640 GCA_036343175.1 Lachnospiraceae bacterium
ACCCCCCCTCAGACCGTCCGAAAACGTTGATTTTACGGCGTTTCCGGACGATTTTGAGTTCGTTTTTTTCTCATCTTACCTAACTTTTTCTTTCATCTAATCGATAAAAGATTTTAAATTATCATTTTGATCTTTTGCAGCCTTTCCAGCCGCTGTTCCTTCTGTTTTTTATTCATGCTTTCACCATCAATTCCATCATTTTATCAAATCCCAACAGGTTTTTCGCCCGTTCGAAATTATATCCGAGACAGGAGAGCGCAAACTCCCCTGTAACTTTTCGCAGTCCTCTTAAAAGGAAATAACCTGCTCCCATCGAACGTTTTATTGTTCCAAATGGATGCTCTGAAAGGCATAGCCTCTGGTTCATCTTTGTTCTGTCTGGCCTCAAGAAAAATCTTACGATCTTTACTTTATGAAATCTGCCTCTGGTCTTTTTCTTTTCCGGCTCCGCTTCTTTATTTTCGGCTTTGAGCCAGTCTCTGCATGGCTTTACGAGCTGATCTTTTGTAAAGTCGATCTCTTTCCATTCATTTTTTCCTTTGTAGCACTTATTCCTGTTTGGGCAATGCCTGCAGGCATTCTTATTTGCATATCTTATGTTTCCATTCTTCTTAACGCATTTCTGCCTGAGAATCTCACCTGTTGGGCAATACACAAGATTTGCTTCCGGATCTCTTACAAAATATCCCTCTTTTGCTTTTGCAAGCATTTCTTCAGATGTACCATATATTGACTTTGGAGCCTGATCATTATCTTCCTTTACCTTCCTACGGACTTCCTTTACTTCCATGCCTTCTATGACACCTTTATAAGCATCTGGTATCACGCCCGCATGGAGACATTTCTTCAGATCTTCTGGTTTGGTACTTGATGCATCAGTATCATTTTCTTCGTATTCCGTTTCAATCTCATAACCATCCTTACCATCGTCGGTAATGACATTTGGAATTATGCCGTTTTCAAGGCAGGCGAGCATGTCATCCGTATTTTCATATCCTTTATCAGCAACAGCTTCCACAATACTGTCTGGGGATTCCTCTTTGATATGTGCCATAGTCGACTCTATCATTCCGTGATCAGTGACCTGATTCGTCATATTGAAATCCCTTATCAGATGTGTATTAGAATCAACTGCCGTCTGCGGATTAAACGCTACAGCAAAACCATTCTTGTTCTTCATTAGTTTTGCATCTGCATCAGTGAGTGATAACTGTGATGCCCCTGATTCTTCCATCATCTGCTGATACTGCTTGTATCTGGCAAGCCGTTCTTCTGCTTCTTTAAGTTTATTCTCCAGCTCTTCTTTAGAAAGACTGTCACTCTGCTCATCGAGATCTTCTTCCTCATCAGCTTCCCTGAGGAGTCTCAGATATTCGTCAGTATGGCCATTCAACCATTTGATCCTGTCATCGAGTTTGTTCTTAGTGAAGTTGTTATCCTTTGAATTATTGGCTGTAAATTTGCTGCCATCAATCGATGCAAATCCCCATTCGACCGCTCCCGAAATCCTTCTGTTGAATTCATGAAAAATAGATTTGATGCAGTCAATGTTATTTTTTCTGAAATCAGAAATGGTACGAAAGTCAGGCTCTACTCCTCCGATCAACCACTTCACTTCAAGGTTGGTCTTACAGCTTTCT
>JAZASR010000187.1:0-1612 GCA_036343175.1 Lachnospiraceae bacterium
AGCGGGAAAGCAATGGAATGCAGGCCGTTATCCTTAGCGACCTTAAGCGACTGCTTATAGGCGCTGTAAAGGAGCTGGGCCTCATTATAAGCGCCGCCGTTCCATATCGGACCGACAGCGTGGATCACATATTTCGCAGGAAGCCTGAAGCCGGGCGTGATAACGGCATTGCCCGTGCTGCACTTCCCGATCTTATTGCAGGCAGCCTGAAGCTCGGCTGCTCCTGCCGCCTGGAATATCGCGCCGCAGACACCGCCGCCGTTCTGAAGCCGCGAATTGGCCGCGTTTACGATCGCATCCACTTCAAGTCTTGTGATGCTTGTCTTCTGAATACTGATGCTGCTCATGTGGCATCCTCCAGGTATCAATATTTTTTAATAATACCCCATGGCTATTTACCAGTTTGTGACTGATATTTTTAAATCTCCGAAATGAATAGTATCATATAGGCTCTTTAATGGCACTAGCCTGATGCCTCTACCTGATCTAATTCAGGCTGCTTTTATCTTGGTTATCTGTTCTCCTGCCTTGATGGGAATCGCTCTTGTACTGCCCAGTTTAATCATCTGATATGCCGCATTTATATCTGCGTTTATCAGTATTCCGTTGTTGCTCCTGAACAGACCGCGCTTAACTCTTCGTGATTTGTCGTAATAATCTTTCGTAGGTTTTTCCCCGTCAAGAAAACTTGTGCCGCTCGTATAACTCTCGCTTACAATCCTGACCTCTATCCCTTCAAGCTTTGCCTTGTATTCAATCATGTTGATAAGTGTCTTATATGGTATGGATACAAAATTCTGGTTTGTTACGTTTCCCATGTGTACCTTCTGTTTCCATCCGTGATTGGCTCCAATCACTATGAGTCCGACACCTGACGAGACGGCCATGTCTACTATCTTCCTGCTGGCTTTGTGCATGTAGTCTTTTATCTTGCGATTCCTTTTTGCCGTAAGTTTATCCAGTCTTTTTGTCCTGTTCTTTCCGTTAGATTTTTTCGCCTCCTTCTGCATGTGTGCTTTTGCCTTGTTGTAATACTGGTTTATGGACTTGATGGGTTTCCCGCTGATTATCACGGGCCTGTCTTCAGAATCCCATGCGGCTGCTAAGAGATTGTTTACTCCCAAGTCTATCCCCATGACCTTTGTTCCATTTGTAGTCTTTTCTTCTTTCTCATACATAAGACTGATAAGGATAGAGTCCTTAAACATCTTTATCCGTATTTGCCTAACGTTTTCGTGTCTTGCACGGATGTGTATGCCGCTAAGAAACTTGGGCATAGTAACATTACCAGCCTCATCAACCTTAAAATTCTGACTGGTGATAACAAGAGAACCTCTTCCTGTCTTCGGGTCGAGATACCCCGGTATATGGGGATGTTCCTTAAACTTCTTCGGATCTTTCCCATATTCTGCTGTCGCCCTGTAGAACGACTTCCACTCTCTGCATTTCTCCTGTATGCATATCTGGCTGCATGTTGCATACGGAACGTCTTTATATACTTCCGTTCCTTTCAGATACCAGCTGAGGAAATATGCATCGGCTATGTATCCGTTATCAACGCCGATATAACGTAACTGCTTATTCTCTGAACGGCCTTCATTATATTCCGCTA
>JAZASR010000188.1:0-1572 GCA_036343175.1 Lachnospiraceae bacterium
ACAGGCTTACAGGAGGGGAATCAGAGCTCTGCGTTCGGATAATAAAAATTTTTAATGGTTACAAGATACTTGGTAGTCATATATAAAATTAACAGGAAATGCTTGTATTCCTTGTTGGGATTTGATTTGTCAAGGGTAGATTTTCCCGATTAGAACAATTCATAAAAAAACCGGAAGCACGTCAAAAGCGGCAGCCAGATAAGGAAACAATCAAATAAAGCACAGTATGCTGTCTGTGTAAGATGCAAAGTCAAATAACGTAATGAGCCGCCTGGTTGCGGGCGGCTCATTGTACATATTAATATCTTCTAATATTCGGTTTTATTCGAACCAATGTGTTCTGATATGCTACCCCCAAGTAGGACACTGAAATATAAAACCTACTTGGGGGTATTTTTATGTCCAGAAAAAGCAAGATTGACTCAGCAGAAAAAGTAAAGATAGTTGAACACTTACTGGCAGATGAGATCAGTGTTTCGGAGGCTGCCCGGCTAACAGGCGTGGACAAAGCCAGCATTCGGCGTTGGCGTAACCTTTATCTTGCAGATGGGCCCACTGCCCTTATGGCTCAGCGAAACAACAAAGTTTATTCTCAAGAGCTGAAGCTTCAAGCCGTTCATGAATATCTTGATGGGAAGTCAAATCAGGCAGATATTGTCAAAAAATATCATTTACGTAGTTCCAGACAGTTACACAATTGGATAAAGGTGTATACTACTCATGGAGAAATCAAATCTCGCGGAAGCGGAGGAGGCAGCTACATGAGGAAAGCCAGACAGACAACCTCGGAAGAGCGTCTTGAGATCGTACGGGATTGCCTTGCAAATGATAAGAATTATGGAGCAACGGCGCTGAAATACAACTGTTCGTATCAGCAGGTCCGCAACTGGGTATTACGCTATGAGAAGATGGGCTCAGCCGGACTGGAAGACCGGCGTGGTCGGCGTGCCGGTACGCAGCCGGCCAGGACTCCAGAAGAAGAACTTCGGGATAAGATCGCGGAACTGGAGCGAAGAAACCGTGACCTTCAGATGGAGAATGACTTGTTAAAAAAAGTCAGAGAGTTAGAGATGAAAGATCGCTATCTCTGACTCGGAACCTTTATAAATATCAGGCGATCAAGGAGCTGTCTGAGGAAAAGAACTATCCTGTGCAAAGGCTTTGTGAATACCTGCATCTCTCACGCGGAGCTTATTACCGTTGGCTGAAGAAACCTGTCAGTTTTAGCGAGAAGTACAACAAAGAGATCTCAGAAAAGATCAAAGACATCCACGAAGCCCATCCGGATATGGGCTATCGAAGGATCAGAGATGAGTTGGATAAAAAACATGGAATTGCTGTGAACGACAAACGAGTCTTAAGGATCTGCCGAAAAGAGCGAATCCAGTCTACGATCAAATGGAAGCCAAAGAGCTGTACCAGGAACAGTAATGATCCGGCACACATCGCCAAAAACTACCTGAACCGTGATTTCCACGCGGATGCTCCGAACGAGAAGTGGCTGACAGATGTAACAGAGTTCAAGTATTACATCGGCATTGAAGTTCACAAGGTATACTTAAGCGCCATCCT
>JAZASR010000189.1:0-1557 GCA_036343175.1 Lachnospiraceae bacterium
CGGGACTGTCAAGCATTTTGTGTAAATTATTTTTATCGGCTTAATGAAAGCTCTTCAATATCCTGTTCATCAATAAAGCCAGGGAGAAGGAGATTAACTTCCGCCATGATCTGGTTCCACTGATATACGTTTTTGTTCCATTTATCGGTCACCAGCCGCATTGCCAGATAAATGGATTTCCATAGGGATTCTTCAGTAGGGAATTGTGTTCTCGCTTTAGTATACTTTCTAAGTCCCCTGTTGAAGTTCTCTATCGCATTCGTCGTATAAATAAGCCTTCTCAATGAGCTGGGCATTTTATAGAAGGACGTTAGCTCTTCCCAGTTATCCTGCCAGGTCTTAACTATTCCAGGATATTGTGTGCCCCATTTTGCATCAAATTCATTCAATTTTGCCTCTGCTGCCTCAATAGTAGGAGCTTTATATATCTGCTTCATATCTCCCACTACAGCTCTCCGGTATTTGTAGGGAACAAGCTTCAGACAGTTCCGTATCTGATGTACAATGCAACGCTGGACTATTGATTCAGGGAACATGGCATGGATGGCTTCAACCATGCCATTTAAGCCATCTACACAGAAAAGAAGGACTTTTTTGACTCCGCGGCTCTTAAGGTCATCAAGCATACGTGCCCAGTAGCTCGCGCTTTCAGATGCACCTATCCACATTCCGATGACATCCCGTTCTCCACGCATGTTTACGCCTATTGCGACATAGGTCGCTACCTTCTGGTATACACCGTCTTTCCTGATTCTAAAATAGACAGCATCGAGGAAAATATACATGTATTTCTCACAGAGCGGCCGGCTGCGCCATGCCGTAATCTCCGGAAGTACCGCATCGGTTAGCCTGGAAACCTCCGCAGCAGACAGACCAAATCCGTAAACTTCCTCAATCTGTGCCGATATGTCTCTCGTGGTCATGCCCCTGGCGTACAGCTTAATGACATAGGGGGCCAGACTGGTGATATCTACCTGATTCTTCTTTACCAGGTAAGGCTCGAAGGAGCCGTCTCGGTCACGCGGTGTCTTTAATTCCATTGGGCCATAGTCGGTCTTTACTATCTTTTTGCTGTATCCATTCCGGGAATCCGTTGTCATTGCCTTATGCTTGGCTTCCTGATCATAACGACTGTATCCCAGGTGGTTGTCCAGTTCGGCAGACAGCTGCTTTTCTACGACAGATTTCATGGCTTCTCTAAGGAATTCCTGAATATTCTGCACATCAACATGTACATTCTTTGCCTGAAATTCCTTAAGTACTTCCTGTCCGATCCGGTCGGCATCGGGAAGATTGCATCCGGAGTTTCTCTTAGTCTTTGGCATAATAGGTTCCTTCCTTTTCAGATTCAATTATTTGCTTGACCTCAAAAGGAAGCTGCTGGAGGGAAAGTCTGATTAACAAGAGCATTTGCTAAAGCGCTTATTGTCTTATAGCGGTATCCTATCACCGTTTGCGAAAAGCCTTACTGAGAGATGATGTTGTTAATTCAGAGACCTATCTGCTGTTTCTCATTTGAGTTACAATTCAACTTTACACAGTCTATTGTACACTCCC
>JAZASR010000190.1:0-1548 GCA_036343175.1 Lachnospiraceae bacterium
ATCGATCAGGTCGCTCAGGCGGGATACAATACTTTCAGGAGATGGTTTCATATCACTTTTGATCCATTCCAGCGTCAGCCCAACAAAGGCATGCTTGTAAAAATCAGCAATAAATTTTTCGACCTGAGCGGTGAAATAAATCACCGATGTTATAAAGCCTTTGATGAATGTGAATTATGTTAGTATAATTCACCGGTGTTATACAGAGATGACTTTTGAGTGTATTTGGGAGGCTCTTGGATATAGAAAAATTCTAACGTGTTCCTCTCAATAACATCGATCACTTTTGTCACCGCTCAGCTCGAAATTTTTTGTCTTCATCCCGGACAGTCATTCCCTGGGCACATTCCTCGACGACCGCAATCAGGAGACCATAGACCACCCGGTAAAGATACTGAAGGATCTGTTCCTGGCTGACATGGCGGTATACATTGATAATAAACGGTTTGTTATCCTCAACCGCATGAAGGATGTTCAGAAACCCCTGCTGCCATGTATCATATGTGGTATTATCAGATAAGGCTTTTCTGGAATCTTCTTCACAGGACCATTCGATCAGGGCGTAAATATCCTGAAAATGATAGTAAAAAGTGGCACGGTTGACACCGCAGTCTTCCGTAATATCATTGATGGTGATTTTATTGACCGGCTTCTTCAGGAGAAGGTGTTTTAAGGAGTCTTCCAGTGCTCGTTTTGTAATATTTGACATAGATGCGCCTCTTATTGTTCTGATTTTGAAGTGGAAACAGAGGGTGGTGCCGTGCCTGTTTGGATTGGGGCAGCACCTGCCAGTGTCTTTTCCTGTATTTTTTCCATTTTGGCATCAAGCATGGCACCGATCCCGGCGCATTCCAGAAGGTCCTGATCGATCTCCTGTAAGACGGATTCTGACAGTTTCTTTTTATACCGTATTTTATGTTCCGAACTGGCCCACCAATCCATTGCGATCGTCCGAAGCTGAACCTCAACCTTCATAAGGCGTT
This sequence comes from Lachnospiraceae bacterium, assembly GCA_036343175.1. Taxonomy (GTDB): domain Bacteria; phylum Bacillota; class Clostridia; order Lachnospirales; family Lachnospiraceae; genus JAEEJA01. The sequence continues at coordinate 984 of JAZASR010000190.1, forward strand.
TCCTGTCATGAAGGAAGATAGGGATTTCCACAATCAGGTGAAGGGAACGGTATCCATTCGGTTTGGGGTTTTGGATATAATCTTTTCGCCGGATGAGTGTGATATCATCCTGCTTCAGAAGAGCATCCGCCAGCATATAGATGTCGGAGACAAAGGAGCATATGACCCTCACGCCGGCGATGTCATTGATGCCCTGTTCCAGATCTTCGGGATTCAGGGCTATATTTCTGGCAGAAGCTTTCTCAAGGATGCTCTCGGGCTTTTTGAGCCGGGTTTTTATCGTTTCGATCGGGTTATGGTCACTCTGCAGGGACAGTTCTTCGCTCAGGACTTTGAATTTTGCCTCTACTTCCATCATGGCACAGCGATAATATGCCATTAATTCCCGGTAAGGGCCGGCGTATACATGGAGCATCTGCTTCAGATCGACGCCGGAAAGCCTGGTATTTACAAACTGCTCTATTACAGGGAAATAATCTTTTTCCATTTTTCACTTTCCCTCCTTCCGTTCCCTGAGAAGGCGGATGATATCCGGATGATCCCTGTGTTTCAGTGAAGGAAACGC
>JAZASR010000191.1:0-1547 GCA_036343175.1 Lachnospiraceae bacterium
ATACAGTTCGAACACGTCTGTATTCTCTATCTTACCACCGAGAATTTTAATCGCATTTTCAGACCCTGCGATTTCTTCTTCAACATTTCCCGATTTGAATGCTGCAAATGTTCCTCCGACTCTCACATAAGGAAGGCAATACTCTGACAGCACATTCAGCGAGGCGACAGCTCTCGCTGTGCATAAGTCAAATTTTTCTCTGTAGGCCTTATTTCTTGCGAGATCTTCGGTTCTTGAATGAACGCATTCGACATCAGACAACTTTAAATTATCCACAACGCTGTTCAGGAATTTTACCCTTTTACCCAGCGAATCCACAAGCACAAGGTGAATATGTGGATAAACTATCTTGATTGGAAGTCCCGGAAAGCCTGCACCGGTGCCGATATCCACCATATTGTGGATATTTTTGAGGTTCATCTTTCTCACAATAGATAAACTATCCACAAAATGTTTGCAAAGTACGTCCTCGAATTCAGTGATTGCGGTCAGATTCATCACTTTATTTGTCTCTACAAGCATCTCATAGTATGTGACAAATTGTTCAGCCTGCGCATCGGTGATTTCAAGACCTAATTTCAATATTTCTTCTTTTACATGCACCGCTTGTTCAGTTAACATAACATTATTCCTCACTTACTCATGTATGACTGCTTAGTTTTACTTCTGCCAAATTCAATCTTCAACACAGGATTCTCGTGACTTCAGTCGTGAGAGGAATGTGCAAAACAAACTTGTCTTCAACATGGGGTTAAAGCCTGTGTTGAAGATTGAGCCTCCGGCGGATCGCAGACGTGCGCAGAAAACATGAGTCGTTAAATCTACATATGATTCTGCTTCAGATATACCAAAAGTACATTCGCGTCCGCCGGTGTAACACCCGCTATTCTTGAAGCCTGCCCGATACTCTCTGGGCGGAACTCTTTCAGCTTCTGCCGTGCCTCAAGTCTTAGGCTCTTCACATCATCATAATCAATATCTGCCGGTATTTTCTTTTCTTCCGTCTTCTTGAACTGCTCTACCTGACGCATCTGTCTTGATATATAGCCTTCATATTTTATCTCGATATTCACCTGCTCGGCAATTCGTTCAGACAAAGGTTCTCTTTCTTTGTCCAGGACTGCCAGTTCCTGGTAAGAAAGTTCAGGACGCCTTACGAGTTCAGCGAGGTTGATTCCTGTAGAAATCTGTGTGCTGTTCTTTGAGGCAAGGAATGAATTTACTTCCTCACTCGGAGGCAGTGAAGTTTTCTTTACCCGGGCAATTTCATTTTCAATTGCCTTCTCCATATCCCGGAGTTCCTGCATCTGCTCATCTGTTATGAGCCCGACGTCATGACCGTATTTTCTGAGTCGTATATCCGCATTGTCTTGCCTTAGAAGCAGACGGTATTCCGCTCTGGATGTCATCATTCTGTACGGCTCAAAGTTCTCCTTGGTCACAAGATCATCGATCAGCACACCGATATAGCTCTCAGATCGAAGAAGTACGATGGGCTCAGCGTCTCTCAGATATTGCGCGGCATTTATTCCGGCCAGAAGTCCCTG
>JAZASR010000192.1:0-1494 GCA_036343175.1 Lachnospiraceae bacterium
ATATGTACTTGAAATAGCCGGATCTTCTTCCATGCGTGAAGCGGCTTCAAAACTTTATGTAACTCAGCCGGCTTTGTCAGCCAGTATTCGTGAACTGGAGGAAGAACTGGGCATACTGATATTTGAAAGAACGAACAAAGGCGTATCTCTGACAGGGGCAGGCAGGGAATTCCTGGTATATGCGAAGAAGGCGGTTGGTCAGTATGAGATTCTTGAGGACAGGTATCTGTCGAAGGATATGGATAAAGAACATTTTTCTGTTTCCACACAGCATTATAACTTTGCCATCAAAGCTTTTACGGAAGTGATAAAACAATTAAATCCGGATAAATACGTCTTTTCGATCCATGAGACAAAGACAAGGGAAGTGCTTGAGGATGTTCGTAACCTGAAGAGTGAGGTCGGGATCGTGTCTTTTTCCGGAGCCACAGAAGCAGTGATTATAAAATTGTTCCGGGAATATCAACTGGAATTTACACCTTTGATGAGAAAGGAAGCTTATATTTACGTCTGGGAAAATCATAAGCTTGCAGATCGGGAAGAAGTATCTATAGCTGAAATGAAGGGATATCCATGCATTTCATTTGACCAGGAAGAAGAAGGAACCTTTTATTTGACAGAAGAAGCGATGGCTGATTATTCGTTTGATAAAATGATAAAGTCCGACGATAGGGCAACAAGTATGGAGCTCATTCATGAACTTGGCGGATATTCTGTTGGTTCAGGAATGCTATCGCAGGACAATGCGATACTCAGAGGGCTGAAGGCAGTCAAACTGAAAGAAGAAGATCCGCTGGTAATTGGATTTATTATAAGAAAAGGAAGTAATCTATCGACCTATGGTCATTTATATATCGAAGAACTATTAAAATATAAAGATCTCTGAAACCTTCAAAACCAGATGATCAATAAGGAAGACATAAAGCCTGCTTATCAGTGATAAGCAGGCTTTATCACTGATAATAAATTAGCCCAAATTTACAAATCTTCAAGCTTAGGTTATAGTCGAAGACGACTAAATTGAGGAGGAAAAGACATGCTTTATAACGTGACGCGCAAAGTGAATATTATGATGTGTTGCCGAATGCTGTACTCCCAGGCATATGATATGGCAGGTGCATTCGGATGTTGTCCGCTTGCGCAATTTAACATGAAACAATCTTAGAAGATTGATTTGTTAATGCCAGTATGCTCGGGAGCTTATCTATAGGCCCCCGTTTTTTATTTGGAAGAGCAGGGGATCATTGCATGAAGACAGAAAAGCAGAATCCGGGATGGAAGAAAGGAAACATTATGTTAAATATGAACATTAAAAAAATCGCTGTTGTTTTGGCTGCTGTGTTGGCATTGGGTACGTTGACCGCTTGTGGTGCCGGCTCAGGACCCGATTCGAGTTCCTCAGACGGCACCATCGAACTGACGAACGTGTCTTATGATCCTACCCGCGAATTGTACGCGGCTTACAACGAGATATTTGTGCAACATTATGAGGAG
>JAZASR010000193.1:0-1491 GCA_036343175.1 Lachnospiraceae bacterium
AAGGCAGCCGGCATCCTCGCTGCTCGTCCTGAGAACAAGGGGAAGACGATCGTCGCTCTGCTCCCGGATTCCGGCGACAGATACCTTTCGACGACACTGTTCAAATAATTAACCACTTATTTTGCTGACCTAATCGGATGTTATGACCTGATTGAATGTTATGACCTGACCGGATGTTATGAACTTAGAGATCTGATGAAATCGGCCAATAAGAAAAAGCATAGTATTTCGTATGTAGTGTCGAAAACTATGCTGACAATATTTCGATAAATTGAAGATTGGCATAGTATTTGGATTGAAACCTCGAATTATATGTCAGTTTGAAGGACGAAAATTTTAAGTTGGCATAGAAAAATGATAACTTGTCATTTTTCTATGCCATTTTTGTACTCAAATTTAAATATTGTCTTGAACTGTGGCATAGAAAATAGAAAGATTCCTGATATTCTATGCCATACTGCAAAATATGGAAATATATAGGGCATAGTATTTCAGGTAAGGTCTAAAATTTTATGCCATTAAAAATCTTTCAAAATAAAAGAGGCATAGAATTCAGCCTAAAGTAGTGAATCCTATGCTTCTATCTCAATTTTTGAAACATTAGTCGATAAAATATTCCGGCCGATGTCGTTTTGTGATATCAATCAACAAATTATCTCGGCAATGTCGCTTTGCAGCATCAATCAACGAAATATTCCCGAACGATGTCGGCGAGGAGCTTCGCAGTGCCCTTGACACCGAAGAGGGAGCTGTCGATCATGAGCTGGTTTGACTCGGTGTCGGAGGGAAGATGGTGCGCGTAGCGCTGCCAATATAAGTTACGGGCTTTATCCACCTGCTCCATCATCTTACGCGCCTCTGCAGGATCCATACCAAGTGAATTTACGCAGTTAAGATAACGCTTTTCCTTTGGAGCGTATATAAAGACATTTAGACATTTCCGGTCGCGGAGAATGAAATCAGCGCAGCGGCCGACGAAGATCGCGGAGCCTTCGGCAGCCATCTTTAGGATGACCTCCTGCTCTACAGCGAAGAGCTTATCCTGTACCTGTGCGTTACCACCGCCAAGCGGGTGTGCCATCCGCTCCCATGGGGAAGCCCAGGTTTCTTCGACATCACTTGCTTCCTTTAAAGGAATGCCCATCTTCTTCGCGGTCTGCTCGATGATGTCACGATCATAGTATTCGATGCCGAGATCCTCGGCGAGAGCCTTTGCAATCGGACGACCAAGCGAACCAAACTGTCTATTGATATTTACGTAATAAGCCATTTCATCCTCCTCCTTTTATTGATACTCTGTCGCCCGAGGGGCAGGAAACCTTACATATATCCTAAAAAGATATTCATCTTTCGTAATGCTCCTGACCTCATTACAAACGTAATGGAATCGTAATGGCCCCTTTCTCTCGGCGTGGTAGAACTTCACAGCGGCAAAGTAATATTTATTTGAAAGATAGCAGAGGGCTTTAGGAGCGTCAAGTGTAAAATTTG
>JAZASR010000194.1:0-1486 GCA_036343175.1 Lachnospiraceae bacterium
AAAAAGTCCGCTGTTTTTCACAAATGAAGGGGTGTTTATATGATAAATTCGCATCTTTTCGATACAATGGCTAACCGTTCGGACAGGCTGCGACGGGGTTCCATAACCGGCCGCAAACATCATCTTCATCGAAAAACGTCGGTCCTGCCCTCCGAGCTTAGCAATGCATACGCATTGCTGATCTCTCAGTCGGACCGACAATGTTTTTCTCACGAAGATGGATGCTTTGCTGCCGGTAACGAACTGCATAATAAGTCTGCCTAACTGTTTTATCTTCATCGCGCAATGCCCGTGACTTTAGACAGTCGGAGACAGTCGTGAGATACGCGCGCAAAGTGACAGAGGGGCAATCCTGTGGTATAATACCGGGAGTGAAAAGGAGTATTTGCATGGATAAGAAAAAACTTACATTGGAGGTCATAAAACTGCTTGCCGCGGAATACCCGGATGCCGACTGTACGCTGGATTATGATGAGGCGTGGAAGCTGCTTGTCAGCGTGCGGCTGGCAGCCCAGTGCACTGACGCAAGGGTCAATGTGATCGTCGAAGATCTGTATAAAAAATACCCGGATGTGAATGCGCTGGCGGAAGCGACACCGGAAGAAATCGAGGAGATAGTCCGCCCGTGCGGTCTCGGCAGGAGTAAAGCCAGGGACATAAGCGCCTGCATGCGGATTTTGCGTGACAAGTATCAGGGAAAGGTGCCGGATTCATTTGACGAACTGCTGAAGCTGCCCGGAGTGGGCAGAAAAAGCGCGAACCTCATTATGGGAGATGTATTCGGAAAGCCGGCCATTGTTACTGATACACACTGTATAAGGCTTTCGAACAGAATCGGTCTTGTGGACGGAATAAAGGACCCGAAGAAGGTAGAGATGGCTCTGTGGAAAATTGTCCCTCCGGAGGAGGGAAATGCTCTCTGTCACAGGTTCGTGCTGCACGGCAGGGAAGTGTGCACGGCAAGGACCAGGCCATACTGTGACAGGTGCTGCCTTTCTGAGATATGCGCTAAGAATATCTGAGGTTCAAGTCCCGCTCGTCGAGACTTGCGCGGGTTCTCACTGAGATATAAGACATAAGAAAAAGAGACCCTTGCAGGTCTCTCTCTCTTATTCTTAATGAGGGGGGAGATAGTGAGTGGTTGTTTCTCTATCTGATGTATACTATACAGGCTAAATGTGAAACGAATTTGTACGTGACCTGAAAAAAATATAAAATTTATAAAGTAAAAATAAAAATTTTGAGATGAAATTCTAAAAAGCGGATCCGGCTGCTTTTTTTGCATGCTTTTTTGTAGGCATGACCGGAAACATATGCGATAATAATGAACATATATGAAGAAACATTACCGCGCAGCGATGCCGCGATATGAGAGAGGTATTTTATGGATTTATTTCAGTCAGTAGGTTTTTTGCTTCTGTTTATCTCGATCATTATGATCATGGGCGGAATGAATTTCATTATCCAGCCATTCTTTTTCTATAAA
>JAZASR010000195.1:0-1484 GCA_036343175.1 Lachnospiraceae bacterium
CAGTATATCAGTATTGAAAAGGCTATCGCCGATACGAAGATGGATTATTATGATGCATTAGCCCGGGCGGATAAGGGATGGCAGGATGGGCAGAATGACCCCAAGGCCTTTATCCGTTATATGCTGGCGATTGTCCTTTCGTGTTATAAGGATTTTGAAAGCAGGATTCTGCTGGCTGAGAATACAGGTGCCAGGAGCACGGCCTATGATGTCGTAAAGGCCTGTACGGCAAAAAAGATAAGCACGTTCACAAAACACGAGGTGCTGGCAGAATGCCCATCACTGGGGAGCTCTTCCGTTGAAGCAGCTCTTCAGAAGCTGGTCAGGGAGGGCGTGCTCGTTCGATATGGCGCAGGCCGGAACACGCATTATGCCCGAAACGTAGAATAAATTTAAAGGGATTCGGAAGCAGACAACATCTCAATGTCGTAAAGGAATGACCGAAGAAAATGAGATTTGATAGCCTTTGAGAACAGAAGACCGGGATCCGCCACTTGTGACGGATGGCTTTCAACTTGTCGGTGTGGAACGGGAAGATACGGAAGACTAATCTTTCACGTAAACAGGTGAATGGGGAACTTCTTTTTGTGTCCCAGTTCACTCTGTTGGCTGACTGCAAAGGGCAGAACAGGCCGGGATTTACGAGAGCAGGGAATCCGGATCATGCTAAAGCCATTTATGATCATATGGTGCAGACGGCCAAAAAATCAATCCCTGTTGTTGAAGTATACAGACTGCAAATCATGTTTTGCCTGTAAACTTCGAGGCAATAAAACAAACGGGATTTGCGCGATCCGGGATGATCTTCGGCCTGTGCTTGAGAAGATTCATGAGGCAAATGCGGTGATTATCGGATCTCCGATCTATTATGGAAATCTGACAGGAGAAACTGCATCTATGATAGGTATGATCTTCGGAAGCTGCGAATTGCTGTATGCAGGAGATACTTACCAGTTTTCTGATTACAGCAAATATTTCGCCGGAATGTTCAGTGAACCGCATAAGGCAGAAGTGAGGGCGAAGCAGTTCCCGAAAGATCTGCAGAATGCCTGTGAGCTTGGAAAGAAAGTATGTTCATAAAAGCAGAATTTGCTGGAAGAGGGAAATAATATATGCAGCACGAATGTAAAATAACGGTTCTGGAGACAAAGGTATTTCCGGAGCTTCAGGAAAAGTATCTTGCTGATCCAAAGTCCGGTCCATGCCCTTGTTTCAAGCCGGGAGATACATTTCTTCTGAAAAGGACTCCACAACAGGACGATTTTTACCATCTGATGAACGGTAGATTTTGCGGAGAAGCATGGGATGCTATTAGCAGATATGTGTATACGGCACTTCAGGGCGGTTCAATCATGCATGGCTGGACAAATGATGAAAGAATGATGATCACCTGTTGCAATGACGGTACACGACCTGTTATCTTCAAAATTGAGAGAATTGATATTCCTGAAAATGAAGAAGAAAAACAATGGTTGGAAAAACAA
>JAZASR010000196.1:0-1484 GCA_036343175.1 Lachnospiraceae bacterium
CTGTTGTGAAAGCATTTCGGCAGCAATAAGAACCGCATCTACATAAGTATGCTTAGAACGGGTACCAAAAGCGAACCAGCCGTTCTGACCGATGCGGATAAAAAGCTTACGGATTTCCGGCTGGAAGATAAGGGCAAAGCCGATAACGAGGGCCGGTGCGATAATGTTCATGAGCCAGAGGATTGTCTGGAGCTTTAACAGAACTGCGAGACCATATACAATTACGACGATAAGAAGCGATTTAAGCATCTGTACGCCGTTTGTTTTTGAGATAAAATCGTATGCTTTATACAGAATGAAGGTCATTACAGCGATGTCTAAGAAAGGCCGAATGAAATCATAAAGGTAAAGAATTCTGTCAAATCCGAGCATAATACACCTGAGTTAGATTATACTATATTATCGGAGATTTTTCATTACATTTAACGTGTCAATTGCAGAAGAAACGTCGTGAACGCGGATAATTGAAGCGCCCTTCTGAACGCTTATGAGGTCGGCAGCGAGAGTTCCCGCAAGACGCTCTTCTGCAGGACGGCCTGTCATATCACCAATACAGCGTTTTCTGGAAAGTGCCATTAAAACCGGATAACGTCCGCCGCAAAGGGCCAGAGGTTCTTTTATAAGGGCAAGGCTTTCTTCGGTAGTTTTTCCAAAGCCGATTCCAGGATCTATAATGATTTTGTCGGAGGCAATTCCGTTTGAAATACAGAATACTGCCCGCTGGCCAAGAAAATCAGAAACCTCCTGAACCGAAGCAGAACCTGTGTGCATTAAGATTACGGAAGCCCCAGTTTTTGCGAGAAAATCTGCGGCCTCCCAGCGAGGCTCTCCATAGGCGGCGGCTGTACCATCTGCAGATTTTTCCACATCTCCATCAGGCTTTCCAGTTCCGCTAAGGGCAGTTATATCATTCCAGATGTCGGCACCTGCTGCAAAGGCTGCCTTAAAAACTTTGAGTTTATTTGTATCGATGGAAATCGGGATTGAAGAAACTTTTCGGACAGCTTCGATAACAGGCATAATTCTGCTGATTTCTTCTTCTGCTCCAACAGGTGTATAGCCAACAGGTGTATAGCCAACAGGTCGGGTAGATTCGCCGCCTATGTCGAGAATATCTGCCCCTTCGTCAATTAACTGAAGGGCTCGCTCTACTCCGCCACGGCTTCCTTCATAGAAAGAATCTGGTGTAGCATTAACTATTCCCATTACAAAAGCATCGCGCTCTGTTGCGGCGCGCTTTAAGCCAAGCTTTAATTGCAGCATTCCTTTACCGCCTTTTTGATGTGAGATGGAGACAGGCCTGCCATCTCAAGAACTTCTTCACGACTTCCATGATTATAAAAAAAGCAGGATATGTCATCATTTGTCATTTCTTCTCAATGTAATAACTGCATGGCATATCAAGCCAAATACAAGAGAAAAACAGCCACCGCCAAATAGTGATGCTCCCCACCCTGCACCTGACATTGTCATAAAACCGCCAA
>JAZASR010000197.1:0-1479 GCA_036343175.1 Lachnospiraceae bacterium
ACCGGAGTCAGTGTCATTGGAGTCAATATCAGTTTCGTCACTAAGCAATGCTTCTGCTTCTGCGTTTGATATTTCCGCATAGTGCATAAAAGGAACTGCACGCAGCGCTTTAGAGCCAAGTACGTCTTTTATAACTTTAAGCGCTTCCGCGTCCTTACCTTTGAATGGATCATATGCGTGTCCTCGTTCTTCACCTGAGTGCGGCACAGTGTTGGATTTGGCATACGCTATTGGCTCAATAACATGCTGTAAGCAGTATTCTGCCCAATATTTCGCGTCCTGATTCAATTTAGTTTCAGGTGATAGCTCAAAATTATCGTCGCAATATTGGAAAAACTTTTTACTGAGATTCTGCGTATACGCGGCAGGGTCTTTCGCATTCAGAATTTCAGTACTGATGCTTTCACCGTATTTGGCAAAAAATCCGCGGATCATTTTTTCCGCAATAGTATCCGCGGCCTTAGACCTGTTAAAGAGGAAATCAAGATCTTCAGCACCGCTATCCTGCCATTTACCGGTTATTTCATGAAGTATAGCCGGAGTAGTCTTGTCTGCAAATATTTCAAGAAAATCATTTACAGACAAGTCCATTTCCCCATGCAGCAGAGACAGGAGAATAGACAGTTCAGACTCCGGATCAGCCGGGTCAAAGTTTACACGGTTAGAATTACGATATTTATCCGCGTACTGCTTGAAGAAAGCTGCTTTTTCTGCTTCTTTAGCATCAGCCTCTTTATCTGCAAAATGCGCTATCGCGTTCAATGCCTGTGACTTCATCAGCTTTTCGAGTTCACGATGTTTACGAGCTTCTTCGACTTTCGCATTCCATGCGGCAAGTTCTTCCTTGGAAGCAGTTTTCTTCCACTCTGCCAGCTGTTTGCCGGAAGTAAACACAGGAAGCTGGATCTTCTGCTTATCCTCAGTCTGCTGCTGTCCTTTATTTATCTCGCTGACAGCCTGAGTCGTCAGGTCGCTGGCACGCTTCTCGGCGGCCTGCTGCTCAGGAGTCTTGTCCTCAAGCTTGCTGTTGACGTTGGCAAGGGTGTTTGCGGTCTCCTTCAGCTTCTCCTGCTCGCCCTTGGTCTTGGTCTCCTCAACAGCGGCGTTCGCCTCCTGTGCCGGAGTCTGCTTGCGGGTCTGCCCGTTGGCAGCGTTGTCCTGCTGGAGCTCCGGTGTCTCGCTCTGCGCTTCTGCTCCGGTGTCCGCGCTGGAGTCAGATAGGAGAGCTACCTGAGTCTGATCGATAAGCGACCTGAATGTGGACATAGGAGACTCGCCAACCAATGCCGCCATATTAGCATCTTTGCCTAAAGATAATTTAGTGCTGAGCGCAATATCATCTTTTATCCACTGGTCTATTTCAGGTACAAGCGGCCTTAATTCATCTACGGATAATCCAAATATCTCTTTAATCGCCTGATGTGCGCGTCCCACAGCATTGTCATACTGCTCAGCAATTATACCGCCAGACATATCATG
>JAZASR010000198.1:0-1473 GCA_036343175.1 Lachnospiraceae bacterium
CTCAACACATTCCCTATTTGCGAGAATCTCTTTTAACTCTTTCGCGCCTTCTTCTGTGACTATCGCGCTTCCCCGTCTTTCCCTCTGAATAAACCCTTCAGCCTCTACAAACAATACATCTTTGCAGCCCTGCTCAAAGATAAGCATATAAGAAGCAACGTTAGCATTGTCATGTACCGGCGGCAAAGAAATCACAGCCTTTAGCAGCCCTTCTTTGATAAGATTTTTTCTGAAGTTTACAAGTGCCTTCGTCTGCTTGAACAAGAACCCTGAAGATACAATTGCCACCAATCGGCCACCCTTTTTCAGGGAATCGATCGCGGATGCAATTAGTATAGCATCTCCTTCTCTGCAGGAATCCGTATCCATCCAACGCTTTACTTTTTCAAGCTGGCTTCCGAATTGTTCCCCGGCTCTGATTCCTAGCGGGATATCCATCACGACCTTATCTGCCTCTACCTTCATATCATTGGTAGTGAAATCACCGATTGCTATATGACAATCGTTTTGTCCGCATAGGATCCCGTAGAGGGCTGCGACCTGCGCTGCCCTGGCAGAAATATCCATTCCATAGAATGAAACCTTCTTGCCGTTAATGGCTTTCATTGCTGAATATCCATAGCCTACAGTGCCATCAAGAACGACATCTCCATCATGAATATCTGCACCGATAGATAAAAGTCTGGATATAGCTTCACTGGAAACATTCATAGAAGTGAGACGGCCTGTCTTTTCAGATACATTTCTCAATATGGCAGCTGCCAAAGGGTAATAGTCTTCAGCATCAAGCTCCATGGCCATAGCCGTATTGATCAGATTGATAAGGTATCTCTCCCAGCTTTTTGCCTGATATCCTGCCGGATGAAGAACTTCGTCCAGAATGCCTCTCTGTAATCCATATGTTTTCTCTACCACATCGCTATACGCATTAAGTAAGTCTATATCCTGAATCGTGGATGGCCGGAACAAGATCTTAGTAATATCCACAATCTTTGCCATATCTTCAGGGTCCGTGCAGGCATTCTCATCTATCATCTTTTTCAAAGCCAGGATATAGAATGCACTTGCCACATCCGGCTCTGCTGATCCCATTTTTTTACCAACTTCAAGGATAAAGCTTTCTGCTGCTTCTCTATTTTTCATATCATTTACCTTCCAAGGACTGAATCCAGTTTTTCTTTTTCGAGTTCTATGATCCGTGCCATCGTTGCTTCTTTTTCTGTCATATTCTTATAGAACTCTGCAATTTCCTGCTGCTCCTCTGACGAGAAGGTCTTTATCTTGACGTCCTTGATCTTTCCCATAGTAAGCATCGGGACTCTGGCGCCGCTCACCATATTCATTACCTGATTCTTATAAACATTTGAGTTAAAGAATGCTGTAAGGTATTGGGGATCCATTTCTTTGCCCTTCACTCTGATAATGATGCAGAAGGACGTGATCAAAAGGCCTTCGTCATCTTCAGTTATATAA
>JAZASR010000199.1:0-1453 GCA_036343175.1 Lachnospiraceae bacterium
ACAATAAGAAGGAAGTTGTACGCGACAGATAAAAAGGATAGATATTTCCATATCTACTATGATGACGGAAGGAAGGCATCTGACAGAGAGAAACTTGAAGATAAGATAGATCGGATGGGGAAAAAGCTCAGGGAACTGATGGGTGAACCAGTTCATCCGGGTGGTGACTATAAGAAATATTTCGACCTTGTGTTCTGGCACGAGGGCCTGGAAGATGAAAAGTTTATGTCAGGGATCGAGCGGGCTGATGTGATCAACAGAGAAATCCAGCTGTGTGGTTATTTCGTGATCGTCACATCGGCCAAGATGACTGCAGAAGAGGCCCTTGTACTGTATAAGAGCCGGGATGCTTCCGAAAAGACATTCCGCGCAGACAAATCTTATCTCGGAGCCCATTGCGAGCGGGTATATTCGAACGAATCTGTTGATACAAAGATCTTTATTGGATTCGTAGCAACGATCATCCGGAGCAGAATATATACTCTTCTGAAGGATGAATTGGCTAAGTTGGATAAAAAACCGAATTACATGACAGTGCCGGCAGCGATCAGGGAGTTGGAAAAGATAGAGATGCTGAAAGGCGCGGACAATGAGTATAATCTCGATTATGCTGTTACAGCAACGCAGAAGACAATCCTGAACGCGTTCGGGATGACTGCGGATAACATTCACCGGCAGGCAAGAGGCATCAGTGCAGATCTGGCGCGGATCGAGACGGAAGCATTTGAAAAGCAGGCAGCTGAAAGAGAAGAAGGGAGCGTATAATAGAAATGGCAAGAAGAGTGATCACTCTGGACGAAAAGATTAAGGCAGCGGAAACCGCAGTAGCGGCGGCAAAAGCAAAGTACGATGCTGCCCTTGACGAATTGGAAAAGCTTGTCACGAAGAAGAAACAACTGGATGATAAGAAGGTTCTGGAAGCCTATCATGCCGGAGATAAAACTGCAGATGAGATCGTCGCGTTTATCCGGTCTGATCACAAAAACGAGGATTAAAACCATGCCAGATATTTATGAAGACCTTGGGCAACTGATGGGAGACCTGGAATTCGGAGAATCCCTGCTTGAAACAATGATACTGAATGGAAAAAATGAAAAAGCTAATCGATATCTTCGAGAGGCTGCTTTGGAAATCAGGCATGCTTTATCTGACTTGTCAGATGCATTATTCGAGCTAACCACATCTCCCGAAGATATCGATGATGATAACGATCTTGGATGATGATTGTTTTAAAGAGGGTTAAAAAACATAGGAAGTTAAGGTTTACTTTTAAAAGGCTGAAATCATATTAGAATGGCTTAGATAATATTGATAATATTAAATTAAACATTTCGTATAAAGCGCATACTAAGCCAATATATTGACAAAGATGCAATGATATGCAATAATTAATTGCGTGAGCGCTGCTTGCAATTGCTGGCCGCAGATTGTGAACAAAAAAATACTATAAAAT
>JAZASR010000200.1:0-1442 GCA_036343175.1 Lachnospiraceae bacterium
AACTGTAACCGAGGTCAAGGTCAGTGAAACCATCAGGAAACCTCCGGTTCCATTTAATTTAGGAGGTCTCCAGGCTGAAGCCCACACCTTGTTCGGATTTTCACCTAAGAGAACTCAGACAGCTGCTCAGAACCTGTATGTAGGAGGATACACATCATATCCACGTACTTCATCCCAAAAGCTTCCTGAATCTTTAGGACTTAAAAACATACTGCTGGCATTGTCCAAGAATCCTGAATACAAGGAGCACATCAAGGACCTGCCTAAGAATCTGAAGCCTCATGAAGGAAAGAAGGAAGATGCGGCGCACCCTGCTATTCACCCTACAGGAGTATTGCCTGGTAAATTGTCTCCTGATGAGGATAAGATCTACAGATTAATCGTATACAGATTCATAAGCGTTTTTGCAGAGAATTCCAAGCTTGAAACCATGAAGTCCACTTTGAATGTAGCTGGCGAGGAGTTTGCATTCTCAAGAAAAAGAGTTTCATATGAGGGATGGCTGAAGCACTATCCATTTAAAAAACAGGAAGACGATAAGTTCCCTCCTATAAAGGAAGGTGATTTGCTTAAGATTCATGAAATTTTAATGGATGAGAAGGAAACTAAGCCTCCTGCAAGATATAATGAGGCTTCTCTCATTAAAGAGCTTGAAAAGAAGGAACTTGGAACCAAAGCAACCCGTGCTGATATAATCTCCAAATTATATGACAGGAAGTATATCGAGGGCCGTCAAATCGAAGTCAAGCCCCTGGGAATGAACATGGTTGAGACTTTGAAGGAATATTGTAAGGATTTAACCAGTGAAGAGCTGACACGCACATTTGAACGTGAATTGGAAGGCATTTCCTCAAATGAGCTTACCAAAGAGAAGATTCTTGAGGATGGTGAGAAAGAGGTAAGGTCCATTCTAAAGGATATCCATAACAATGAAGAGAAAATTGGTTCAATGCTTTATGGCGCTTATCAGGAAACCAATGTGGTAGGGGAATGCGCTTGCGGTGGAAAATTAATCAAAAGACATTCTCCACGTTACAAGACCAGCTTTATAGGCTGTTCTAATTTCCCTAAATGCAGAGTCACATATTCCCTTCCTAAAGGAGCAAATATTCTGAAGAAAAAATGTCCTGTATGCGGACTTCCGATGATTTCCTATGGAAAGCCGAGAAAGCATGTTTGCATGGATCCTAATTGTGGAAAGGAAGTTAGTCGCAGACAAGCTCCTGAAGTTGTAGGCAAATGCCCTGAATGCGGCCGTGACTTATTGAAACGTTCCGGACGTTATGGTGACTTTATAGGTTGTTCCAACTTCCCTAGATGCCGTTTCACCTGTTCTCTTGACGAGCTTAATGAAATAGGCAAAAAGAAGAAGGAAAACGAAGCAAATACTGCGGGCAAATAATTTTGTGGCTTTCAGCCACTATTTTTTTTTATTGGTTGAT
>JAZASR010000201.1:0-1408 GCA_036343175.1 Lachnospiraceae bacterium
AGCCTATTCTGTAACCGAAGAAAAGGCTTATGAGCGCGAGTTTGGGGCCTTTGCCAAACTTGATAATTCGTGCCAGAAGATTGTAATTACCAACGACGATATCGACTACAGTACGAGCACCGTCAGGCATATTCAATTTAAAGATTTTGTTTTCATGAATGAACTATAAGGAGACACTATGTCAGGAGCATATCTTCCCGGTGATACGCGGCAGCGCATCCAGGACTTAATCAAAGACAGCAGCATCACCCAGGCCGAGCTGGCAGGCATCATCGGTCTTTCTGAAAGTGCGCTCAGCCGCTACCTGAAAGGCCAGACCGAGATGCTCGGTGACGGGTATATCATCAAGATTGCAAAGCACTTTAATGTATCAGCGTCATAAGTGCCAGCAGAATGAAGCCAAAGGTAAATATGTCGATATAATTTTAATGGGCATATTTGGAGGAAAGAGATGTCGATAGCAAAAACGCAGACCTCTGAGAGCTTTCGATTAAGTGCGTTGCTTTCATTTTCGGGAGGACTACAGGATGCATATACTTATAATGTGAGGGATGGCGTATTCGCAAATGCCCAGACCGGCAATGTGGTACTGATGAGTCAGAATTTTATGCAGGGAGAGTGGAATAAGGGGTTACGATATATGCTTCCGCTCGTATCTTTTGCTGCTGGTATTTTTCTGGCTGAAAGGATCGAGAGCAGGTTTAAGACAGGCAGCAAGATCCACTGGAGACAGATCATACTTTTCATCGAGATCGCAATGCTTTTGGCTGTCGGGTTTATGCCGTCAGGATTAAATATGATCGCAAATATCATGGTATCATTTTCATGTGCCATGCAGGTGCAAACTTTCAGAAAGGTTCATGGATATGGATATGCCAGTACGATGTGTATCGGCAATCTGAGGAGTGGTACGGAAAGTCTGTCACAGTATTTCAGAACAAAAGAGAAGGGATCCCTGTACAAAGCGTTGCATTTCTTTGGTATTATTTTTATATTTGCCATAGGAGCCGGAATTGGTGGTGTTCTTTCCATAAGGCTTGGAATCGGAACAATATGGATCTCACCGGCAATCCTTCTTGTGGTGGCTTTGATGATGGTCAGGGAGTGATATGAGGAGACATATAAATTAAGGTCATAGCGTATGATGCAAGATATAAACAGGATCCATGCTTTGCTCTTTTATCGATCTGTTTCTGCACTGCTGCAAATTTTTCCGTCGATATGATCGCCATGTGAGCATCATGCGTCTGATGTAGTGAACAGATAGTCTCGACGTGCCTGGAGACGTTGCTATGAATGTCAATGGTAAAGCCGAATTAATTATGATAAAATTCGTTATACCGAACAAATCTATAAACTGAAATATCTCTAGATTTCAGTTTTGATATCGTATCTGCTGTTCTTTGAT
>JAZASR010000202.1:0-1407 GCA_036343175.1 Lachnospiraceae bacterium
GTATCAGAAATTATGCCTTCAATTATCTGCCGCAGCACTGCTGGAAGTCTGCGTCCGCTTCCCGCAATCTGCAGTGCGAGCAAAATTGCCGGTTATAAGAATGTGCGGTTCGTGCCGCGCTCAACTTGCGGTTTTACAATCGATATTCCTGCACCGTTTGAGAAGATCCAGGCATAGCTAGACAACTTTGAGCGGGAATTTGTGAAGTGGAGTCCTTATCATCTGGAATGCAATCTATATGATGGGGGATACGAGGCAGAAGACCGGATTCGTTTCCATGAAATTGTTATGGGGCTGGACTACGATGTGACCGGAAGGATCACGGAGAGTGAGAAGGACAGCGATCATTTCCGGATCGTATTTCAGAGTGATGCAAAAACAGCGTTCATCACGTTTGAGGCGAATAGAACGGATGGTGGAATTCATTTCTCTCATACAGAGGAATTCGGCATGACGACACCGGTGCTCGGACCAATCATGAACTTTCTGATCTTCAAAGTCTTTTTCAGGAAGAAAGCAGACTGGAGCCTGATCCGGGATGACATGATCCTTGATAACAGATATCTGAGTGACATCCTTGTTTCCGGGAAATACCCGGGCAGAATACCTGTAGGAGAACTGATAAGGAAGAACCCAGGGGAACTGAAATAACATGGTTTTCCATGAATTCGGAAAAGAAGGGGAAGAGGCAGTGCTGCTGATTCATGGCTTCGGCTGTAACGCTGAGAAATCCTTTGCCATACCATCTGCCATTTTATGCAGGAAATATCGTGTCATTACAGTGGATCTGGATGGCCAGGACATTGGGGGTCAGGCACTCGAAAGTTTGAAAAATCTGAATAATTGGCGGGAGTGTCAAAAGCGGATGATCCCTGACTTCTTCGCTTTCATCTGCAACAATCCAGTAATCACATACCTCATCGCCTTTCTGTAATTGCTCCTTTTGTGATATCAATTTTCCTTTATAAAAACATCATGCTATAGTTAGTTAGACCTAACTCATTATTTAAAGGATTGAACGCAATTCAAGTCTGGACGTTCAATCAGAATTCTTGGAGGCGGTCTATGAATAAACAGCAGAAGAAGACGTGGGACGATTGTATGGCTTTGTTAATCAGTGTATTACCCAAAGAGGATGCAGATGCCATATATGATAAAGCCGTTTTGAGATGGAGGGATATATCTGCAAAAATGGATGGCGAGTCCGAGAGCAGAAAAAAACTGGCTGTTAACTCAATTTTACCCAGAGTTGCCTTGTATGCCGCATTAAAGGAAAACGGGTATCCGGCAGATCAGATCATGAAGAAGTATATTGAAGAAATTTCCGGTCCTGCCATGCATGAAAAATATGCAAGGCTTGAAAGAATACCCGGCTTTTTCGGGATCTTCCGGAAAGCGTATATGCTA
>JAZASR010000203.1:0-1401 GCA_036343175.1 Lachnospiraceae bacterium
ACCTGAACCCTGGCCTCACCAATGTCTTGAGCGTTCTTCATCGCGTTATTCCCGATTATATCAGTCATACGGTCGCTTATCGTTCTCATGGCCCTGCTGATGCTGTCGAGTTCCTTGAGCTTCTTATTCAGGCCTATGATCGTTAACGCCGTGACGGTCGTGTCGGCTATGATACAGATACAAAGAAGACCGAGAAGGATCAACGATAAAGTATCGGGTATAAGTCCGACAATTGTCCTGATCCACGGGTGTATGCCTTTGACAGCTGCGACCACAGCAAGTCCCCACAGGATCGAAAAGGCAGCGCAGATATAGCCGTGCAGGTTCAATGGCATGGAGCTGTAATCCCACCATCTTGCATGAAACAACCTGTCCAATATGAAGCCTGCGGTCAGTTCTATCAGGGTTGCAAAGACCATCCCGACAAGGAAAAGGATCAAGGGATCCTCTGCCTTTAGCACACTGCTTATCCAAAGCACGGCACACATTCCCGCTCCGTAGACCGGGCATAAAGGACCGTTAAGAAATCCACGGTTGATTATCCTGCCTTTTACTACGGCGTGAAATACGACTTCAGTAACCCAGCCGAGAAAAGAATAGATCATGAAATACCAAAGAAAAGAAACTATCATACGGCCCCGCTGCTATACCTTCGGTATTATCTCAAGATCCAGACCGGAACCTTTTGCCGGAAAATGTAAGACCCAGCTTAAGTTCATTGCCCGGTTTGAATGCATATATCCGAAAGAGAAGAAGAGATCCATCACAAGGACCGCAAAAAGCGCTACGCAGACCACATGGACTTTATTATTTTCATGATGCTTGAAGTAGTTCATAAGCGGCGTGAAAAAGCGGTAGAAAAAGACCGTGATCACTGCCGAGAATCCTATGCTCGTGAAAAAGCTCGTATATCTCGTAAGATGCATCGGAAGATCAGTATAGTCCCAGTAATAGATACCGCAGAACTTTTCAACAGCGTAACCGAGTAAGATCTCTCCTACGGATACGATGAAAAAGCATGCGATAAAGAACGGGCCCAGGTTGTTTTTTTGCGGAACACCCAAGACCATGTAGATGAACAAGACCGCAAAGCCGTATCCTATAAGGAACGGAAAGTTCATGTTCCGGTTGTCTATCACGCCGAATCTGAAGAGCATCCAGATATTCTCAAGACAAAATCCGAGAAAGGAAACGACTATTACCAAAGCCATATAGTCGTAAACTGAATATTCTGAATGAATCCGCTTTCTCACCTTAAGAAGCTCCTTGAATATGATACATAGCGATGTTACAATTGTTTTGACGTTACAAGTGTAGCACCATGACGTTTATTCTTCTATACATCAATCAACGGAGTTTACAGAAATGGCCAAGAGTGTAAAGCCTGAACAAAAAGGAACG
>JAZASR010000204.1:0-1397 GCA_036343175.1 Lachnospiraceae bacterium
AGATATTTTCCGACTACAACCGCATTATCGACCACTTCATCAAATGAGAGCCTGGCTGCATATGTCTCGTCGGCAATATAATTGCTCCAGTCATTTGCAAGAGATTCTTCTGCTTTTACATCAGCGCAGATGGACTCATATTTTTTCAAAAGATCAAAGGATCCTCTCTTCTTGGCAGTATGCTCTACAGCCAATTTAAAATGTGCCGGATTGATGGAGTCCCTGTAAAGGTGGAAGAGGACATATAAATCATAGAAGTCCCTTGATCTGGTATTCCCGATGCCTCTGCGGATAACTGTTTCATATTTTTCTGCAAGGATCGTTTCCAAAGTATAGGCATATACATCAATGTCCTTTTCATCGAACATGGTATGAAAAGAATATTCGATAGCTGCAGGTGTGATCTCATCCCCGGTGGTGATGTCAATCTTCATTTTGTTCTTTATCTTGCCGTACTCTGCAACAAAGTGAACTCGGAAATTGTTATAATCATCATCTTCACGGATAGGCTCGATCTTCTCAAACCGGAAGATGATTCCGTCTCCGGTATCAATGTCGAAGATCTCTTTTACGATTTTTTCAATGTTTTCTTCGTCCATATCTATTCCACGAACAGTTGTATCCATGTCCATGGTGGTTCTTTCAGAAATGCCAATCATGGAAGAAATCAACAGACCGCCCTTAAGGACAAAGTTCTTTTTATATGGAGAGAGGGATAATCTCTCCAGAATACGCTCGAACATAAAAATCTGTAATACTTCCTGAGCGTGAAGATCTTTCTCTTTGGCTATATTGCGGATTGCGCCTTTAAGCTGCTCCGGTGTTTTCATCTGTGGTGTGCTCCTTTCAGCCTGTCAGTATATCCATGTAATCTCGGACAGGTCTTTCTATATGGAAGATCTTAGCATATCTGATAAGCTGCGCATGGTCGTTAGTTCGGTCATTAAAGTATTCGCGCAGAGCCTGCAGATATAGCTGTTTATCAATCTTGTCTTTTTTCTTGATCAGGTCAATTATACATCTTTCCTTATCATATAGACGGACTTTGTTTCCGTCCGGTGTCAAGGTCTCTGTAATGCCAACACTCCATTTATCGGCATTTATATAATGTAATCTGATATTCTTATTGTCCTTTTTTAACCGGGTTGCATTAAATCCCTGTGGCACGGAGACATCCCATACGTGGGGAGTACGGTCGGACATATCCCAAAGGTAAAGGGCAGTGCCATAGGAATAAACTACTCTTGGGTTGTTCGCCTGTATGATCTGGAGATCATCCGGGAACTCATCTGCATAATAATATATTCCACGAGCTTCTTTTACAAGAATGCCTTCATCAATAAAGGTGGGTATCAGTACACGGCTGATACCTGCTTTTTCTATCTGGGATGTTGTGA
>JAZASR010000205.1:0-1391 GCA_036343175.1 Lachnospiraceae bacterium
GTTGAGTCAGGAGTACCTGCGAGTGATGTAGGCGGAAGATGGGCAAACAGTGCCGATGCTGATACATGGACCTATACAAAGTCAGACGGAACACTTGCAAAGTCAGAGTGGATGAGCCTTGATTACAATGGATTGAGATACTGGTACTACTTTGATGCCTCCGGAAACATGCAGACGAACTGGTTCGACTATAACGGAAAGAAATTCTATTTAATGCCTGATAAGGACGGATGGCGCGGCAGGATGGCTACAGGATGGAAGAAAATCGACAACAAGTGGTACTATTTCGATATCACACCCGGCGAAACACAGGGAAGCATGTACACGGCAGCCATAACACCTGACGGACATACAGTCGGTGCAGACGGTGCCTGGAACGGCGTTGGTGCGACACCTGTAGGACAGGAGTAAGGAGTTTAGAATGAAAAGAAAATTAATAAAAGGTCTTGAAATGCTCGTGATGGCCGGCTTTCTGGTTACAGCTGTAGGAAGTAATGCCCAGGCCACCGAGAATCAGGTCAATGAAAATACAGAAAACAGTTCTCAGCAGAATGAGAATAAGTCGGAAGAGAAGAATACTGATACCGTGAATGATGATACTGATAAAAAGGGCTCTGATACAGACAACTCAGAATCTGTAAACAAAGACGCAGACAAGTCCGGTACGGATACTGATAATTCAAATAAAGGCTCAGATAAGTCAAAAGATGCGGATAAAGACTCAACTGATGATACGGAACAGATTGAAGAAGGTAAAGCAGCTGCTTCGGAAGATGGATCAGATTCAGAAAATAAAGACAAGGATGATTCAGATAAAGATGCCGATGGTGAAACAGATGAATCCGGCAAAGTTCCTGAATCCGAAGAAACTGTAGCATCAACAGAGGATCTTGAAGAGACAACGGCAGAGGAAACATTAGCTGAAACTGAAGCCCTGATAGAGGAAACTGTTCCTGCAGAGACGAAAAAGGAGTACCTTACCATGGAGGACATGGAAGGGCTCTGGAGCATCGATGACATCACTTCCTACCGCTTCACAAAGAGCGGATCAGGGGCTCTGGTACTTCCGGAGCACAGCTACAGCTTCGACTATGAGCTAGAAGAAGATACTCTCAAGGTAGATTTTGAGAAGAGTAACCTCCGGGATTCAACCTTCAAGGTATCCATCGTGGACGGAGTAATGAACCTCCAGTGTCTGGATGAGTATTTTGAAAACGAATATGAACTTCACAAGGCAGAGGACTGAAACGTGAAAAGTGAATAAATTATTCTTCACAAAAGGATGCGGTTTTATGTACCGCATCCTTTACTTTACCCATTATTTGCAAAGGTAAAAGCTCATTTATGCATTAAGTAGTGCAATTAAGCATTTACTTTTGCATTTGACCTAA
>JAZASR010000206.1:0-1383 GCA_036343175.1 Lachnospiraceae bacterium
GAATCAGCCGTCGATCGTGACGGTTCCGCGCATGAACTTCATTGCGGTTCGTGGGCATGGTGATCCGAACGCGGAGGAAGGAGAGTACAAGAAGTCTATCGGTCTGCTATATGGTATTGCTTTCACGATCAAGATGAGTAAGAAGGGTGATCATCAGATTGATGGATATTTTGATTATGTAGTGCCGCCTTTGGAGGGATTCTGGTGGCAGAATGGAGTAATCGGTGTCGATTATACCAATAAGGATTCTTTCCAATGGATCTCCGTTATCCGTCTGCCGGATTTTGTGACGAAAGAAGAATTCGACTGGGCTGTCAAAGAAGCTGCAGCAAAGAAGAAGCAGGACTTTTCAAAGGTTGAATTTTTTACCTATGATGAAGGGTTGTGTGTACAGTGTATGCATATCGGATCCTATGATGATGAGCCTGCCACGGTACAACTGATGCATGATTTCATGGAACAGAAAGGGTATGAATTAGATATTACCGATAAACGCCTGCATCATGAGATTTATCTGAGCGATGCCAGAAAAACAGCGCCGGAGAAGCTGAGGACGGTGATCCGTCATCCGATAAAAGTGAAGGGGAGATGATCATATGGAGTACATCAGAGTTACAAAGGAAAATCTGGAAAAGGAGCATATCTGCTGCGCTATTTCCAACAATAAGGATGTTCAGGTGTCATCGAAGAAGGTGTGGCTGTCCGATAGGTTTGATGAGGGACTTGTCTTTCTGAAAAGCGTGGAGCGCGGAAAGTGCTTTATAGAATATATTCCGGCTGAGAACGCGTGGGTTCCGATCAAGGCTGACGGTTATATGTATATCGATTGCCTGTGGGTGTCCGGGTCCTTCAAAGGTCATGGCTATTCTACTGACTTGCTGAATGCCTGTATTGATGACAGTAAAGAAAAAGGAAGGAAGGGACTGTGTATTCTGGCGGCGTCTAAGAAGAAGCCTTTCCTTGCTGATCCCAAATTCCTGAAATATAAAGGGTTTACTGTGTGTGATGAGGCGGATAATGGCATCCAGTTGTGGTACCTGCCTTTTGTGACGGATGCAGACAAGCCCCATTTCCGGGAATGTGCAAAGCATCCTCACATAGAAGAAAAAGGATATGTGCTGTATTACACCAGCCAGTGTCCGTTCAATGCGAAATATGTTCCGGTTTTGGAGCAGACCGCCAAAGAGAATGCCATACCATTCCATGCGATTCATATCAAAAGCAGAGAAGAAGCGCAGAATGCTCCGACGCCGATCACAAATTATGCGCTGTTCCATGACGGGCAATATATTACGAATGAGCAGATGAACGAAAAAAAGTTCCTGAAACTTGTGAATGCATAGGAGACTCACATGGCATCAACAAAAGAATACCTGGACTTTA
>JAZASR010000207.1:0-1377 GCA_036343175.1 Lachnospiraceae bacterium
AGGACTGAAGCTCATATTTTTATTCTGGAAGTCTTCCTTCATACATAATCTGAAGCTCGCCATAGACTCTTCCCCAGTTTCGGAGTGGCATGGTCCATTTCTTGGTCGCTTCAAAAGTGGATAGGTATAATGCTTTTAGAAGAGCCTGATCACTCGGAAAAACGCTTCTTTGACGGTTCAGCTTGCGATAAATGGCATTGAGACTTTCGATGGCGTTGGTAGTATAGATGACAGTTCTTACCTCTGATGAGAACTTGAAAATCGGACAGATTGCATCCCAGTTATCGTACCAGCGTTTCATCGCGCGAGGATATTTTTCTTCCCATTTTTCTGTTACTTTATCTAGAGCCTTCCGTCCTTCTTCTTCGGTCGAAGCATTATAGATAGTCTTAAGATCTTTAGCGAAGGTTTTTCTATCCTTGTCAGGAACATATTTGAGAGTGTTACGAACTTGATGAACCAGGCATCTCTGATATTCAGTATTAGGAAAGGCGGTAGCTATAGCCTCTTTGATTCCTGAAAGCCCATCAGCACAGACAATCATGATGTCTTTAACTCCTCGATTTTTTAACTCATTCAGTACAGAGAGCCAGTATTTAGCACTTTCATTTTCGCCAACCTGAATAGTAAGAACTTCCTTATGTCCCGTACAATTGATGCCAAGAATAACATAAGCAGCCAGTTTTCGGATTACTCCATTATCGCGAACAGAATAATGAATCGCATCTATGAAGATAACCGGATAGACTTCTTCTAAAGGTCTATGCTGCCATTCTTCAATCTGAGGTAGCACCTTATCAGTAACATCAGAAATAAAGCCTTCTGAGGCCTCAAATCCATAAATATCATAAAGTGTATCGGATATCTGTCTTGTGGTCATTCCTTTGGCATACATGGAGATAATCTTCTGATCAATTTCTGAGATATCCTTCTGCCTTTTCTTTACTACCTGCGGTTCAAATGTAGAATTTCTATCCTGTGGAATCTGGATATCAAGACTTCCAAAGCTGGAATTAACACGCTTAGTCTTATATCCATTTCTGTAATCATCATTTTCGCTTCTCTCTGATTTATGATAACCAAGATGGTCATCCATCTCAGCTTCCATCATTTCCTTGATGGTGCCACCGAGAAGATCCTTGAGTGCATCTTGGATATCCTCAGCAGTTTCGATGTCATACTCCTGCAGGAGCTGTTGAATAATCTGACGTTTTCCGTCTGTCATCTGAACTTTGTGTACGGTTTTCTTTTCTCTTGCCATAATAAAGGCCTCCTTAAAGTATTAATATTTTACCTTAGGAGACCTTAATAATACATAACTATTATATTTTTACAGACTTTTTTCACAGACTCTATGCATCATCAAGACCATAGATG
>JAZASR010000208.1:0-1360 GCA_036343175.1 Lachnospiraceae bacterium
AACTGAAGTGGCATATAGATACACCTCCTCTTATGTCTTTCACATGCAGCCTGTCAATATTTAAGCCATTAACATAATACCGGCGGACGAACATGGTTCACTGATCACAGACTTCGTCTGATTCCTTTAAGGTAGTATACTCTAACTTATTTCCTTTTTCAATAGTTATTTCTAACTCTTAAATCAAAATTAATTCTTCGTAATTTCTTCATATTTTTAACTCTTTTCAACTATTATTTGGTAATATGATTTGCCTATTCTATCCAATGCTATTATGGAAGTGCTAATTAGAGGCAACAAAAAAAAGCCGCATCAGGCGGTTGTACTGCGCTGATGCGACTGCTTTTCAACATTTGCTGCTGTTCTTTTACCCGTATGCGGGAAGGCAGCTTTTTTATTTTCTTGCGAGAACTGCATTTCTGTAACTCTCGACTCCTGTGAGTTCCCTTATGACTTTCACAAATTCCGGGAAGTGTATCGGCTTTTCAATTTCGCTGGTCTCCACCTCTACGATAGCCTGATCGTTCCACAGAGAGTATAAGTCAAGCTCGAAATACTGCTTCTCAAACGTGAAGCAGTATCGCTTCTTACTGATCTTTCTCATCTCCGGATCCGCCTGCAGCTCAAGCACCTGATATTCATCCGAAGTTAGCTGCTTCTCTGTCTCGATTATTTCTCCGGTCGAAGCCGTGATTCTTGTGTTGAGGAAGTATGTGAAATAGTTGCCCGTTCCTCTCTTGCGGATGCGGATTTCTTCTCCCGGGTTCGACAGAAGATACGTCCGGACAACTTCAACTTTATGGCACTCATTATCCGCTTCGAGAATATTGATATCCGGATACTCGATGAGGAACTTGCGCTTTGTGCGATAAGGCAGGTGTACTCCGAGAAATTCTGATATCTCGGAAATCAGCCTGACCATCTTGCCCTCAAAATCCGTTGAATTGTCAATGACTCTGAAATGCGGATGGTCCTTCCAGCAGTGGATGATCGTGTCATCCAGGGCGATTGCCTGCTCGACCGTTTCTGTCCTCGCGCTGTTGTTGGCAGTCGTATAATATTCCTCGGCACCCTTGGCAGCCGTCATCAGGTGAAAAACCGCACCATACTGATTAGTCACTTCATCAAGGGTCAGTCCCATGCGACTTATGATCTCATTAAATTCTTTGTCGGTCATATAAGCCTTATTGTCAAACATACCCCTGTCACAGACAATAAGGATCTTCTCCTGCGGCATGGTTCTCGCGGCCTTCTTAAAAATCCTCTCCTTCTCCATCTGCAGGGCGCATTGACAGACCTGGTAGTCAAAATTGGTTCCGCAGGTCCACGGCGCTACTCCGCCGCTGATGAGTTCTGTCGC
>JAZASR010000209.1:0-1352 GCA_036343175.1 Lachnospiraceae bacterium
CTTCCTTCCGTTTGTACATATATATTCGTCCGTTTCAGGATCATACTTCATGTTCTCCCTCCGGCTGATATCCTGTCGATATTTCCGGGTCTTCGAGATCTCATAATTCTGAGGCTTCAGATAGGATTCCTGACCATTCTGTTCCAGGAAAACATAAGCTTCTTCGCTTTCATATCCGGAGTCAGCAACGATCTCCTTGTATTGGAACGGAAGATGATCATCCATGTCTTTTAAGAACGGGACAAGTGTCAGGACATCTGTCGGATGGCTGCTCAGGTCCACCCATGTGATGTATTGCGCGTCCACTCCGTGCTGAAGATTATAGGCTGGCTTCAGCTGCCCGTTCTGCATGGCATCTTCTTTCAGGCGCATGAATGTCGCATCCGGATCGGTCTTGGAATAGCTGTTCCTCTTTCCACAGATATGAAGATGCCTTGTGTATTCCTTCAGCTTACTGATATATCCTTCCAGCGTTTCAATGGATTTCTGCAGCGGACTCTTCCGATGACCAATTCCGTGGACAAATGTGATCTGTTCCTCTTTCTTGATGTGATAGAGTTTTTTACGGAGCCGTTTCATGGTATGCAGTGTCGCTTTGCCATTATAGACCACTTTGAGCCCGTACATGGTCTCACATTCTTCGATGAAAGATACGATCTTCTCAAACAGGCGGGCCTGATGCTTTGTAACAGACTTTTTCCAGACAAATGTATACTTATTTGCGCAGGATTCGATTTTTGTCCCATCAATAAATATGGTCTTGCCGGAGATCTCCCCAAGATCATGGAGGATCGATGTCACGTTAGTAAGGATTTTCTTTGGGCAGGAAGACAGATGAAGGGAAATGAACCTCGCGATCGTAGCGTGATCCGGGGCAGGCATCCCTTCAAGAAGATACATAAAGTTGACGTCCCTCTTGCAGGCTGTTTCAATATCACGGCTGGAGAACAGTCTATTCATGGAAGCATAGAGCATGATCTTAAGCATCTGACGCGGAGTCGCCTGATTTTTTCGGATTCTGTCATAGGTGGCATAGAGTTCCGAAAGATCCATTCCCTCCACAAATGCATTCAGAAGGCGGACCGGGTCATCAGCCGGGATCATGGTTTCCATATCGATTGGAAGTTTGATTTGATAATAGCCTCGATATGTCGTATAATCGGGCTGTAAATGTAATGGGGTTCGCATACCATTATTTTACTATAAGACCCGGACTTTTCGAAGCCCAGTCTTTGTTTCATCCGATATAAAAGACTGCCGCACTAATCACTTAGTGCGACAGCCCCGTGTGCTGAGTAGTGGTGAAGAGTAATGAAAAATCGTGAGGATCTGAGAGACCGCTTGCTTAGTTA
>JAZASR010000210.1:0-1350 GCA_036343175.1 Lachnospiraceae bacterium
ATAATTACAATTACATTGTATAACTTTCCAAGGGGGCAGGCAAATGCGAAGAAAGGCATGCATTTTGCTTCTTCACACTTTCCCGGTCGCCTGCCTGTTCATCCTGTTGCTGGTCTATGTCTGCCAGAGGCTCATTCCGGGGGATACAGCCCTATCGTATACGTATTAAGATCATCATTATTCCAACGATAAAAACCCCCGTGATAGCCGATTGAAGATAAGATGTCATATAGTTCGGAAGGATCGTCACTGATCCAGTTCTTTGCCTGCTCATAAGCATCTTTGTTGGAAAAACGTATTCTCAGGCAATTGCTTCCCGCTTCAAACTGGCTCAAGAATATCTGAACTATACTATCTTTATCATATGCATCCAGAAGATATCCTTCATGTGCGTAATAGTTATAGGGAATTTCTTCATCTACGTAAGTGATATAGGGATCGCCGGAGAAAATATCATGCCCTTCAATCGCAGTTATCTCTTCACGCTTAATGAATAAGTAATCATACATAATATAGGGATCGCCATTTGCATCGCTTATGTCATAATCATCCCATGTAACATCGATATATTGGTCATAAGACATTACCGAGCAATGATTCCATGCATGTGTTTCAGAGACAGATATCGGTGTATATATACCGAGTTTAGTCAGGACATGTCGCAAAGCAGATGCATATCCGCTACATACAGCCTGATGATTTACCAACGCACCATAAAGGTCATGGGTATGTGGTAGTTCCAGAGAATGATCATATTGAATCAGCCTGCAAAGGCTGTCATGTACACTCTTGATAATGACCCAATCATCTTGACTATCAGGCACTTCCGAAAGAATACGATCGGTCTCAGCATCAATTTCCTTCTTCATCTGAGCAATTTCATCAATTGAATCTTCGTAATAAGAAAACTCACATAAATAGTATACTTCCTTCTCAGTGTCTCCTTTTAATTTCCCGAATTGTGTAGCAATTGAAATGCCGTCCACCCAGAATGCCCCATACTCCAGCGACTCCAGATAATCCCATGATGGAGGCATATGGTTTGTAATACAAATCTTTTCAGTTTTGTTGTTAAGCGCTTCTATCAACCGGCTGTCAAATTCTTTGTAAGTATAACTGCTGTCATCGTCTGAAACGGGATCAGCTCTTTTGATAAAAGTGTATTCTTCAGGAATTTCCAGATATTCTGATGAGGAATCGACAGCCGCACTGTTGTTACTCTGGCAGCTGCATAATAGTATGGATACAAATACTGACAATAAACAGA
The DNA here is from genome assembly GCA_036343175.1 of Lachnospiraceae bacterium. Taxonomy (GTDB): domain Bacteria; phylum Bacillota; class Clostridia; order Lachnospirales; family Lachnospiraceae; genus JAEEJA01. The sequence continues at coordinate 1,268 of JAZASR010000210.1, forward strand.
ACCACAGGCACTTTCTGTTAATAATACGATTCTGCATAAAACATAACTCCTTGCCATGAAATAAGTGACATGACCTGATCAGA
>JAZASR010000211.1:0-1333 GCA_036343175.1 Lachnospiraceae bacterium
CGGCGTTCCAGGTGCTCTTATACTTACCGAGCCGCTCTACGACGACAGCCTTCGCCTGCGGTACGATCCGGACATTCACGACAATCAAAAGGATGATGATCACTAGAAGAACGATCAAAAATGGCATACTCATATCCTCCTAAACTTTTAATACCTCTATTATAACATACTTTTCTTAATTTTTTTGGATTTTACATTATTTTTACACGGATGAGTCCAATCACATTCCCAAGAATCTGATTATTCTCAGGTTTAAGATTCACTTTTCTTCCATTGCCGGTTTCGACATGGATAAACTTCTCTTTGGATCGAAACCGCCTTACAAAGGTCGTCTTTTCTCTTCTTAGAAGCACCAGGTCTCCATTCATTATATTGTCGCTTCTTCGAATCATGAGATAATCGCCTTTATAGATTCCGATGGACTGAAAAGCATCATCCTCCATTGGAAAGAGAAATACCCTTTCCGGTGGAAGAAGACTCTCTGGATACGGAATCTCCTTTCTGATATTATCTTCTGAAAAAAGTTCATCCTTATTATCGGCAGACACAAGCATCGGAAGCATACGAATTCTTTTCTTTGTTTCCTCACTAAATTGCTTTTTCATAACCTCCAAAGACCGAGGATGCGCTGGATTTCTTCGTATCAATCCCATTTTTTCAAGATCGTTCAAATACTTGAAGATGCTCGCCGTGGACTTAAAACCTAGTGCTATCTGCATCTCCCGGACGGATGGAGGAATCTGTTTCTCCTTTTTGAACGCTTTAATATATTCGTAAACCTCCGCCTGCCGCTTCGTCAAATGCTGCGGATCATAGATTTTCTTTTTTCTTCCCATATTTCCGCCCCATAGATATACGCATATCAGCGTATTGCGACCTAGATCTACCCTAATTCAGCATAATAAATATCATCTAAGCGTACTGATATGGCTTATCACCCAATATATCCGCCGACATTGATCATCCTGATGTCATGCGTATGTGTACGGATCAATGTGTAAAGTATGAGATAAACCGCGAACACCGTGAGAATCTTTCCGACGATGACATTAGAACCAAATCCAAGCATAAGCGGAACATACAAAAGAAGGATGCTTAGCACAAAGCCCACATAGCCGTAGCTTCGCTTCATTTTCGGCTTCGCATAGATTTCCGTCGACATAAGGCATGCATAATAAACAAATTGCGACATGACCATCCACATGGTCTTCGCAAGGATCGGACCGGTCTTATGCGACATATATTCGAGTGCAACGGTCGTCGAGTTGATTGCAAGAATCATGAGTACATGGATGAACAGAAATGCAAGCCCTGAGGTCTCCTTATGATGGTC
>JAZASR010000212.1:0-1329 GCA_036343175.1 Lachnospiraceae bacterium
TCCAGATACGGCTGCATATACAGATCATGGAGAAGTTTATTTCTCTGTGACAGGCACTTTCCGTACTGGGCAAGATCGGACATATATATTTTATCAGTTTCGCACAGAATGAGATCAAGAAATCTCCTTCTCTCACCCGGACCGTTCTTTATGATATTCAGATCTTCAGGAGAAAAGAACACAATGTTGACTATGCCGAAAAGTTCACCGGCGCGCCTTATCGGAATGCCTCCTATGGCTATCCCTTTTGACTTGTTCTTTTTGAGATGCATGTCGATTCTGTAATCATTCTGATTTTTATCCACATGCATGCGTATATGACTCTCTTCCCTGCCGATCTTGATCATATCCCGGTCCTTAGTCCCCTTGTGGGACTTGGAGGTACCGCCAAGATAAATCGCCTCGAGTATGTTCGTCTTTCCCTGGGCATTATCCCCGTAAAAAATGTTGATACCAGGATCGAGCTGTATGGAAGCACTGTCATAATTCCTGAAATTCAGCAGGTCCAGCGATTTAACGTACAATTTTTATTTCATTCCCCTCGAACTCTACAACATCGCCCGGATACAATTTTTTTCCGCGGCGGGTATCAACCTCTCCGTTGACTTTGGCCATGCCTTCTTTAATCACTTCTTTGGCCATAGCTCCGTCCTCCACCAGATTCTCCGCCTTGAGAAGCTGACCGAGGGTGATGTAGTCGCCTCTTAATTTGAAATCAGTCATATGCAAATCCTCTCTGCCGCGCTTTGCGGACCAATCATCTCATTGGGAGTATTATAATTAACGTGTAAAGTTGACCGGAAGTATCAGGTAAGTATACGTGCTCTCATCGTCGCGGATAAAGCAGGGCGATTTAGCATTTGTAAGATACAGGGTCACAGTCTCGTCATCAATTGCCTTAAGGGCATCCAGAAAGAATCTCGGATTGAAGCCGATCATGATATCCTTGCCGTCTTTTTCTATATCGAGGTCCTCGTTCATAGCGCCGAGCGGAGACTCAATACTCATATTCAGGTTGTTGCCGGCGAAATCCATAATGATGGGCTTCTTGTCATTTTCCTTTACGAACAGAGTTGCCCTGTCGATCATACTGCCGAGCATCTGTTTGTTAACTCTGACTCTCATCTCGTAGTCGGAAGAAATCATCTGGTCGACAGCAAAATATTCGCCCTCAATCAGGCGGGATACAATTGTGGTCCCCTCGATTTCAAATACAATATGGTTCTTAGTAATATAAATATTGACCATATCATCGATTTCACCGCTCATGATCTTGCTGATTTCCGAGAGAGTCTTTCCGGGTACGATGACCTTGCTTCCTGAATAGGA
>JAZASR010000213.1:0-1316 GCA_036343175.1 Lachnospiraceae bacterium
ATATAGCGCAAAGATACATATTTTTCTTGTTACCACCATATATTCTTCATCAGAATGAATCAAAAACTGAAGTGAACCAAGAAAGTTCGACAAATTAAACACTGTTGCTCTTTTGGAATTGAGTCCGGTACTGTACTGGGCTCATTCCTTTTAGCCTGAGCTTTATTCTCTCATTATTATAATATTCAATGTAATCAACCAGATCTTTTATAAACACATCGGCAGATGTGTATTTCCCAGGATACAGCAGTTCGGACTTCATGATGCCGAAGAAGTTCTCCATCATGGCGTTGTCCAGGCAGTTTCCCTTCCGAGACATGCTTTGTGTGATGCCATGCCTCTTAAGGCTGTTCCGATAGGCTGCATGCTGGTAGTGCCAGCCCTGGTCTGAGTGCAATACGACTCCTTCGGGGAGGTCTATGCGCTCATACATCTGGTTGAGCATTCTCATCACCATCTCCAGGTTCGGTGCTTCAGTAATGGCGTAAGACAGAATCTCCCCGTCACACATGTCAAGTATCGGCGAGAGGTATATCTTATGCCCTCCGACTGTCATCTGGGTCACGTCTGTTGCCAGTTTCTGGTAAGGTCTCTCGGCAATGAAATCCCTGTTGATGATATTGGGAGCCGTCTTCCCCACTTCTCCTTTATAGGAGCGATATCTCACCTTCCTCACCTCACTCTTCAGCTCCATCTCATCCATAAGCTTCTTGACGGTCTTGTGATTTATAAGACGCCCGCTATTACGGAGTTCCAGCGTTACACGCCTGTATCCGTAACGGCCTTTATGCTTATGGAATATGGTATATATCATTGCTTTCTCTTCCTTGTACTTGTCTTCCTTCTTACAGCTTCTGAGATTATAGTAAAACGTACTGCGAGCCATCTGCTTGAGCTCCAGCAGCAGACTGAGGGCTGCATGCTCATTACGCCTTAGTCCTTCGATGGCTTGCGCCCAATCGCTCTGTTTCGGGCTTCTCTTTCCTCGACTAAGGCTTTCACTTTTTTTAGCAGGAGGTTCTCCAGCCTTAAGCGTTCATTCTCCTTGCGAAGACGCTCGTTTTCCTTCTCGTATTCTTCTTTTGGAAGTCGCTTGACCATACGCTTACAGGTTTGGGAATGCCTGGATCTATGGGGATCCAGTGCTTCATATCCGTTCCTCTCAACCAACTTGGCCCAAGTGCATATCGCAGAGCTTGAGATGCCGTATTTGACTGAAAGTTGGTACAAAGGTATATTACTTTCCTGATATTCACGAACAATTTTACATCTTTCTTCATAGGGCAGCTTACTTCTGCCTTTCTTTTTCGATCTGA
>JAZASR010000214.1:0-1310 GCA_036343175.1 Lachnospiraceae bacterium
AGCATCGGCACGGGCTTCGTCCTTAAGGCTTTCCACCAGGCGGTTCTTTGCCTCCTCTGCACTCAGTCCCGACAGCTCTTCCAGCTTCACACGCTCCTGCTGCTGCATCTTCTCCAGGTCTTCCTGCTTCACGATGAGCAGTTTCTTCTCGTTGTCAATGCGCTGCTGCTGCTGATCCAAGTCCTGCTTGCGGCGTCCAAGTTCTTCCTGGCGCTGGTTCAGGCTTATCTCGCGCTGCTTCAGCTTATTCTCACTCTGCTGGATTTTCTGGTTGCGCTGCTGAACTTCCTTGTCCAGCTCAGCCTTCTTGTTCAGGAACTTCTCCTTGACCTCAAAGAGCTTTTCCTTTTTCAAATCCTCGGCTTCCTTGGCGGCAACCTCCATCATTTTCTTGTATTTACCGGTCAAACCGTACCGGAAAATCAAGTATCCGCATAGTCCGCCTATGATGAGGGCGGCTACGGTGACAATCAAATTTACAATCATACTTATCTGTTTATTATAATACGCTTTCTATCTCTTTGATTAATGACGAAAGAATATTATCATACTCAGATGTATCGTTATTCCCCTTCTCTTTCTCGTATCGCAGGGAAATATCAATCATTGCCATGTACAGTATCTCCTTCTCGCTTTTCTTGGTCTTATACCTCTCAGCGTACCGGCTTACCGTACTGGATATAAGCTTTGCAGCATTACGATAATACGTCTCGTCCTCGCGATTCACTTTCACGGGGATATCCGTATCATATACGTGCAACCTTATATTAAGTTTTTCGTTATCTTCCGCCATATTACTTTTCGCTCATCATGGTTATACAACGATTCACCTCACGAATGAGGCCTGCAATCCGCTTCTTAGCGCCTTCAACATCTCCGTCAGTGACTTCGAGCATCCGGGCAGTTTTCAGACTGTTATAATCACGCTGCGCTTGTTGCAACTGATCTTTCAGCAACACGATCTCCTTGTCGCGCTGGTCAACCATGGCATAGAGTTCCTCGTTCTCCTTCTTCACTTCGGAAAAACGGAGAATCAACTGCCTCATGCGACTGGTAAATGTGTTCAGAATTTCAGTTGAACTTGTCGTACTCATGGATTTTGCTTTATATGACCGTCATCATCAAAGAGCAACGCTGCCCTAACATTCCGACAATCATAAAGTTCGTTGCAAAGATAATACTTTTTTTCAATTCCACAAAATTTATTAAACGAAAATTCATAATTTAATGAAATTTAGTTAGTTAAATAGGTAAATGTTTGCATTTAATCGAAATATTTCATACCTTTGTGCCATATTTAATCAAAAAAA
>JAZASR010000215.1:0-1308 GCA_036343175.1 Lachnospiraceae bacterium
AAGGTAAAGTATGAAATATCAACTTGCAGCTTTTGACATGGATGGGACGCTTTTGACGAGCGATAAAAGGATTCTGCCGGAAACGCTGGAAGCGATTCGGGAAGCTGATAAAGCCGGAAAATATATAGCTCTTTGTACTGGGCGTCCACTTTGCGAACTCGCGCCATATAAGGAATACTTACAATATATTCGCTTTGCGATTCTTGAGAGTGGCGGGATCCTGTACGACTTTAAGGAAAGTCGTGTTATACGGAGGCATTGTCTTCCTGCAGAGGCGATCCCTGAAATTTTGAAGATAATCACACTGGAAGATATAATGCCGCAGGCCATGATTGGCGGTAAATCGTACATAAGAACGTGTGATCTTGATCGAATGGATCACTACTTCATGGGCGTTTATCATTCGCTTTACGCTGAAGTTGCGATCTGTACTGATGGCTGGAAAGATCTGGTCCTTTCAAAGGCTCGTGAGATTGATAAGATCAATCTGTATCATGTGGATCGAGCCACAAGCATTCGGACACATGATAGACTTGAGGGGCTAAGCATTGAGCGAACATATGCGGAGACGTCTTCACTGGAGCTCAGTCCTTCTGGAGTGAATAAGGGCACTGCACTGCTGGATCTCACAGAGTATCTGCATATTCCGGTAGAAGAGACGATCGCTGTTGGCGATGCGGATAATGATATTCCTTCGATAAAGGCTGCTGGGCTTGGCGTCGCGATGGCGAATGCAAATGCGAATGTTCGAGAAATTGCCGATGTGATTACCAGGGACAATGATCATGACGGTTGTGGAGAAGTGATCAGGAAGTATATGTTGTAAAGTTGACAAGAGATATAGAGTAGTGTATCTTCAATGCAGAAGTAGTTACGAAAGACGGAAAAATATATGATCACAGAATGGCATGATAAAGAAGCTGAGAAAATCTGGAATATGAAGGTTTCTACGAAACTTCCACAAGATATACAAAAAATAGCTAGAAGAAAGCTTGTTATGATTAATGCAGCAAAAAACTTAAATGATTTGCGGGTTCCGCCAGCAAATCATCTGGAAGAGTTAAAAGGTGATCGAGCAGGACAGCACAGTATCAGAATAAATGATCAGTTTAGAGTCTGTTTTTACTGGAATGATGGAAATGTGATCATTGAAGATATATGTGACTATCATTAAGGAGGTGTTGTCATGGAAAATACTTTAGGACCGGTATCAGCAGGGGAAATCCTTCAGGAAGAGTTTCTCACACCGATGCATATTACCGCATATCGTCTTGCCAAGGAAGTTCATATTCCACAGTCGAGAATTAG
>JAZASR010000216.1:0-1307 GCA_036343175.1 Lachnospiraceae bacterium
CAGATTGTACCTGCGCTTTTCTCAACGGTGGCAATTATAAATCCAAATATCCGATTTGTCAAATTATGAATTGAATTTTTGTGGAATTTGCTCTGATGACACATATTTTCCCCTTAATTTGCAGTAAAATTGAAAGCGGTATTTTTTGCATTTAAGCTGAAATGCCGGTAAAAAGCAATAAAAAATTGATTATAAAGCTATAATCTGATATAGTAATGCAACGCGGTTTGGATTATAATGTACAAAGGATTAGTATTTTTTCTGATATTTATAGGAATTATTGACAAACTTTTGACGGGAGCGAGATATGAAGTTGAGAGTCCGCAGGGCGCAGCATAGGGATGAACCGAGAATACTTGACCTTCTTCTGCAGGTCAATAATGTACATGCGGACGGAAGACCGGACATCTTTATTTTCGATCAGAGAAAGTATACTGACGGTCAGCTTTCAATTCTCATAGATGACGAGACCAGGCCGATATTTGTGGCCGTCGATGATGACGAGTATGTATACGGCTATGGCTTTTGCATCGTGACAGAGGTGAAGGACGGCTCGAACCTTCAGCCAATCAAGACGCTGTATATCGATGATCTCTGTGTCGACCAGACCGTAAGGAGAATGGGGACCGGTCAGATCATTTATGATTTTATAAAAGATTACGCTAAGGAAATCGGCTGCTATCACCTCACTTTGAATGTATGGGCGTGCAACCCGTCTGCCATGAAATTCTATGAAAAACAGGGGATGCAAATGTTGAAAAAGGAGATGGAAATCATTCTCTGAGTTAAGGCAGCGTTCTGTTGAAATAATGACACAGTTTAGAGAGATAATAAAAGAACCTGATGACGGTGTGTGCTGTGTGTATATCCTGCAGTGCAGGGATGGGAGTCTCTATACGGGATGGACGAATCATTTGCAGGAGAGACTCAAAGCGCACAATACCGGCAGAGGGGCAAAGTACACGAAGGGCAGGGGCCCGGTGAGATGTGTGTATGTTGAGACATTTGCATCCAAAGAGGAGGCAATGTCCAGAGAATTCGCGGTGAAACACCTGGCAAGGGCTGAGAAGGAAAAACTGATTCTCAGCGCTTTAAGGGACTCACATATAAAAAGTTAAGAATGGGAAGGAAGGCTTTCCGAAATAAATAATAAGGAGGAGTTATGGCAGGCGAAGATAATATTTTTATTGTTGGTCACAAAAACCCCGACACGGACTCAATATGCTCGGCACTGTCGCTCGCATATCTGAGAAATCAGTCGGAGAAGACCACCCGCTACGAGGCAAGACGCGCGGGCCAGCTCAACG
>JAZASR010000217.1:0-1295 GCA_036343175.1 Lachnospiraceae bacterium
CCGTGAAGAATCTCTTCCGGTATCTTCTTCTGCTGAAACTTCCGGTAAGATCTGAGTCCTTCGTAAAAATGAATCATATTCTTGATATCCATTGTATCCATAATATTTCCTCCTCTGCATGGACCATAAAGACATTATCCGGAAGCTCACTCGGGTGTTCTTGCCGAAACCGCATAAACATTTACAGTTTTCTCCATCCGGCTGTTGAAGAATATCCGGTCGCCTGAATGAGAGTAAATAGGATGTGGATGCGCATCCTGCCCCAGCCAGTCTGAATCATGTCGGCATAGCGGAATCCATTTGAGTTTTCCGTTTTTCCAGTCCGGGATAACCTTCGTAATGTAGGCGCCGTCTTTTCTGTGCGGGTCAGGGCCATTGTCCGTCGAATTCTCTCGTTCGATGATCTTTTCTCCGGGCATTCTGTAATACCCGTCGCAGGTAAGATTTCCCTTGTGATCCATCAGGAAATGACCATAAGCATTGTAATTATCCGGAAGAGCTATCTCGTAGAATTTTCTTTCAGGAAGCCCATCTTTATCTGTTCTTAAAAAATCAATATCGCATCTGCCTACCATAGCCGGGCCATTTGCATAGCCTCCGTGATAAATGATCGTTTTTCCATCATCGGTCCACATTTCATGGCAAACCCAGTCTTCCTTAGAACGGGCATACCCGCGAGAATCGCCCAGGGTATCTGCTCCCTCTGTTCTGACATGGTAGAACATATCCTTATGATGGTCATAAATGTTGATACGGCGGATGCCGCAGTCAAACGATGACCATTCATGGTTATACATGATGATGTCAGAATCAGACGGATTAAACTGCACATGTGTGATCCAGCAAAGGGGAATTACCTTTTCATATAGCAGATCTCCCGTCTCTGTATCATACACGCAGAGATAGGAATTCAGATGTTCATCCTGTACACGCCCGTCGATGTTATACTTTGGACGTTTATCAAGCCCATAGCCTTCTGTTTCCGGATCGAAATCAAGTATCCTTCCATCTGTCATCGGAACGCAGAGCTTCTTCCCATTCTGACTGACATGTGTAAAGGCTGTCATCCTTCCCGCCGGCACAGTATTGAGGACAATCATTTTACCGTCAGATGATGCCTTCATGATATTATCATCCTGGATGTAATAGACATTCTCTCTGATATAGTCGAGACAAACACTCGCTTTGCCGAGTCCCTCACCTTCTATGCCATCAAAATAAACATAGCTTTTGAGAATCCCCTGCTGATTATCGGAAAGCTTTCTCCATTCTCCGGTGAGAAGATTCTTCATATA
>JAZASR010000218.1:0-1292 GCA_036343175.1 Lachnospiraceae bacterium
AAACAGCTGTGGTTATTGCCTCCTTTAAAACGTCAAGCGTTAGGTGATCAGGACTAATCCACAGCGTCTGTGAGCATTATAAGACCTTGATGAGGGTCTATAAAAACTACAAATCTGATAATACGAGGTGAAAGATATGCTCAAGAGATTTATGAAGAGCAGGTGGTGGCATCTGACAGCGGCGGTTACAGCTCTTGCTACAGTCGGATACGTCGCATATATGGCTTATACATTCCGCGTGCTGATGGTCTGGTTCCTCATAGCATCTGTATTCATGACTGTATATGAGTTCTGGAAATTCGCATCTTTCAAAATAAATGCGGTAACATAAGAGCATCTTTCCAATGGAGGCTTACTCAAAGTGAAGGTTAATATAGATATTTCAGCTGAATTTAAAGAGCCGTTTGCCGTGATCCATACGGACAAGGTCACTGCCGAGATACAGAGAGCAGTGGATATGCTGGGCACGAACGAGACACCGGTTACGGCATTCAGGAATGAAGAGGATATCGTGGTCTTAAAGCCCGACGAGATCTACATGGTCAGGGTAGAAGACGGTGATACGATAATATACGGCGCGAAAAGCCAGTACCGTTCCAGAAGAAGGCTCTACGAGCTTTCAGAGCAGTTGGGAAGCAAGTTCATGCAGATATCCAAGACCACACTGGTAAACCTCTCATATATGGACAGCATAGAACCCGGATTCTCGGGAACACTCTTATTGAAATTAAAGAATGGAAGCAAGGACTATGTTTCAAGAAAATATCTTCCGGAGTTTAAGAAATACCTGGGGTTATAAGGAGGTAATAGCAATGAAAAATGCAGTTAAAGAAATCTTAAAGTCTACGGTGATCAGTATAGGCATGGCTCTTACGATATTCTGCCTGATCGGAATGGTGATCGATATATCATACGGAGGCAATTTCAGACTCGAAAACTATAGCTTTACAAAGATGGCGTTGGGAAGTATTATCGTCGGCCTGGGATTCGGGATCCCTTCTGCCGTTTATCACAATGAGACTCTGCCGACTCCGATCAAGGTGATCATTCATATGGGTATCGGATGTGCGGTATATACAGCAGTAGCATATTCGGTCGGCTGGTTCGGAGCAACAACCACTACGGTTCAGAAGATTATCATTGCAGCTGTTCAGCTTGCCGTAGCATTTATCATCTGGTTCTGCTTCATGCGCTACTACAGGAAAGAAGCAAAGAAAATGAATGAGAAGATCCAGTCCATGAAGAAATAAAGAAAAATACCTGATTTTTGCCGAAATTTAGATGCTTTTAGT
>JAZASR010000219.1:0-1287 GCA_036343175.1 Lachnospiraceae bacterium
TGGATTTGCCGGAAACAAGGACATTGGAGAGTATGACACTTTGATGGAGATGCTGGAGGCGTATCTCAAAGAAGGCTTCGAGAACGGGTCGAATGAATAACTCCTTTTATGATGAGATTCTTATGCGTAAGTGAGTTATATCAGCAGTAAAAATGATCGAGGACCTTATAAGAGATGGAAGAAGTTTACTTGTCAATTTGCTGCGATGTTTTTTATGTAGCAGATAAGAATGTCGTCCTGGTTCACTGGAAAAAATATTGTGAGCTGGAACAGTACAGAGAGCCCCTTATGAAGGCGCTTCAGGTAATCAATGCTCACAGAGGGTGTAATTATGTTGCTGATACGAGGGACGGCTTTGAAGATAATCCCATTGATACAAAATGGGTGGCAGAATACTTTATGCCTAAGGCAAAAGAGTACGGATGCAGTATTATATATTTTATTATTGACAAGGATAATTCATTGAAAGAAGAACTTGAAGGACAGGAAAAGGATGCTTCTTCCATACTCGAGTTCAGATATATATACGGGATCGATGAAGTGGAACGATAAAATTATCAGTGTATCTTACTAAGGATTGCGGGGAATTTGATCTGTGATAAGAAAGCTTACTGAGAATGATTTTGCCGAAGCGGTAACTGTAATATGCAGCAGTTTCATGACTGTTGCTGATGAATTTAATATCACAAGAGAGAATGCTCCTGCTTTTACCGCGTTTGCGACTGATGAGAACAGACTGAGGACATGGATGTTTGAGCAGGGCCGTCCTATGTACGGATACTTTGATAACGGCAGGATGGTCGGTTACTACAACCTGATGATAAAGGATAAAGAATGTGAGCTCGGAAGCTTAAGCGTACTTCCGGAATACAGACATAAGCATATCGGCCGTACAATGTTAGAGGATTCGCTGTCCAGAGCTTCCGGATACGGATGCACGATAATGAAACTCAGCATTGTGGAAGAGAACCGGATATTACGCAAATGGTATGAAGATCAGGGTTTTGTTCATACAGGAACAGTCAAATATGATTTCTTTCCTTTTACATGCGGATATCTTGAGAGAGAACTATGAATACAAAACCGGAAGTATAGATTACTAATTGGAATAGAAAATGATAACAATAAGATATGTGACAAATGAAGATAAGCGGTTCTGGTTTGAACTTGACAAGCATTTACCGGAAGCCGAATTTGAGAAGAAAGTCCGCGACAGACAGGGATATGTTCTTTTCGAGGACAATGAGCCTGTCGGAATACTGAGATATAACCTGTTTTGGGACAACA
>JAZASR010000220.1:0-1280 GCA_036343175.1 Lachnospiraceae bacterium
CTTGAATGATATGAGAGCTTCAGATTCCAGCAGTCCCGTTTATGGTACTCCGTTCACCATTTCGCATACATGGCCAATCCTTTTATCCGGTCACTGCGTCTTCCGCAGAAGAGGAACAGAGTTCCTTTATCGAATGGATTCAGACTGTAGTGATTCTGAATAATGGTTGCGAAGCCATCCACACCATATCTCAGATCAGTATATCCGCAGGCAATATAGATCCTCTTAAATCCAGTGCCGTCTCTAAACATTGGCGCCTGCCTTCATGATCCGCTGCAGGAAGGAGTCGGATATGGACTCATCGATGGTAACGGTCATCCTTCCGATTGTCATTGTAGCGGTGTTTTTTCCGCCATGATTATCTGCGCGTTCTATTGGAAGCTCCATGAACTGCACATTGGTTATACCGCTGACCGGTACTGCCTTATTTCTCGATCCCTCATACTCATACTGTGCTATATCCACCAGGGCATCACTGAGTTTCTTGTGATAATACCAGTAGGATTTTTCTTTCAACCCATGTTCTTCACACCATTGCTTTACGGTTATCTTCCGCTCGGCGCATTCCTTCTTACATTGGATGATCTGGTTCGCACGGATCGCATTCTTTCCTGCCAGTGTCATGATCGACATACGTCTTACCTCCATTCACCCCTAATACTCCAAAAAACCTAAAGGGTTTTAAAGGTACGAATTATTTGGCGCTTACCTTGTCTCTGGCAAAAGATTCAGTTCTATTGAGTACGTACATTGCCCTGTTTCGAAAGCGCATGAAGTTTTGATAACCATTTGCCAGATTCAGAAGAATCTTTATGTATTTATTTCGTCCTTCAACCGGTCCATTTGTAACTCTTGTTGTAATGATCCTTTTAGTTCCGTTTGAAGATGTTACTTTTTTGGTAATTGTATGAAAGGAATTCAGAATCTCATCGTGCCAGTTATTCAACGTAAGACCAATACTGATCATTTCGGGAATATCTGATGAAATACAATCATCGATCAGTGAGTTAAAGAGAATCAAACGTTGTTCGTACGATAAATCCTCACTGTCAAAAGACATATATCGTTCTTTCAGCTGCCAGGCTTTAAATAGATCCGGATGGATCGCAAACATCATTTCCTGCATTCGTTTCTCAGAAACACTGTAAAACCGCAAGTTGAGCGCGGCACGAACCGCACATTCTTATAACCGGCAATTTTGCTCGCACTGCAGATTGCGGGAAGCGGACGCAGACTTCCAGCAGTGCTGCGGCAGATAATTGAAGGCATAATTTCTGATA
>JAZASR010000221.1:0-1257 GCA_036343175.1 Lachnospiraceae bacterium
AGCTTCACTTCAACTAAACCATATCTGCCGTTTCTCAAATGGATCACAGCATCACACTCAAGACCTGTCTTATCTCTGTAGTGATAAACAGTGCCATCCAAGGCTTCAGCATATATCCTCAGATCTCTGACGCACAGGTTTTCAAATATTAAGCCCATCAGTTCCAGGTCATTGATCAGATCCACAGGACCGATACCAAGCGCTGCGGTCGCCACAGACGGATCAACAAAATATCTTGTATCCGATGTGCGGATCGCTGTCTTTGACCGCAGATTTGGATTCCATGCCGGAGAGTCTTCGATGACAAAAATCCTCTTCAGAGCATTCAAATAGCTATAAAGGGTTTCCTTGTCAAAGGTTTCTATATCATTACTTATCACATCTGTTCGGATAGTTTCCAGGGAGACCTGTGTCGAAACATTTCTGGCATACGATCTCATGACGCGCTTTGTTCTCTCAGGATCCCGTTTCACACCATCTGCTCTGGAAATATCGTCATTTATAATTGCATCATAATAATCGAAGGCTTGCCTTAAAGCGACTTTCTCTGAATGATTCAAGGCTGCAGGCCAGCCTCCCCGACAAATCATGAAAGCAATATCCTCAATACAGTGATCGTCTATGGCAGATATATCTTTTCCGCTAAACATATCGCATAATGATACCTGTCCACTGGAATCCCTGGATTCAAACAAAGACATCGGCCTCATACGCATGCGAACGATCCGTCCTGTGCCCGTGTGCATACTTTCATCCAACTTGACCGGAACGGAAGAACCGGTAAGAATGAATTGACCAAATTCACCTCTTCGGTCCACCTCATACCGCACTGCATTCCAGATATTTGTTGCAATCTGCCATTCATCAATCAAGTGCGGGACTTCACCTTCAAGAAGATTTGAAGGCTTTATTCTTGCCATTTGTTGATATTGCTCCGTCATATCCGGACGGTCCATTTCTATGACGCTCTTTGCAATATGCTTTGCCGATGTAGTTTTTCCACACCATTTAGCTCCTTCGATCAATACCGCCCCTTTAGACTCTAAATGTTCCAGCAACACCTTATCTGATACTCTTTGAAAGTACTCTTTCACTGTTAATCCCCTTAATTATGCATTGGCCAAGTATTCCGTTCGAGTATTTGGACCATATTTATCCGTCTTTTTGGCTTAATTTTATCCGAGTATTTAGACCTTGTCAATGTTGCAACTAAAAACAGCCGGGAAAGTCAGCATTTACGCTACATTAATCTCACGA
>JAZASR010000222.1:0-1252 GCA_036343175.1 Lachnospiraceae bacterium
CATCAGGAACTCAAGGAGCTCAAGAAGACCGTTAAGCGCAAGCGCGGTCGCGGAGCTTTGAAGGATAAGGATTCCATTGCCGTCCATAAGGCGGAGGAGAAAGCGGCTGAAATAAAGGGCTCTGCTTACGCATTAGGGAAAGCACCGGAACACCTGACCAACAAGCAGGAAACGCAGCTGGCTGAAATCGCGGTCAGCAATAAACGTCTGTATCGTGGGTACCTGCTGAAAGAGCAGTTGAGGCTCATTCTTCATATGGACGATGCGGATGAGGCAAAGGAAGAACTGGACAGGTTCTTCTGGAGAGCCACCCACAGCCGCATCGATGAATTCAAGGAGCTTGGTCACAAGATCCGCCGGCATGAAGAGCACATCCTCAATACGATTCGATTGAAGATGAGCAATGCCAGAATCGAGTCGAACAACAACAAAATCAAATTGATCATCCGGAGAGCATTTGGCTTCCGAGATGTGGAGAGTATGATCGATATGATCATGCTTGTCTGCTCGAATATTAAGGTTCCTTTACCGAACAGGCCGATAGCGGAGCCAGAAAACTAACAATGGAGGGGCTTAACGGGCATTTCTGCCACGGATTTTACCCACAGGTACGCCCGAAGAGCCCAATAAAAATATTTAATTCCGGAATGGAAAATGATACCGATTCTGTTTGCGCGTAAAATATTAAGAATAAAGGGAATAAGATTGAAATATGGCCAAAACACCAGTCTATTCCATATTTCCCTGCAGAGTTGGCATTAATATACAGTTTATACAAGCATTTCAAAATATAAGCTTTAAATCCGCTATTTTTGCTTATCGCAGATTCTATCCACTCCTCCGTCTCTCTATCTCTCTCAAGATCTTCATACTCTGATTCAGCATATAATCGGGTGGTTTTTGTTGAATCCGTTTGTTCACTGCTCATAGCTTATGTCTCCTCCCCTTATTAAATATCTACCTGTGTGTGGGCTTCGATTTCATCTTACTTTTCAACTATCGCTGCCAGTACTGTATTTCTTTTGAAGACTCGTCAAACTAGTATAATCCGACAGATCATAATCATCCTTGAGCATCTTTGTCAGCTCGGCCGTAGACTGCGGATGATCCGGATCCGTATGCTCAAGAAGATATTGATATAAGTAAAGGAGTCTGATTTTCGTGCCATATTCCATTGGCTCTTCCTCAATAAACAAACTTATCTTCTAACATATCTATATGTTGGTGCAACGCTTATTTGACTTTTTCTTTA
>JAZASR010000223.1:0-1252 GCA_036343175.1 Lachnospiraceae bacterium
ATCTCAGTTTTAGCAATATCTGCTGCCCGTTCAAAGAAAATATGAAGCCTTAAAGCAGTCACCTTTTCTGAATTTGATAATAGGTGATGGTAAGACGTTCTTATTTGAGATTTTGAACAGCAGTTAGCAAAAGGTGCTTTCACTGAAATCTACTGCCCGCTAAACCACCCGGGCAGTCATGAAGCACCATTTTGAAGTTAGATGGCTGAGAACCGGCTTTCTTGCATTCAGTAGGTTAAAGTGGATTTGTATGAAATCTACTGCCCGCTAAACCAGCCGGGCAGTCATGAAGCACCATTTTGAAGTTAGATGGCTGAGAACCGGCTTTCTTGCTTTCAGTAGGTTAGAGTGGATTTGTATGAAATCTACTGCCCGCTAAACCACCCGGGCAGTCATGAAGCAACATTTTGAAGTTAGATGGCTGAGAACCGGCTTTCTTGCATTCAGTAGATTAAAGTGGATTTGTATGAAATCTACTGCCCGCTAAACCACTCGGGCAGTCATGAATCGACGTTTTGAACTAAGATGACCGAAAGCCCAACATTCTCATTCTCAGTCGATAATAGTTGATTTCATTGTTAGCGACTGCCATCTACATCGCTCAGCAGTAGAAACAGGGCGCATAAGAAGAAACCACCACAAGTCAACAAAGCCTGGCGAATCAGCTGACGCTCGATATAAAAGGCATGTTCAGTCCTGCCAAGATCCGATAAATCATTCAGATCATTTAGGACGGATTCCGTATAATCCTGTGAAACGGATTCCATACTTATCACCGCTCTGACTGCTGAAAATATAGTTCTGCTTATCTCATTTTATCAATGCGCGGGCAGAGTCGCAATGGTCTAAAAGCAGTCTTCCCTGAGAAGAAGAGCCGGAGCATCAGCTGGTTCACACAAGCTGCGAATCAGCCGGAGGGGATCAACACACGTGCCGGTGCATGGATTCATTTGTATTAGCCCCGATTAGCGGTATATCGTATATAAATATAGAGAGAATATGATGATATTTTCTGAAGGTGCTTCGAGCTATGCGCGGCGCGGCAAGAACTTAGAGGCGTTCCTGATAAGAAAAACAGTCGTAGATCTCTATTAAAACAGGAAGAAATAAAAGAAAGATATAAAAGGAAGACTGGCACTGATCTTGTGCCGGAAAGGAGAAAAATGGCAGCACTTAGAGATATGTTCGATTTTCAGCGGTTTTCAGGTAATGAGAAACTTTGCAGTATGATCCGTCGCGCGGAGGAGCACAG
>JAZASR010000224.1:0-1252 GCA_036343175.1 Lachnospiraceae bacterium
ACCCGGACAGCTGTCCGGGTCTTTTCGTGAACACTTGGTTTGTCTATTGATTCAGGAGATTTCCCATTATGGCACGCTTATGGTCAGGAGGACGTACCACTTTGGATTTGTTTCAGTTAGTTTTATCTAACCGATGGCTATAATATACAGAACAGTTGCTAACTTGTCAACAGGAAATTATAAAATCTATGGGATTTGAAGAATGTTTAAAGAACGCGCCGCACACATGACATATCCCGGCTGTTTCAACCTAAAAATCTGAAGGATCCGAAATCACCGCAAACTATCGAGGTACAACGACCCGATGCCCTGCTGATCAGCACTGACATGCACCTCATAGTAAAGCGTAGAGCTGCCATCACTTCTTCCATACGACAGGGCAA
This sequence comes from Lachnospiraceae bacterium, assembly GCA_036343175.1. GTDB lineage: Bacteria > Bacillota > Clostridia > Lachnospirales > Lachnospiraceae > JAEEJA01. The sequence goes on from JAZASR010000224.1 coordinate 384, forward strand.
AGGCAGTATCTCCTTTACCGCTCATCTCACCGGAAATATAGGTATACTTGCCATCCTTTCCGGAAGCTGCATGATCTACATGGTTTTCCGCAAAGGTAACTGTGCTTTCATCCGCATCGCGTACGGTCCAGGAAGCATCCGACTCTGTATATAGAATGATGGTGAAGGAATCTCCTTCATGAGAAACATGATAATCGCCGACACTGTAAAGAGAATCGGTAGCTGCAAGACTAACCGGTGCATAAGTCATCTCAGTATCTGTCGTGACATCCATCATCGCGGCTGCCGCTGCTGCAGTAGTCACTGCACCGGAGGTATAAGAAGGCATCTCCAGTCTGATTCCGCCACAACCCATCACCATGAGCGTGATCAGCAGAACAAAGACCGGCAGAAGAAGAATCGTAACGCGAGCCATATTCTGACCTCAAATCTATCTATAAGGAAAATCCTGCAGGAAACCACAGGATTATATAAGCTGTTTCAAAATAGTAAAATCGAAGCTTACGCAAGACAAAAAGTTAAAAGTATAAGAAATGCTCCGTTTCTTACTATTACTTTACATATCATACCTTTTTTTATTCCCTTAATCAAATAAAGAATGACGATTTTCGGAAAATTTTTTTATTCCGTCATCGTCATTCTCCATATACAAATTCTATTACTCTCTTTTTCTTGCTTTTTCCTGCAGCTCAGCCGTATTTCTCTCCCAGAACACTGCATCCGCATAACCCTGGATCGTCTGATCCGTCTCTGCCATTTCAAGTCTCTTTTCGGCCCAGACGCAGTACTGTTCATCCCGTTCGATTCCGGAAAAATGCCGGCCTAATTTCTTCGCAGTAACAAGCGTCGAACCAGACCCCGCGAAGGGA
>JAZASR010000225.1:0-1244 GCA_036343175.1 Lachnospiraceae bacterium
TCGGCTTATAGCACCGCTATTAGATGAAAGCATTGATGAAGCAGTAAGGAGAACCCGAAGAGAAGAGATTGCTCAGAAGAATAACATATCTATACGTACGTTGTATCGATATGAGGCAGGCTACAGAAATGACCAGTTCAGCGGTTTGAAACCGATGAATCGCGAAAAGAGACGTAGTCAGAAGCTTCCTGATAATTATGATGAGATAGTTGGACAGGCCATACAACTGAAGAGAGAAGTTCCGAGACGCAGTGTGAGACAGATAATAAGGATTCTTGAGATAGAGGGCTACGCTCCTCCGGGAGTGATCAAGCAGTCAACACTGCAGAGACATCTGTTTGAAGCCGGATTTGGGCAGAAGCAGATGAGGAAGTATACCGAGGCAAGGAATACATCATCGAGAAGGTTCTGCAGGCCGCACAGGATGGATCTGATACAGGGAGATATAAAGTATGGACCTGATATCAGAACAAAAGATGGGAAGCTTATAAAGACATATCTCTCATCATTGATAGATGATCATTCGAGATACATCCTGCATTCAGAGTTTTATGATAATCAGAGCATAGAAATCGTTGAAGATACGTATCATAAAGCCATACTGAAATATGGAGTTTTTTCTCAGACGTATCTTGATAACGGAACACAGTATACATCGAATCTGCTTCATATGGCATGCGCCAGACTGGGAATAAAAGTCTTGCATGCAAAGCCGAGGGCCGCAGAGTCGAAGGGGAAAATCGAGAGGTATCACCAGACTGTAGATAGATTTATAAACGAGCTACGTATAGATCATGTGAATTCTTTGGAAGAGTTGAATCAGAGATGGAAGTATTTCCTGGAAGGGGATTATCAGAAGAAAGCACATAAAGGAATAGCTGAGTATTACAAGGCTATGGGAGTAGATGTTCCTGAAGGAGGTATAACACCGGAACAGGAATGGAACAGGGATGAGAAAGCGCTTAAGTTTCTTGATGTCAGCACAGTTTCAGAAGCGTTTATGCATCATGAAACGAGAATAATAGATAAAGCTGGGTGCTTCAGTTTTAATGGAAAAACTTATGAAGCAAGTACAGCACTTATCGGAGCAGAGGTTGAGATCATATATGATCCTCTTGATATAAGAATCATAAAGGTAAGATACAGGGATATGGCGCCGATAGAAGCAAAGCCAGTAGAGATAGGCGCATATGCAGCGAAGAAGCCAGCGATACCTGTATCAATGACAGGAAAGATACCGGAAA
>JAZASR010000226.1:0-1236 GCA_036343175.1 Lachnospiraceae bacterium
ACAGCTTTGATCTTTCCTGTATCAAGATAATATGCAATCCGCTCAGTCAGTTCCGCTTTTCCTCCGGAAGCCGGCAATCCGTTTTCACGGCAGAAACTGACCAATTCTTCCTTAAGATAGTAGTATTCAAGGAACTCATTGCTTTTCAGCTTGATTGATAATTCCGGTCTGTCTGACATAAATTCCTCTATATCCTCACTTAATGAATAATTCTGTCTATTATTCTTACTAATACCTTAAGCGTCAAATGCTCTTACAAAAGTCCAGGATCTCCTGTTTCCTGGATTCAACTTGTTCCCTGTATTCGAGCGATGTCAGACCCAGATGTCCTTCGCACTCAATCTCGAGATGTCCGTAGAAATGTTCTATGCTGCCGATAAGTCTCTCACATTCAGGCATATTAGGACCGGTCCTGAGAGCGATGGCATAACCTCTTTTGCCCTGCTTTATGGTCGCATGTGGTTCATGAGTATTACACCACGGCGTTACCCTGTCTATAAATGATTTGAACTGTCCGGGAATATCAGCCCAGTATGAAGGTGCAACCGATACGATAATCTCAGCATTATCGAACTCATTCATTATGTCCCGTATCACCTGAGCATCGCTCATGACACACTGAGCCGTCTTATGACACGCTCTGCAGCCTCTGCAAAACGCAAATTTATAATCATCTATACAAATGCACCTGGTATCATAGCGGGACTTAAGCTCACCTTCCACTATCTTTACTATCTCAGCTGTTGCTCCTGTCCTGACAGGACTGCAATTAATTATCAATGCGTTCATTTCCACACCTGCTTCTCAATTAGTTTTACTGATTATTATTTTGACTTCAAATTTTTTGTTTTCTGTTTTTGCTGGCTGTCACTTATTGTTTTCGAAAAAGGGATACTCTTTTTCTGCTTTAGCATTTGATCGAAAACTACGTGTTCTCTCTTCTTTTTCCCCATAATCAAAATCGCTTCCTTCAAACACTATTCTTTAAATTGTTCTTATTCAATCTTATGCACTGCAATATTCATTACATCATTTGCCGTAACGATTCCGATGATGTTCTTTCCATATGATACCACCGGAGGCACGAAAACCAATTCCTCAATCTTATGATCACCATAGACGGTCGGGATATCCACACGAGTCAGATTAGTCAGACTGATATCCTTTACTTTGCTGCCGTATCCCAGAAGCTCTGCAACCTTCTTCGATAGCTTGCTTGAGAAATACCCTGCATGT
>JAZASR010000227.1:0-1230 GCA_036343175.1 Lachnospiraceae bacterium
CCCGTAAAACCGTGGATCAGAATGCAGAGCGGTCCTTTTGTCAGTCCTTTCGGGCGATCAAGCTTTGCGTGCAGACGGGTTCCGTCACTGTCAATAAAGAACTCTTTCATTTTGACCTCCTGTGATTCTGATTATTTCAGTCCGCTCATTTTTTTGTAGACATCACCTCGGGAACCGGCCAGAAGCGTACTGACTACAACTATTGTTCCATTGATTATCGTATACACCACACGATAACCGCCAAGTCTAATCCGATAATAGTTGCTGTGCTTCCCTTTAATTCGCTTAACATCAACTTTCTCCGGGAACTCTCCAACCATAAGCTCCTTTATCGAGCTCTCGTACTCGGTTCTGATGTCCTCATGCTTCCTGAAAAATTTCTCTGCTGCCTTTGTATATTGGATATCATACGAAAATCCTGATACTTTAGTCATCCATACCTCCGGTCATACAGAAAAGTGCTTTACAGACGCAATTTTCAGATCATCGTCTGATAAAGATTCCAGCTCTCCTAATATCTCTTGTGTTTCTTCTTCCGACGCTTCTTCCACGTTCGCTGTGAGGCGATAGAAAGGATCATTCTTCATCTTGGGGAGATACTCGTCCAACGCATCCATCACAACATCAGTAATTGACATATGAAATACAGCTGCAACACTTTTAATATCTGCCAGCCTTTCTTCGTCCATCTTAATATTCATAGCCTTTGTTGCCATACAGCGCCCTCCTTTATCATATATATATGATATACGGTAAACCCGGTAAAGTCAAGGTTCACTCTTACGCAAAGGAGCTGTCGCATCAGGCGGTGTCACCACTGTATATGGCAGACATTTGCAAATAACGTCTGACATATATAATGATGGCGCGCCTTAATGCGACAGCCCCGTTTCTAATGGCTTATTCTACAGTCCCTTCTCCAATTATTACATCTGGATCATATCTGAGCTCTGAGGCATGATAGCTGCGGCAATCAGGTAAGCCAGAACACCGCTGCCGCACATCAGTGAAAATGCCGCAAACCCGAGTCTTACCAGTGTTGAGTCGATTCCGAAATACTCTGCGATTCCTCCGCATACACCAAAAATAACCTTGTCTGTTTCGCTTCTCATAAGTCTCTTCATTTTTATTTCCCTTCCTTTTTTAGCAGGTTTTGTTTTCTTTTGATGAGTACACTTTACTCCGGGAAAATAAAAATATAAGGCAATTTACATTAAAAACAGATTAAAA
>JAZASR010000228.1:0-1221 GCA_036343175.1 Lachnospiraceae bacterium
AGTTGATCACTTCCTTCATTCTCCTTTCAGTGGAATACTGAAAGGGTACCACACCTTGAGGAAGTGTCCCAATTTTCAACTAGCCAGCTGTCCCAAAATTAAAATACCATTTACACCTGCGGATTGTAAAATCATATACCTTTTCTTATGCTGCCGATGCTGTGCCTTTCAAATTGCCCGTTTCTTCATCAACAATACAATAGCTTCCATCATTGATAATGGTCAGCCGCAAAATGATGGTCTGAACGATGGAAAGCAGCTCCGCCTTATGTGCTTCGTAGGCATCCTTGTCAAAAGTGCAGGCTTCATCTCCATCGAATGAATAAAAGGAACTATAAATTTTTGACGCTTCTGCATCAAGCAATTGTAGCGCTTTATCCTCATCAATGACAGCAACTCCGGTAGACCACTCTCCTGTAGCCGGATTAAAGCGGTCTTTCCAGATCGGGCCATGAGTATAATCAAATTTTATCTTGATTGTTTTCATATAGCTGTCACCTTCTTTACTTGCCAACAGGAAAAGCAGTCACAATAAAGCCATTGGACCCAACACCCATGAAGGTATAGTAATTATCCTCGTAATCATAAACGCGGTCATATCCGTGACCTTTCAACGATGGACGATTGCTTATGAGATTACCATGTGTTACGGCCTGAAACAACAGGTCTGCGATTTCATCTTCAGCAACTCCATTCCTACTATATCACGATTTCAAGCGTTTGTGCACCACACGTTCTTCTAAGTATCACAGAACCTCCATCTGAATCATGTCCATCAAATGACTTCCATTCCGAAACAAAGCAGCATATTCCTCGACCTGGTAGAAATCCAGTTCTTCTGTCCTCAGACGATAATTTCCGATGACCTCTTTGTAGTAGTCCAGAGGTATCTTTCCCCTAAAGCGCATGAGTTCTACCAGCATCCGTTCCTGACTGTAGATGCGCAGCCTGGAATTCTCATAAGACATTTCAATGATTCCCTGCGCAAATATGTCATCCCTGATAAATGTCTGTTTCACGCGGAGATCACGAATCCGGGTATCCGTCCGACGCGTAGCAAGATAATAATATTCCGGGATGACATCACTAAGCGAATGATAATAAAAAGCGCTCTGCCCGGTGATCGCCGTCCTGGGATATTTTCGCTGCAGTACTTCAATCTCAGCAGTATTGCGAGAAGTCGAATAGACCCCTTTCTCCTTCTGAAAAAGAGAACCATCC
>JAZASR010000229.1:0-1218 GCA_036343175.1 Lachnospiraceae bacterium
TCATCATTGAGATTCCTGAATGGGTCATGTGGATTCTCTCCGATAAATTCTGTATAGATATCATTAATCTCAAGAATCTGACACAGTGCAAGGAGCTGTTCAGCAGTTGGCATGTTTATACCTTTTTCCCAGGCACTTATGGCAGCATTACCTACATGGATGTCGAATCGTCCAAGCTCTTTTGCCACATCGATCTGAGATAAGCCTTTACTTTTTCTGTTCTGTGCAATGACCTGTCCGATGTTCATAGTGTTTTCCTCATTTCTGTCTTAAGTGCAGACTAAATTAGTCTGTGGTTGATTTTATATTTGGAATATACCACAGTAAAAATCTAATATCAATGGATAATTGAAAAATGTGATATATAGTCCCGTTGAAATTTGGTTATGGTTGATTAATAGTTGATAATGCAAAGAGGAGAACGGCAGACGGCACACACCTCTGTGTAAACGGAAAACGGCTGCCAGATATTTGGGGAATGTGGAGGTAATGGATATATGGAGAACGATGTCTATATGCGTAGGGGGACATGAAGCATCGGCCTTCTGCGCATGAAGTTACAAAACTTACAGAGGCTTTTGATAAGCTGCTCGGACCTCGGAGACTTATAGTCGGCTTATCTGGAAAAGTAAATATAGGAACATTCTCAATGACTTGTAAAGGTGACTTTCCCTTTCCTTTTCAAGCTTTTGAACAAATCTTTGATTTGGAGGTGAGCAGTCTAAATGCAGGAAATTGAGTTTTATTGCAAGAAATGTCGTAAGAGCATGAAGATGTCTTACGAACTTACCGGAGATAAGGATACTCCGGTCATGAATGGGATCAGCATCAGGTGTCACACAAACAAGTGCACCAGAGTAGTAACCCTCAAGAAATATACTGAGGGCAAGATAATACAGAGAGCGGGCGCATCCGGCAGATGCTATCTGTAAATGAATTTGAACATAGGCGCGGAGATCCGTGCATAACAATGACAACTAAACGAGGGCATCATGATATGGGGGTATAGCCCACCGCGGACGCATGATAAGAAATCAGTTAAAGGCTGAGTCTTATTGTGCGTCCTTTTTCTTTGTTCCTTTTTCTGGTTTTGGCCCGGAAAGAGGGAGAAGATGAAGAAAACATCAATCGATATCACAACTATTGGCGGAAGGATCAAAGCAAAGAGAATAGAGGCAGGTTTATCACAGGAAAAGCTTGCTGAGATGCTGATGATCA
>JAZASR010000230.1:0-1216 GCA_036343175.1 Lachnospiraceae bacterium
GTGTCGGAAATCCGATGGACATAGCCAATATGGTACTTTTCCTGTGCTCTGACAAGGCAGGATTCATCACTGGCGAGAATATCTGTATTGATGGCGGAATGACAAAGCTGATGATATATCATGATGATCACGGTTGGACTTATACACCTGAAGAATAACGGGAAGAGTTGTGGGGCATGTCTTATGTACGTAGGATTTTGGTTATATGCGGTTTAGGCTGTTACATTTGCGAGTAATTGACGTTTTGAAGGGATAATAATTTATGAATATTGAAGAAAAGACAAAACGGATAATAGAGGATATTCAACAGGAAAAAGGATGTAATCCTGTCCATATTTTTAAAAATATGGCACAGAAAGAATATATCAGTATCCACGGACCTGAGCATCATATTCTTGATGGAGCTTGTATATTAACTGCGTTTTACAATGCCGGCGGTGATATCAGACTGGAAGAAAGTCTAAATAAGGTTGCACGAGAGGGGCTTCGAATGCCCGGCGCAATGTGCGGCCTTTGGGGAATCTGCGGTGCCATTGCGTCTGTAGGAGCCGCGCTTTCAATCATTGACGGTACAGGTCCTTTATCTGATGATGGGACGTGGGGTGAGCATATGAAGTTTACGTCGCAAGCCATTGGAGAACTTGGCAGAATCAATGGTCCTCGCTGCTGTAAGCGGGACGCCATGATTGCTTTCAGGGAAGGAGTCAGGTACATAAATAAGCATTATAATGTGACGCTCGAATATGAGGACCAGCGCTGCGAGTTCTCTGATCAAAACCAGCAGTGCCTGAGAGAGAGGTGTCCTTTTTATTCCGCAAAGGATTCAAAGTAGAAATAAAAATGAAAGAAAGATTTTTGAGATAATTATGTTGCTAAGCGGGGCTGTCGCAATATGTTGCGACAGCCCCGTGTGCTGAGTAGTGGTGAAGAGTAATGAAAAATCGTGAGGATCGGAGAGACCGCTTGCTATGTTAGATTTTTGCAAAAATATCTGACATTATATGAATGGTGCTTAATTTTTTGTAATTCAAAGAAAAAGCATTGACAAAATGTAACAAAATGATATTATAATTATTCTATGGAAACGTTTACGGTAACGGTTACGGAAATGCCGGGAAAGGTATACGGGCAATACCGTGAAGGTGGATTATGACGACAATCAAAGACATTGCTCGGATATCCGGCTACAGTATCGGCACTGTATCGAGGGTAATAA
>JAZASR010000231.1:0-1213 GCA_036343175.1 Lachnospiraceae bacterium
ACATTTTCGGTTTTCATATTATCCTGCGTGATGGCTATGTTGATCTTATATGGGTAGTAAAAGAGAACGATAATGTGCTTTTGGGATCTCCTTGGGGAACTTACTCTAGAAGACTGATAAGTCTTGATTATAAAATAAAGCACCCGTTTTATGGCTCCTACGATGATGTTGAGCGCATATTAAACATAGCATTTGAAATGTATAAGGATTTCAAAAATGCTGTGTTAGCTCAAGGATGACTGCCGGATAGGATCTCGATTATAATATACGTGGTTATAAGATAAAAACTATTAGTGTATTAAATAAACAGGACGGACAACTAAATCAGGATTATATTTAGGGGAGGAATATATGAAATATGATAATACAAATCTGCCGGAGAATATCCGTGCGTTTTTGGAAGAGATAATTAACGATAAGAAACTGTGCGATGCATTTTATTCCCGTGATGTTGAGATCTATGATGAAGCCTGGGTAAAGGATCTGGAAGATAACTTTCAGCAGGAATTTGAAGACTTGATGGGGCCTGGAGAATCAAGCTATAAGAACATTAAGGCTTTTGCCAGAGATGGAACGGGCGCGTTATGGGTAGTCCTTGATGATGAACTTATCGGATATATCGGCACCGAGGGAGAATGCGGGATAGTATCACGGAATATAAATGAGTTCATGAATATAATCGCGGCCTTGAAAGGGTCTTCACTTTTAGCTGATTTCTGGGATCTTGATACTTTAAGTTCAGAAGAAGCTTTTACAGAGGCTTATGAAGAATCCGATGACGAAGACGACGATGAGACTGATTACATAGAAGTGCTTGATAAGTTTATCGGAAAGCATGGTTTTACCAAGGATCCGAAGAAATTATACGAATACGTTGTAAAAGGGATAACCGTCGAACCGTTTTTCCAGGTTATCGCCACCGATGATGAATATGTTGATTCAGATTCTCTGTTAGGCGGTGACGGCCAGGAGCTGCTTGAAGAACTTATAGATGCGCTCAACAACTGATGAGCATATGACGCAGACATTAGAGCGTAAAATAGACAGAATAATGCACGATGGTAAGTGCAACTAAACATAAGGTAAAAATGGTCAGACTTATTCTTTCAGACTTGGATCACACTTTGTTAAGACAGGACGGGAGCGTTTCTGATGAGACACTTCGCGTATTGGATGTATGCAGAAAACAAGGTGTTGTTTTCGCGATCGCGAC
>JAZASR010000232.1:0-1162 GCA_036343175.1 Lachnospiraceae bacterium
CATACGTTTGTCGTCAAACGGATGAACCTGTGGATGGAAGAAGGAGTTCCTCTCCGATCTATGCTGCCATACCTGAGTAAATATCTTGGGCATAAAAGCGTGGAAGACACTTTTTATTACTATCATCAGGTTGATACAGCGTTCAGGATTGTAAGAGACAAAGACAAAAAGTCTGGAGTGATCATTCCGGAGGTGGCGGCCATTGAAAACAGCATCTCTGAATAAATCACTTTTCTTTTCGAAGACCAGCCAGTACCTGAATGTATATCTTCCCAGACAGGCCGGAAAAAGTGCCAGGACGATAAAAACATATGCTGATGCCTTAACAGTATTCCGCAGATATCTTTATGAAGAACGAGGGATCTCGATACGTTCGTTTAAGTTTGAAGACTGCAGCCGTGACCTTTTGCTGGAGTACCTTGAATACCTGAAAAAAGATCATAAAGCATCATCCTGCAATAACAGGATGGCAGCGATCAGATCCTATCTCTGGTACGTCGCTGATGGAGATATCTCCATGCAGTCGATCGCATTGATGGCATCGAAAGTACCACGCATAAGGGAACCAAAAATAACCCGTGAGACCATTCGGGAGAATGACTTCAGCGCATTGCTGTCTGCGCCTCCAAACACAAAGATCGGAATTCGGGACAGAACTATAATGATCCTGTTATATGATTCGGCTGTCCGGGTATCGGAACTGCTGTCGCTGAATACCTCATCCATCAACTTCTCATCATCACCTGTATATATCAGGATCCATGGAAAAGGCGATAAAGAAAGGATAATCACTATCACTGATAAAACAGCAGGGCATCTTCGGGTATACATGAAGACATTTCACCCCTGTTGCGATAAGGATATGCCACTGTTTTATACAAATATCAAAGGTATAACCGGCAGAATGTCACCCGGCAATGTAGCAAGGATCATCAGCAAGTATGCAGCACTCATCAGAGCAGACCATCCTGATCTTCCGGAGCGGATCTATCCTCATATGTTCCGCAGGACAAGGGCTTGTAATCTATATCAGGATGGCGTTGAACTTGAACTGGTTTCAAGGATACTTGGCCACTCCTCTACTCAGACAACACGTATTTACGCTGCTCCTTCGATAGAAATGATGCGGGAGGCAATGGAACATAACGAGGATTCTGTACCA
>JAZASR010000233.1:0-1161 GCA_036343175.1 Lachnospiraceae bacterium
AAAGGATAGTACCAATTAAGTGTTGATATTCAAGATTTTCCTCTTTTGCAGCATACTTCCCATAATCCTGGATTCAAACTTCTCAAGTGACGGATTCTCATTATGCATGATCTCATACCAGCTGAGATAACTGTCAAGATTTGCCTTCCTGATTCCCTTATGCCTTTGAAGGAACCACTGAATTCCGGAGCAGAGATGATTGATATGATCAAGCTGTTCCTCTTCCTCAGGAATCTGCGAGTTCACATAGATCTCTTCTTTTGGATTTGATGAATCAAAGACTGTTCTGTATCCGTGCAGGGTGTCATGCGTTATGATACTGCTCTGACTGATATATCCTTCCCAGACAGCGGAAAGATTTTTGCTAGTAGGGTGCCCTGGTCCGAGATCCTTCAGGAAGATATCATTCGATTCATCCGTTCCTATGCTTATCGCTTCCTTCTGATGAGAGATGCCACGGAGTTTTCTCTCATCGCCAATCATGTTGTAAAGTGTTGTGTATGTCTCGTCGATCTGAACTCCATTTCCACTCAAAACAGGCTTCTTATCGGCATTTTTGACAAGTGAAAGGATCATCTTCCGATATCTCATGGCTGTATTCTTGTTGACATTAGCCGCTTTGGCTGATTCTCTGACTGTCGTGCCAAGTGCAATCGAATCAGCGAGAGCTCTCACTTCTCTCTGGTCCAGTCTTCCACGATAGTAGATGGTAGAGAAGGAACCGCAAACTGTATGTCCACATTCAATACACTGATAGCGTCTTCTGTGATTGCTCTTGATGAAGCCATATTTGCGGAAATGTCTATGATGACAGAAGGGGCATTCATCAGGAATGCTGTCATATAGGACTTCCAGTTCTTCATCTCTTATCGTGTCATATTCATGTCTGCCGAGCGCGGAAAACCGAGGATGTTCATTATCCATAGCGATACCTCCCGAGGTCTTTAGAGCCCTGGCAGCCGGGAGTATCGCTAAATATTCGTCTGCCAGGACTCTAAAGACTTTAATATTTAGCGCTTCTATTTTAGCACTAAAAGGAAGTATCAACACTTAATTGGTACTATCCTTTTCTCTTTAAAAAAACAGCAGCCTGATGTATGGATTGCCCAACATCCGGCCGCTAAGGTCATTTCAGTTGCATGCAAAAAGCATCAGATGCTA
>JAZASR010000234.1:0-1146 GCA_036343175.1 Lachnospiraceae bacterium
ATAGAATCTGTATTCACTGCCTTCCCTGACAGCAAGGCCTTCAAAGCCCCTGTTGTATATTTTTCCGCCGTTAAAGCGGACATTCAAAGCACGCTTTCTTGCACTGTTCAGAGTACATTTATCGGTAAGCGACATTTCGGCGCTGTCAGCCCTCCAGCCGTAGATCCCCTCACCCTCAAAGCAGTTAAAGCTGCATACCCAGCCCGTAGGCGAGGTAATAGTTTTACTTTCCGGGGAGTAGGTGCATCTGTCGGGGATAACGCCGTCATCAAAGGCTCTGTTTGCCAGCATTTCGGCGTACAGCCCGCCGTCACCCGAACGGTTTATATCCTCAAAGAAAATGCCGTAAAGACTCTTTGAAATATCTGTGATCTTTTTATCTGTGTCAATTTTGATCTTATGCATTTTTAAAAACCTCACTGTGTATTATTATGCTTCTTTGATCGATATAGGATAATTATACCATACTGCGGTCAAAAGGTCAATTGGCAGATTATTATTGCTCACAGCCCAATGTGACATTCTTGTCAAAAAATATGAAACCTGTGTGAAAATTAGCACTCTCCCCTTGACAGTGCTAATTCAGAGTGCTATAATATAATCAGAACAAAGGAACAGAGAAGCACCAAAGGATCCGGGTGCTGAACCCTCCGTCCCCTTGCTCGAAGCAATGGAAACAATGTGACGAGTAAAAAAGGAGGACTGACCTATGTTGTATCCAAGCATTTTCGGTGAAAATTTATTCGATGATTTCTTCAGATTCCCTGATTTTGGCAGTGATGTGGAGAAGAAGCTGTACGGCAAACACGCTGCACAGGTAATGAAGACCGATGTTCATGAGCATGACGACCACTATGAGATCGTTATCGACCTGCCGGGCTTCAAGAAAGACCAGATCAATCTTGAGCTTCAGAACGGTTATCTGACTGTCAGTGCCGCAAAGGGTCTTGACAAGGACGAAAAGACTGAGAAGGGCAAGCTGATCCGTCAGGAGCGTTACGCCGGTGCAATGCAGAGAAGCTTCTATATCGGTGATACTGTTACCGAAGCCGATGTGAAGGCAAAGTTTGAGGACGGTGTTCTGAACATCTGCGTTCCGAAGGCAGAGCCTAAGAAGCTGGAGAATCACAAGTATATTGCAATTGA
>JAZASR010000235.1:0-1145 GCA_036343175.1 Lachnospiraceae bacterium
GAAGAGCCTGAGAAGAACTGGAACCTGTCTATGGACGGGCTGATGATGACGGAGAATCCGGATACCAGCACCTATGCGAAGCAGCTTGCGGAGAAGACGGCTGAAGAATCCGATCCGCTGAAGGAACTTCTTTATGAGATGGTTTCCATGCTGCCGGAGGAAGATCAGGATCTGTACCGCCTGTATTACACGGAAGGCTATTCGCAGGAAGAGATCGCGGAGATGAAGGGCGTGTCGCAGAACACGGTTTCCAAGAAGCTCCGCAGGATCAAGAAGCAGCTGACGGAGATGTGCAGAAAAGCAGTATAAGGCAAACGAGAGTATTCTTAACTGAATGCGGTGCCATATGGCAGCGGGAATTTTTTCTGCCGCTTTTAATGATAGGATATTGACAAAAAGCAATCATGAGGTTATAGTGATGATGGAATAAATTAAAAATCCTATCATATACTCTGCGGAGGATATAGTATTGAGCATAGATCAGAAAGACATAGAGCAGTATCTTTCCGAGGTGAAGGAAGCTGCCCTAAAGGATAATTACCGGCTTGACCGGAACGCCAGACGGCAGGATAACATCAATCTGTTTCTGGATTATATTATTGACGAGGCGAAAGCCAAAGAAATCATATTGAGCCTGACTGCAATGGATTTTTCGGAAATCCTGCAGAATGAGCATAAGGGATATGAACACGAGAAGCTGTATGTATTCGGCAAGGATGTAACTCTCTTGGAGAGGAATGGGACGGGAGAAAAAACAGTATCTCTGTATATCAAGTTCAACAAGCTGGAGAACTGTTTCGTGATCGTTATTTCTTTCCATGAACAGAAATATCCGCTTACAAACTATTTCAGATAATCAGGAGGCAAATCGGAGGTGACCATTATGACAGAGAAGGGAAGAAGAGATTTCTGCATAGAGTGCAGGAAAGAGACCGAGTACCTTTTGCAGAAGAAGGACATCGTAAAGAATATAAGGGATAAGGAATATACCTTTGCAATTACTGTGGCTGTTTGCGCAGAATGCGGGGAGGAAATGAGCATTCCGGGTCTTATTGATAAGAATGTTCAGGAAATCGATGAGCAGTACAGGGCGGCAGAAGGACTTGTATTGATTGACGATATTGAAAGGCTGATGAAGATCTATA
>JAZASR010000236.1:0-1141 GCA_036343175.1 Lachnospiraceae bacterium
AAGAGACTGTTCCTGCGGAGTATAAGGCGGCTTTAAACAAAGCGATGCGGTATTCTGATATTATGCACATGTCTAAAGCAGGGATTTATGATCAGCTCACTTCTGAATATGGAGAAAAATTCCCGGCTGAAGCAGCCCAGTACGCTGTTGATCATATGGAAGCTGACTGGAATGCCAACGCTCTGGCTAAAGCTGAGAATTATTCTCAGACAATGTATATGTCAAAGCAGGGAATATATGATCAGCTGATATCCGAATATGGTGAAAAGTTTACGGCAGATGAGGCTCAGTACGCTATTGACCACATCCAGGCTGACTGGAACGAGAATGCTTTAAAAAAGGCAAAGAATTATCGCGAGACCATGGATATGTCGGATGATGGGATCTATGATCAGCTGACATCCGAATATGGTGAGCAATTCACATCGGAAGAAGCAGACTATGCAATGCAGCATATAAATGACTGATGATAAGATAATGGCAGAAGCCTGCCCATAAAGAACGAGCCAAAGGTACGCTGTTCATTCGAGTGATCAGCTTTGCCTTTTGGCTCGTTTTTGTTTTTGCTTACCTGTTTATTACAGCTTCCCGCCAGAAGACATGAAAAAGCAGTATTCTGTATGTTTTTGGAGAAAGACTGAGTTCGGATTGGCCATATTCTTATAATATTATGACTAAAAACAAGAATAATTCTAATATATTGCTCTAAAATACAAGAAAAGCCCCTTTTTTGATGTCCATTTATTGATAAATCCTGTCCATAAGCGGCCTTATTTCCTGGTAATCCGGATGGTACTATATACTCAGATCAAGGGAAAACCTGATCAGAGAAATCATCAGAGCTGCCAGACAGGCAGTCATAAAAAATATAACAATTATCCGTAAAGGAAATCAAAAAAGGAGGAAAAGACCATGACAACAAGGACACAGAACGATGTAAGGAATTTCAACGAAGCGATCAACAAATGCAGGATGCCTGTTTTTCTGGTCTCTTCCGACGGAACCCGGTACAATATGAAGTTCGCAGACCAGAATGTGGCGGGCATGGACAGATGGATCAGAGATTTCAGCCATCAGATGGAAATCTTCACCTGCGATCTTGAAGACGAGATGATCATGATGAGATATCTTCTGAACAGGG
>JAZASR010000237.1:0-1140 GCA_036343175.1 Lachnospiraceae bacterium
CATGTGTACACATACGGCTCTGAATATAAAGAAGGTAATATACAAGGGTGTTAATGCTTCGGTACATATCCCTGATTACTTTGGAAGGCAGTATCTGCTTAAGACTTTAATGGTACTTGCCATAATGATGCTGGCAGAAGTCGGGATCTGTGCATTGGTAAATAATTATTTTCCTTTTCTGACCGGAAAGCGGGCGGCAAAGGCAGGTATTGGGGATGAGAAGGCCGGGTCACACAGGTGAATAGAAAATATAAAGCTTAATTTGATAACTGCTTAAAGCTTCGGACAAAAGTTAATTCGATTATTTCTCAGGCTTCATACAAAAGTTAATTTGATTATCTCTCAGGCTTCATACAAAAGTTCACCATAATGATATAGAACAGGAGATCAGCACATGTTCGGAAAAAATAAATATACAAAGGAGCTCGATTCCATCTGGACTCAGATGGAGATCGACTGCAATAATAATTACAAGGACAATGCCCAGGCAGGCCTTAAGGAATATAGCGAGAAGCTTGAAGAGCTGCACTCACAAGGGCTCATCAAAGAGGACTATTACAGGAAATGCGCTGCAAAGCTCGACTCAAAGAAGGTCGAAATGACCGGCTATGACCATAAGCAGCATATCGGGTGGTAAATGGCTGCTCTGAAGCTTTGATCAGCACAGAAGACCTGGAAGACAGCATAGAAACTTAAAGCGGGAACCATAAAAGTAGTACCGGCATGTAAATATGTGCTTTTATGATCACAAATAAACAGATTATGAGAATATTATAAGAACCGTCAGAAGATCTGGCGGTTTTTCCTAAATATCTGATTTGTATATTAGTGAAATTTTACCTGCATATACAGCGAAACTATTTGAAGTTTTCGGGAATTTGCGTCATAATGTATGTTAAGGGTTTTATAAAATACGGATAATTTAAATTACCATTTTTGTAATTTTTGATTTTGAAAGGAAGGTATGTATATGAGGGGCTTATTTAACAAGGGACTTAAGGGAAGATTTATCCGCAGGGCTTCTGCCGCGGTGCTATCTCTTGCTATGGTCCTTACTTTGAACGGAGTGCCTGGGTTCGGAATTGGTGCCTGGTCTCTACGCGCAGGTACTGTAAAGAGTGCCAGTGCAGCGGAAAAGAA
>JAZASR010000238.1:0-1122 GCA_036343175.1 Lachnospiraceae bacterium
ACTATGGACGTATTTGCACAGGTAGTTAAGGAAGCAGTAGAGGCATCCCTGGGTGATGGATATGAGGTTTCTATCCATGAGGTATTGAAGAACAATGATACCCATCTCACTGGTCTGACCATCAGAACTGAGGAGAGCAATGTCGCTCCGACCATCTATTTGGAGGGCTCTTTCGAGAGATATAAGGCTGGTGATGCAGCTGTTCCTGTTATCGTATCGGAGATCCTGTCCGTATATGAGAGCCATAAGACCACGATGTCTTTTGACGCTTCACTGGTTACGGACTTCTCTGCCTGCAAGGAGAGAATCTGCTACAAGCTGGTGAACGCTGATCGCAACAGGGAACTGCTTGCAGATGCTCCTCATATCATCGTGTGTGATGATCTGGCGGTCCTTTTCTATATCTTGGTATCCAATGATGGAGAAGGTACTGCGACCATCACTGTCCGTAACAACATGACTGATCTTTGGGGAGTGGAAGAGGATGAACTCTTTAAGATCGCCCTTCTCAATACCCAGCGTCTGTTCAGAGGATCAGTAATGTCTATGGCATCGGTTATGATGGATCTTCTTTCTGACCGTATGGACGATGAGTATTCAAGCGAGTTCTTTGATATGGTCGTATCAGAGGACATGGTACCGATGTATGTCTGCTCGAACAGCCAGAAGGTCAATGGTGCTGGTGTGATCCTGTACAAGGATCTCTTGAAGCAGTTCGCTGAAAAGACTGGAAGTGATTTCTATATCCTTCCTTCATCTATCCATGAGACGCTTTTAGTACCTGTATCTGATCAGATGGAGGTTGAAGCCTTAAGAAGCATGGTGCGTGAGGTTAATGCTACCCAGGTCGCTCCCGAAGAAGTACTTTCTGATAACGTGTATATCTACCGCAGAGAGGACGATAAGATCAGCCTTGCATAATTAAGTGCTGGTTTCTCACTGCCGAAGCCCTAAGACCGTAATAGGTCTTATTTTTTTGCTTTCAGAAGGGAGTGATGCCTACTGGCAGATAGTATTTTGTTTTTTGTAATAAGGATGCTTCTCTGGACTGGTCTTTATCTTACTTTTGATAAAGACCTCCAGAGCATCTGGAGCTTGTTGAAACCAAATAAATCTAAATCA
>JAZASR010000239.1:0-1115 GCA_036343175.1 Lachnospiraceae bacterium
CTGAGGAACCAACGACCATAGTTGAGACAGATCCTTCTAAGACTGATAAAGAGCTGCCGATCTCATCGGTTTGCAGTTCTGTTTCGGAAGGCAGATTCTGGGTAACTTATACAGGCGAAGACGGTAAAAATTATAAGGGACTTGCAGATACTGAAGGTAACGTTTTGTTTTCTGAACAGACTGATAGTTATTATACATACTGCTCAGACATGAATGGTGGTGCTGCATGTCTTTCGATGCAAAGTAGTACTGTCAATGATGCAGAGGATATCGTTCTCGTAGGTGTTGACGGCACAGAAATCAAGCGATTCACAAGTACTGAGGAAAATAGGTATAAAATCCTTGGTGCTGACAAAGACATATTCATCATCTGTCAGTATACTTCAGGCTTCAGCGGAACTTCCTGTAAAATCAATGTCGTAAACGGCAAGGGTGAGATTACGGCAACGCAGGATTTTGCATCAGGTGGAAATCTTTTTCCTCGTTATATGTTTAAGGCGACTGACGGCGTATTCTGGTGTAATGATACGCAGGAACGTAAGATCTACCTTTTTCAGTCCGGAGTTCCGCAAGTTGTAAGTGCAGAATATAAAGAAGGCATGAATTTCTACTTTGTAGAAGGTAATCTTATCGCCAACTATCTTAATGATAATAAGATATGTACCAGAATAACCCCGATCAAGACATATGCAAGCGATGCAGATCTGGCGCAGGCATTAAAGGACGTGTTGGGTGCTCAGGACATTCATCCCGACAACCATTTTGTGTTTTCATATTGCGATAACGGTTATATCTTCTTTATTAAGGGTAGTTCCATCATTGGTTGGAAGACCTTAATGATCTACGATCTTAAGAATTCAAAGTGGATCAAATTCCCTGAATACCCTGACAGCGTAGAGTTGTTAAAAGCGCAAATTAAGGACGGATATGCCTTTTACTCAATGTTGGGGGGTGACGGCAAGAACTATTATGTTGTTGCTGATACTGAAGGTAAGCAGCTTTATGAACCAAAGCAACTGGATGAAAACTTTATACCCTCCTACCTCGATAACGGTAATTTGATCTGCAACAATGGCGTTATATTATCTTCCGGTGAGGCAGTAACATTTGATAAG
>JAZASR010000240.1:0-1115 GCA_036343175.1 Lachnospiraceae bacterium
ATTGTCCTCTTATCCAAGAGGAAATGGATGAGTTACTGGAGCAAATCAGAGAAAAGCGTACACCTCTGGCTCTTAATGGTTTCATTAATGGAAAAACTGTAGCTATCACAAGAAAGAATCCTGACGACAAGCTTCATTATGTTAAGTAAGTGAGCCTCAAAATTTATGACAGAATGGAGATAGCTGCAGGACAGAGCAGGTACCAGATAGTTGAACAGCCTGTATTTCCTAGACATGATAAGGTTCTTCAGGACAGAAGAGGGGATATTATGCTCCTCATCAATGGCATGCCGGTTTTTCATATCGAACTTAAAAGATCTGGTGTCCCGGTGCAGGAGGCAGTCAATCAGATAGAGAAGTATTCACATGAAGGTGTTTTCACCGGTTTATTCTCTTTGGTTCAGGTCTTTGTTGCCATGAATCCGGAGGAAACTCTGTATTTTGCGAATCCGGGTCCTGATGGAAAGTTCAATAAAGATTTCTACTTCCATTGGGCGGATATGAACAACGACCCTATCAATGACTGGAAGACTGTTGTTGAACGTCTTCTTTCCATACCTATGGCACATCAGCTGATCGGATTCTATACCGTGGCAGATGATGCGGATGGTGTATTAAAAGTCATGCGAAGTTACCAGTACTATGCCGCAAATCGGATTTCAGACCGGGTTTCAAAGAATGACTGGAATGAAGGAAACCAGCTTGGCGGATATATCTGGCATACCACAGGCTCTGGTAAAACAATGACTTCTTTCAAGTCCGCACAGCTTATCGCAAACTCAAAGGATGCCGATAAAGTTGTATTTCTTATGGATAGAATAGAGCTGGGAACTCAGTCTCTTAAAGAGTATAGGGCTTTTGCAGATAATGCTGACGATGTACAGGAAACAGAGGATACTATTACTCTCATTTCAAAGCTTAAGAGTTCAGATCCTAAGAATACGCTTATTGTTTCGTCTATTCAGAAGATGAGTAATATAAAGGAAGATGCCGAAGGAAAGATGAGAGCAAAGGATCTTGAGACCATGAAGAATAAACGATTGGTTTTCATCATAGATGAGTGCCATCGTTCAACCTTCGGAGAGATGCTTTCTACCATAAAAGATACATTTCCA
>JAZASR010000241.1:0-1092 GCA_036343175.1 Lachnospiraceae bacterium
GATGATCCTGATAATATCGAGGTGAATTTCAGGGATTATCTGAATGGTTTCTCTGATAATGTCCAGGATATCCTGCAGAAGTTCAAGTTTGACGGGCATATCACAACGATGGCCAATAAAGGCATTCTCTACATCGTACTGAAGGAGTTTACGACAGAGAAAGGCAATCTGCATCCGAACGAGATCTCAAACCTTGAAATGGGATATATCTTTGAAGAAATCATTAGAAGATTTTCAGAGTCACATAATGAGGATGCAGGGCAGCATTACACCCCGAGAGAAGTGATCCAGCTGATGGTCAACATTCTTTTCTATGACGATAATGATGTGCTCTCCGGAAACAATGTTGCAAAGACGATCTATGACCCGGCCTGCGGTACAGGCGGTATGCTTTCAGTTGCTGAGGAATATCTTCATAGCCTGAATGCTTCGACCGAGATCATTGGCTTTGGACAGGAGCTAAATGACCAGACATTCGCTATCTGCAAAGCAGATATGCTGATCAAGGGCAATAATGCAGATTATATCAAAGACGGGAATACTCTGTCTGATGACCAATTTAAAGGCAATTCATTCGACTATATTCTTTCAAATCCTCCTTTTGGACGTGAGTGGAAGAATGAAAAGAAGAAAGTAGAGGATGAGGCAAAGCTGGGCTTTGGCGGCAGGTTTGGAGCAGGACTTCCTGCAACAAGCGATGGTCAGATGCTTTTCCTTATGACGGCTATTTCAAAGATGAAAGATAAAGCCCAGGGCGGAAGCCGCATAGCAATCATTCACAATGGATCGCCATTATTCACAGGTGATGCCGGATCAGGACCCTCTGAGATCAGAAGATATATTCTTGAGAATGACCTGCTGGAGGCTATCATTGCTCTTCCGAATGACATTTTCTATAACACAGGAATTGCGACCTATATCTGGGTGCTGTCGAACAAAAAGGAAGGAACCATAAGAGAAGGCAAAGTTCAACTGATCAATGCGAATGGCCTTTATGAAAAGAGACGTAAGGCACTCGGTAATAAGAGAAACGATATCTCGGAAGAGCAGATTGCTGAGATAACAAGGACGTATGGTGATTTTAAAGAGTCA
>JAZASR010000242.1:0-1087 GCA_036343175.1 Lachnospiraceae bacterium
CGAATAGTCGCCGTCCAGAAGACCTTTTTTGTATACGTACGTCGAGATGATCTCGGCTGTGGACAGGTTCAGGTCAGTCTGCAGAGCGTAGGCTTTTTCGAAGCCGATACTCATGATATTACCTGCCTGCAGGATGAACTGGATGACGACCATATCCTTGATAGCCGGCCATTCAACGACCTGGATCTGCTGGAAAATGTTCGCACCGTCCATGATAGCCGCCTCACGAAGTTCCTGGCTCGCGCCTGAAAGAGCAGCGGTATACATGATGGACGCCCAGCCTGCTCCCTGCCAGATACCGGACATAATGTAGATCGTACGGAATGCGCCCGGCATCGTCATGAAGTTGATCTGAGTCCCCATGATGTGGTTCAAAGGACCGGTGACGGACAGCAGGATACGGACAAGTCCGCAGAGAACGATAACGGAAATAAAGTTCGGAAGATACAGAACAGTCTGTACTTTCTGCTTGATTCCCGCGCTCTGGATCCGATTCAAAAGAAGGGCGAGCAGGATCGGGACTGGGAAGCCCCAGAGAAGGCCGTAAATACTCAGCTTCAGTGTATTCGCCAGATATCTCAGGAAATCCGGCGAAGAAAGAAACCGTTGGAAATACTTAAAGCCGACCCATCTGCTGCCCAGGATTCCGCGGATCGGGTTATAATCCTGAAATGCAATCAGGATTCCGCCCATCGGAAGATATCGGAAGATAATTGTCAGAAGCAGTGCCGGCAGCAGAAAGAAAAAATACAACTGCCAGTGCTGTCTGACATACAGCATTGTTTTTCGCATTTTCTGCAATCCTCCCAAAAATGTCTGTAGTTACCATGAAGATGCTTGAAATACAGGCTGACTGCGGCCGCTCTGCCATCCCTCAATCCCCCATCTGCACAATTACATTTTATATCAGCTCATCTATTTGCACAAGAATAAATCGTGCATTTGCACTATTAGAAAACAATATTGTTGCATTTGCACTATTTATTATACTTATATTTATGCAATTTGAATATGGAATTTAGGGCACACGGACGCTAAAATAAATTAACGTGCACAAATGCATCTTTGATATTATTACATTTGACAC
>JAZASR010000243.1:0-1080 GCA_036343175.1 Lachnospiraceae bacterium
ATCCAGGGAATGGAGAAGAAAGGGCTTGTCCGCAGGGAAGCGCACGAAGAAAATTACCGGGCAAAAAGGGTGTATCTGACTGATAAGGCGAAGAACGCAGAGCCGCGGATCCGTGAGCTTCAGAAGAAATGGGTGGATTTTATTACACAGGACATGACGCAAAAGGAAGCAGAGGTCTTTGCTGCTCAGTTAAAGAAGATGGCACAGCGGGCAAAGGAGATCAACCAGTAAATGGAGGAATTTCATATGGATATGAAACAGGCAATGTTAGAACGGCATATGGTGCGTAAATACACGGATAAAGCTATCCCGGAGGATATCGTGACGAAACTGAATGACCGCGTAAGAAAAAATAATGAGCAGTTTGGACTATCCATTAAGCTCATGACAAATGATAATACTGCGGTTCCGGGCGTGATCAAGCTGATCCTGGCCAAGGGCGTGAACAACTTTTTCATTATGGCGGGGCCGGAAGGTGCTGATGAACTATGTGGCTATTGCGGCGCAGACCTTATGCTGTATGCGCAGACACTGGGGCTGAATACATGGTGGGTCGGTGGAACCTTTAACAGGAAGGGAGCACAGGAGAAGTCAGAGGGAGCAAAACCGGTGGGGATCATTGCTGTAGGTTATGGTCAGACACAGGGGGTGCCGCATAAGTCTAAGAAGGCATCCGATGTCAGTACTTATGACGGAGAAGTGCCCGAGTGGTTTAAGAATGGTGTGGATGCAGCACTTCTGGCACCTACGGCGTTGGCAAAGCAGGCATTTACTATAAGCGGAAAAGAAAGCAAGGTTTCCATTTCCTGTGATAATGGAATCTTTACCGGGGTGGATACCGGCCTTGTGAAATACCATTTTGAGCTTGGAGCAGGAAAAGATAATTTTGCGTGGGAATGAAATAAGGCCGGCAGACACAGAATGCGACTGCCGGTTTTTATTCAAAAACACAGTTGACAAGTCAAATGAATAAGGAGGTACCTCAATGAGTATTTTAAAGAAAAACAACGGTCCAATGTCAAAAGGACCGAGCATACAGTCAATCTCAGGCGATCATTGGTCTGAGCTTAAGTTTACGGA
>JAZASR010000244.1:0-1071 GCA_036343175.1 Lachnospiraceae bacterium
AGCCTAAATAAGGAGGCGTAATATGTATCTGAAATCTCTTGTCAAAGTGCCCAATGCACCTGGTAAACTGCTCCGCCAGAAGAAGGCAGACACAACCTACGTGTACTATGAAATTGATCGAATCTATATCCCCGAGAAAAAGAATACCCGACCAAAACGTGTCGTGATTGGAAAACTTTCAAAGAAGGATCCAGACATGATGCAGCCTAATGAGAATTTCCTTAGATACTTTCCAGGAGAGGATCTTCCAGAGGAAGTGGATCGAGCTGACAGGAGCAGTTGTCTAAAAATCGGAACTTATATGGTTATCAGTAAGTTGTCCAAGGAATCCGGAATTTTGGATGTTCTTTCCAACTACTTCACACCTAAAGATCTTGGACTCTTTCTTGATTTGGCAGCGTACTCCATCACGGAAGAGAGCAACGTAGCACAGTACTATCCTTGTTATGCTTATGATCATCCGCTCTTCACGAAGGATATGCGAATTTACAGTGATTCCAAGGTCTCTGACTTCCTCTCTCAGATCACAGATGATCAGAGTACCGGATTCTTGAATGACTGGAACAGCGGGCGTAATTATCGAGAGAAAATTTATATATCATACGATTCGACAAATAAGAATTGTCAGGCCGGTGACATTGAAATGATCGAGTTCGGACATGCAAAAGAAGATAAAGGACTTCCAATCTTTAATTATTCCATTGGCTTTGATACTACGAATAAGGAGCCACTTTTCTATGAGCAATATCCCGGCAGTATTAATGATGTGTCACAGTTGCAGTACGCACTAGATAAGGCCAAGAGTTATGGATACAAGAAGATTGGATTCATTCTTGACCGTGGGTACTTTAGTATGCAGAACATTCACTACATGGATGAGTGTGGATACAGCTTTATTATCATGGTGAAAGGATGCGCAACTCTTGTTAGAGATCTTATTAATCAAAGAGCCGGTACTTTTGAGAAGAAAAGAACGAATTTCATCCCAGAATACAAAGTTTATGGAACGACGATAAAAAGCAAGCTGAAGATCACTGATCAAAAGGATCGATACTTTCACATTTACTATAG
>JAZASR010000245.1:0-1066 GCA_036343175.1 Lachnospiraceae bacterium
ACCTAAAGAATGATCAGAGGGCTTTGAATGCATTCTATGGAGATTCAGAGATTTCGAATAATAGGTTGTATGAAAATGTTCAGATAGAGCAGGCGAAATAATCAGGAGCTGTCTTCGATGAAGGTTATTGGGGCTGTTTACGATATCGAGACAGGGAAGGTCGATTGGTTGTGAATGAAGCATTTATCAAGATAGATCTGCATGGCATGCGGCGGGAAGAAGCCGAGGTGACTGTGGAAAGAGCACTTGCTTCGGCGGGACACAATACTTATCAGATTCAGATTTAAGGAAAGTCGTGTTATAAAGCGGCATTGTCTTCCTGCTGAGACGATTCCTGAAATACTGAAGGTAATCGCGTTGGAAGATGTGATGCCACAGGCGATGATTGGCGGTAAATCGTATATCAGGACGCGAGATCTTGATCGGATGGATCATTACGGTATGGGTGTTTACTATTCGCTTTACGTGGAGGTAGCGACCTGCACTGATGATTGGGAAGGCTTGGTCCTTTCAAAGGCGCAGGAGATCGATAAGATCAATCTGTATCATGTGGATAGAGCCGCAAGCATCCGGACACACGATAGACTTGAGGGGCTGAGCATTGAGCAGGCATATGCGGAGACGTTTTCATTGGAGCTCAGTCCTTCAGGAGTGAATAAAGGGACTGCATTGCTGGATTTTGCAAAGTATTTGCATATTCCGGTAGAAGAGACGATCGCCGTCGGTGATGCGGATAATGATATTCCTTCGATAAAGGCAGCAGGGCTTGGCGTCGCGATGGGGAATGCAAATGCGAATGTAAAGGACATTTGGGGAATAAGACAGGCTAAATAAAGATTCCGCCCTTGGTTTATTAACTTGACAATCGACAGCTTAATGATATGATAATCGTAGTTATATAAAGCTAACTTGCTATTATCATATAATTAGCATTCTGGTGATATGTCAAGATAAATTTTCGGGAAAATCGAGACGGGTTTTCTAAAAAAGGGCATACTTCACCCGCACCCGTAATTAAGAGTTTTAAAAACGGGCGCTATAAGGCTTCATTATTCGGTTCGGCGTC
>JAZASR010000246.1:0-1062 GCA_036343175.1 Lachnospiraceae bacterium
GAAAAAGCGCGGCCTGTGCGGTCTCATGATGATCACTTCCGATGCCCACGATGGCATTATCAATGCCACCAGAGAGGTGTTTCCGGACGTTCCATGGCAGCGGTGTCAGTTTCACTTTTCAAAGAACATCGCTGACAAAGCTCCGAAGAAAGAGCAGGCTGGTCTCCGTGCTGAACTACAGGAAATGTTCCACTGCAAAAAGATCGAGGACGCCAGACAAAAGCGGGATCAGATCCTTGCCGATTATCAAGAATACGCCTCATCCGCAATGGAATGTCTCGATGAAGGCTTCGAAAGCGCTATGACCGTTATGACGCTCCCGGAAGGGATGCGTCGCTTCTTCCGGACATCGAACCACATCGAGCGGCTGAATCGGGAGTTGAAGCGGCGTTCCGGCGTCATCGGGATCTTTCCAAATGAGGCATCGCTGATCCGGCTGATGGGATCTGTCTTGATAGAACAGAACAGCATCAGTCAGGCCAGAAAGGCCATCTTCAGTAAAGAATCCTATCAGGGCTTACTGAAATCGGATGTTCGAAATCAACTGCATCTGATTGCTGAAGAACAAGCCGCTCTTCTGGCAGCATAGTTATCAACAGTTATACCTGAAGGCAATTTACACACAAATATGGACTTGACTTATAATTGAATAAGCTAACTTCAAGTTTGCAAAGGATATAAATATGATAGACCCTACAAAAGAAATGATTGTATTGAAGGGGGAGATTAAAACTTCTTCTGTTAAATCTTGTATTTACAATCAGATTACGAAAAAATGGGATGTAACATTTACAAATGGAAAAACATTCTCATATACTTACAATAATGTGGAAAAAATATATCCAAGCAAGCAAATAGATCTGAGTGAGTATTGTTTGCATGATTCAAAAGGTAAACCACTTTTGGATGTAAAGAATGTTTATGCTTTTAATGGTAGTAAAACCTATTATCATGTTATTTATTGCAATGGCTATTCAAGGGACTATAGTAAGGATGAAATACGCTTGGTCAGGAGTGTTTTTCAATCTAAAAAGAGTAAAGATACATGGGAATACTTTAAAC
>JAZASR010000247.1:0-1058 GCA_036343175.1 Lachnospiraceae bacterium
CCAATTATCTGAAATGGACAAAAGAATCCGGAGATACCGTATATGTCTTTATTGAAATGTATCTGAACCATAACTCTATTGTTCTATGTGCCGGCTACGATAAAGAAAATCCTAATTTCATAACGCATATATCAATAGTCGCTTCTGATAAGGACAAAGCTCCGCCGGCTGATACTCATTCAAGTGATACGATAATCAATGCCGGATTAGGTGATGTTCTTGATCTATACCGGGAGTCTCACGATTAAGGAAGCCTGAAAGCAGTTTTCTTCTTATATAAATTTATCTATCAGTTCATGTGGTGTGTTTTATTCAGGATCCCTTCTGCATTCTTCTTAAGCCATTTGTAGGGCATAGCCAATGCTTCGTTCAAATATTCATCGAGCTTACCCGAACCGACAGTTTTAAGCACGTGCAGCACCATTATCTTTTGGTACTCATCCTCATAAGAGCCTTCCGGATATTTACCTCTATTCCAGAATCTGACAGCATATTCCTCGGCCCTTTTCTGATCGATCTTAGCCATAGTCTCAAGGGCCATTCTGGAGGTATATTCATCTTCAGAATCAATAAAAACATATACCAAATCCTTACAGAGATCACAACCGGCAAGTCTCTTGGCAAACTGCCATTGGGCATTGATGTATTGTGTATCCGTACTCTTCCGAGCCAGAAGTTCAAACCAATCCTTATGCTTTAATAATTCATCAGCAAGGATCTCGCTCTCATTATCTCTTGCAACAACAAACAACAAGGAATCTATAAGCTTCCCATCAGCTTCTGCGCTGTCCGTTTCAGATACGATAAGTATTGCTTCGCTGAGCATTTCATTGAAGTGGGAATTCACTCCGAATTCCCATTCCCCGTTATCGTTCTCTTCACTCCGGTCAGGATAGTACTTATCCGCCCAGAGTCTAAATGCACGAATCTCTTTATAAAGTCTTTCTGCTTTCTTTGATGACGGAATATTCATTTTCTTCATTAAAACATTCAGTATGTTTATCTGTGTATTTTCTGTACTAAGGAATCACTCAGACAATGTAATTATATCATCCAGG
>JAZASR010000248.1:0-1044 GCA_036343175.1 Lachnospiraceae bacterium
CAGTTTTCGGAAATACAGCTTCTATAGCCTGAGAGAAGCCTGTCAGATTATCTGTGCAGGCGATAAGGATATCCTCAACACCTCTGTTGCGCAGACTGTTCAGAACGCCTGCCCAGAACTTTGCGCTTTCATTTTCACCGACCCACATACCGAGAACATCCTTCCTGCCGTCCATATTAACGCCTATCGCTATATATACAGCCTTTTTGATGATCTGTCCTTCACTGCGTACATGGTAGTGGATAGCGTCGAGAAATACGACTGCATAGACACTTTCAAGCGGTCTCTGCTGCCATTCCTTTGCAACAGGGAGGACCTTGTCTGTGATACGGCTGACGGTGGTATCAGATATCTCCAGACCGTAAATATCACGGATATGGTCCTCAATATCAGACGTTGACATACCCTTTGCGTACATGGAGATGATCTTGTTCTCCATATCCTGAGAAATGCTTGTCTGATTCTTAGGAAGTATCTTAGGCTCAAATTCGCCGTTTCTGTCACGAGGAACTTCAATATCTACCTTTCCCATACTGGTACGCAGAGTTTTCTTGCTGTGACCGTTTCGGCTGTTGTCGGTTTCCTTGTTCTTAACGTCATACGGTTCGTATCCGAGTTCAGAATCGAGCTCTGATTCAAGGCTGCCTTCCATAAATCCGGCCAGTGCTTCTTTGAACAGCTCCTGAATATCATCCATGCTCTGGATATTCGCTGCCGAAAGAAAATCGCTTATCAGCTCTCTTCTTGCTCGCTGCTCTTCTGTTTCATTTCTTCGTCTTCTGCTCATAATTAAAACCTCCGAAGTAGTGTCTCTTCTATTATACACTACTTCAGAGGTTTACACAAATTTTAGGATAGACTCAAAATGCAGGCTTTTCAATTAATTCATCAGTAATAATAAATCTATACTCTTTTTGATTAGAAAACGAAATGTCTTTACATAGCAAATGACGATAACGGTTATCATATGTCATGCTGCTATTATGTACAATCTTTTCATCTCCAGTTGTTAAATACATATACATCTGCATTGTATTAATAGAG
>JAZASR010000249.1:0-1037 GCA_036343175.1 Lachnospiraceae bacterium
AGTGCTAGCCGATATACAGACGTAAAGGCAACCAAAGACAGGGGCTGAAGAAGCTGACGAAGGAAAATCTGTTCACCAGTGAGATGAGGGAAACTCTCACCTGACCACAGCTCAAAAGATCTTGCTTTGTTATTGCCTGCAAGATTCTCCAGAGTCGGCTGCATACATTCTATATTAGAATCATAACCATATTTTAGCGTTTGGTTGTTTCCCAAAAAGAACTGATGCAGTCCACAGTTCATACCGCCAATATTATTATAAGTGTAGCCGATTAATATTATTTTATGTGCTACATCATCGTTAAGATAATCCATTCCGGTTGTGTCAGCTATTATATTATTCAATCTATCATTATATGTTTCCACGTTGTACCCCTTCGGGCTAAACACCCCTGCCTTCAGCGGATACTGATAATCAAGATCAAAAAGGCCAGCGTTGTTATTCTTCCACCACATTGACAGAGCTGATTCTCCCTGTCTGACAAAGCCTATATGAAACTGGGTGTATGATGTATTGCCTGAGTTGATGATATACGCATAGCCATAATCAGCTGAGCCAGCACTGACTATGCTCATATTTATCATCTCTGAATCACCCGGGGTGACATCCCACCTCAGCCTTGTTTCGATATGACGAAGACTATTACTAGACCAGCCTCTGAGCATATGCCATATGTACTTACATGCATCTGCGGATGACTGGTAATTCTCACCGTATGTAGCAGGAGTAACACACATCATATCAAATGATGGCATGATGCAAATATGAAGATCATAATAAATGCCGTTCTTAGTGCAGAACAGGAGCAGTCCAAGTGAATTGGTATGCTTGCCAAGAAAAACTATCTTTGATACAGGAACAAGCCCATCGGAATAATTTTCCCCTGAAAAGACGGGGAAGCCCTTGTAAGCCTCTGCATCATATGCTATTTCCTTGGTGACGCTCAATGCAGGAGTATCCGCAATGAACTTGCTAGTAATAAAGTCAATCACTGAGTCAAGTGCTAGGTTAGGGGTGTCACTATCAAAAGGGATTGA
>JAZASR010000250.1:0-1026 GCA_036343175.1 Lachnospiraceae bacterium
CATTTTCCGGAGCTGCACCCGGCGGTTATCCACTATCAGGTGACCACCGAAGGGAAGAATAAAATCGTAAATACTGAACCTGAATTATTCATAGGCTTCGCAAAATAAAAAAACCGGAAGCCACATGAATGATGTTGCAATTATATCGACAAAAACAAAAATCGCAGTACTTCTGTACCTGAAAAAGGGTAAAGTATCCCTTCAAACGGCTGAAATGCAGTATTTGTTCCTGTCAATGTAATCTTATACAGCCTGGGGCTGCGGATACAGCTACTGTTATTCCAGTTGCGGATTCAAGTGCCTTATACTCCAGAAAATCTGATCGATCTCCCGTTTCCAGGCACAGCTGGCTGCGCACTCGAATATAAAATAACGAGCTTGATATTTGACCCTGGCCGCAATCTTAATGATCATCAGCCGAAGTGTATCAGCTTCAAGATGTTTCATCTTCGCAGGCAGGACAAGCCGGCGGAACCAGTTAAAGATGTTATAGGCCAATGCGTGTGCGAGCAGGCGGTTCTCATTCACAGTAAATGATGAACTGCTGACGGCTGAAAAGTCAAAATCATTTTTGCTTTCCTTTATGAAGTTCTCCATGCGGCCCCTGTCGCAGTAGAACTGTATGACACAGCGTGGGATACTGATCATATTTGTCACTATAAAAGTGTACAGATGGGTCATCTGGCCTGCAGGCTTCTCTATCTTGAAACAAACCCGGCGTGGCTGTCTCCATGTGGCTGCCTTATATTCGAATTCACCATAGATGACTGCATAACTGATCTGGTCTTCTCTGGTCATCTCGTAAAGCTGTTCATCAGCCTCAGCTGCAAGGCGGACCAAAGTTGCGTTCTGCTTCAGGCGGATAGCATAGGAGATATCGTTATCCTCAGCCTGGTCATAAATGGCGGGGATGGCAAAACCGCTGTCACCTCTGAGTTTGAGCCGGATGTCCTTATATTCTGTGCGGTATTCATTCAGGACGGGCTGGAGAAAATCGACAGTTCCATCAGAGGAATAGACATTCCC
>JAZASR010000251.1:0-1020 GCA_036343175.1 Lachnospiraceae bacterium
GCAGTCTTATGCAACGATTTTTCGAAGGAGATTGTATTATCGATATTCTCAATGAGAGCTTTCAATGAAGCGAGCTGAGCGTCGCGGATAACAGGATCATTCATGCGGACCACCTTTCTGTGATTGCGTATGGACGTGTCGAGTTACCTTCAGTGTATCATGAGATCGAGGCTTCTGTCTGTACGGGAAATTCATCAAGGTGCGTAGAGAATATGTGTACATTTCTACCAATAACCCGGCATCATATGCTATAAAGTATCATAGTACGACGTTTTTCTGAAATTCTGACTAAAAATGTTCTTGAGCATCATTTAATACTTGTTCAGCCCTTGAGTCCTCTTGCCTGACGATCCATATCTTCGACAACAATATCATAGATCTCGCCGATGGATCTTCCATATTCCAAAATCTTCCACGGCTCGTTGGTATGGAAGTGAATTTTGATCGGATCCCCGTCACCGCCTACAGCCAGCAGGCAGTCCCCGTCAAAGTGATTTAAGATATAGTCATGGATCTTATCCTCATCCAGATTGTCTCCATCGATTAGCATCTGTGTGTCATAGCGATATTGAAGCATTCCGAGCACCTCTTATCTTTCCAAATTTCAAATGTTTGATACAAGTTACTTCACAAACGTAAATCATTTTATGTCCCTGCAGGCAGTATGTCAACTTCTACAGTGCGCCAGGAAATAAGCTCTCTAAAATTAAATGAATACATAATGTCATTTGCATCGACAGAATATGCAAATAGAATACATATTCGTGTACATTTTCTTTCCATCCGTTTGCAGTAGTATAGCATCATCGGAAGTACTTTAAGGAAATAGGCCCTTAAGGGAAAAGAACGGTGGTTAGAGTGCTGAATTATAGGATTTTTTGATGGAATGGAGGATGAAGAGATGATGACAGATAAGACCATGACGATGACGATGCCCACGAAGGAGAATGCAGATTTATGCAGAAACCAGTACGACAAGCTTGCCAGGGATCTGCTTCTGTATTACACGGACACGAAGAA
>JAZASR010000252.1:0-1012 GCA_036343175.1 Lachnospiraceae bacterium
ACCATGTGAATCATCATTCACACAGCATCGGCCTGACCGTATCCTACTCCTTCGGAGGAAAGGCCATCCGCCGTGCTTATCGTGATATGAAGAATACAGAGACGAAACGAGCAGAGAAGAGATGGGATGTTAATAATAGATAAATAATTGCGAACTTTTGCAGTACTTTGCCCATTCCGCGGTTTATATAGATAGAATGTCAAACTAAAATTGTAACGCTTATGAAACAGTTTTTACTTATGTTGGCTATGATGCCTTTGGCGTCTTTTGCGCAGGACGGTTATCGTCCTCTGGTGGAACAAGGAAAGAAGTGGACTTACCACCATAATGCCTATCAGTATGTGTATGATTACCACTATACGCTTGAGGGTGATACGGTGGTAGAAGGGAAGGACTGCCTGAAGATGTATTCCGATAACAGGGACAACAAGGGTGAGATCCGTTATGAAGGAGCTCTCTACGAAGAGAACAAGAAAGTTTACTGTTTCTATCCTGAGAAGGATGAGGCTGCGCTTCTTTATGACTTCAACTGCAAAGTGGGTGATACGCTGAGCAAGAATAGCCGTGACTTAATCGTGCTGTCAATTGATACTATCGTTGGCGTGGTTTGCAAGGGCGAATACTATGCGCTTCAGGTGCAGGAATATGATGAAGAAAAGAATGACTCTGTTGTCTTGGGAACCTTATATTGGATAGAAGGCGTAGGCGCCACGAAGGATTTTTTCAATATGC
This sequence comes from Lachnospiraceae bacterium, assembly GCA_036343175.1. GTDB lineage: Bacteria > Bacillota > Clostridia > Lachnospirales > Lachnospiraceae > JAEEJA01. Next base: position 733 of record JAZASR010000252.1, read on the forward strand.
TGCCCTTGGCGGGTAACTATAACAGCCTCATTGCCTGCGAGGTGAATGGCGAAGTGCTCTATCAGACTTCCACAGCCATTCAGAGTGTCAGATCACGCCTGTCAAATGATCATGATGCCATCTTCGACCTTCAAGGCCGCCGCCTCTCTGCCACTCCTGCCAAAGGCGTCTATATCCAGAACGGCAAGAAGCGGATAGTGCGCTGAACATAACGATTCCTTACAGCTCTCTCTTTGAGTAAGGCCCGTCGGCAGATGATGAAAAGGGTTAAGGATTAGTG
>JAZASR010000253.1:0-1007 GCA_036343175.1 Lachnospiraceae bacterium
GGTTTCCGATTCTTTGACAAAATCCGGATGCCTGAGCATCCATTCCGCTGCAGCGAAAATATAAGGCACACGATAGCCGAGACTGCAACTGCCAAGCCCCGCTTTCGCGAAGGAACAATCGGCGTCACCGTTTTTGTGGCAGGAGAGTGCAAGAATCTGCTCTGGCGTCGGGAAGGCATATAAAGTAGGTTCAGCCAGAGTCGCAGAAACGGATTGCGTATCGATGATCGGTGCCCCTGCTGCACGGCAGAGCTTGTCGACACACTGTGTGATCGCCGGGATATTCTTTCTTTGTGAGATGATGAATGTTACGAGACATTCCCAGAAGTCTTGCCTGATGATCCGGATGCCATCCCCATAATCCATTGCAGCACGAAGGTAAGCACCGGATGAATCAGACGAAGCTACAGTGTTCCGAATCGCTGTATAATCTGTATCAAGATCAAAATAGGGACGCCATATTTTCTCTGCATCTTCCTCACTGCAGTTGAGATGTAGTATCTTCTGATCATTATTTACAGATATTACAACAGATTTGCCAAACGCAGTGATCTGATATGCAGTGTCAGCCCCATCACATCGCCGCCAGCGGAAGCATTGACCGCTTTCGGCAGTTTTCTCTAGATCAAATTTCTCTGATAATATAATCTCAGTGCCCATATAAACCTTTCATGCGAATCACAAAACATGGATTGTTCTGTGATTCATACTATACCTTATCGGGTATATTTTCCAGAAACTCCAGTATGTTTATACCCGATATGGTATAGATTCGTTATTTAATTATGACTGTATTTCACAGGAAAAACACATTTATCTGTATAATGCTTCCTCATGGTGACAAACCATCAGGTTTGATGTAAATTTTAGGTGTTCAAGTTATTTTCCATAGCAGTTTATATTTGTGGAGATTTTACTGAAAAGCTGACAGGAACTTTACATTGAACCTGTATAGTAGCTAAGTGTTTTCATTTGATAAGGAGATTATACATGATTGATTTTAACAA
>JAZASR010000254.1:0-1000 GCA_036343175.1 Lachnospiraceae bacterium
AAAAGTTTGTAGGGCTGACCAAAAATGAATTTTCAAAATTGTATAATTTGATGATGATTCAGGCAGCAAGGTACAGTTCAGCTGGATAATGATAATCCATTGATGCATGAGGACGTTCTGTATTGTAGCTGTGGATATAGTTTCCAATAGCCTGACGCAGTTCGCGCGGAGTCTGAAATTCATTGATGTAAATCAGCTCACATTTCAGGCTGCGAAACCATCTCTCAATCATAACGTTGTCTGCCCAGCGTGCTTTTCCGTCCATGCTCTGCTTTATCTCATTTTCTTTCAGCCAGCTCTTATAATCTTCGCTGGTAAACTGACTGCCCTGGTCAGAATTAATGATTTCAGGCTTGCCGTACTGTCTGACAGCTTTCTTCACTGCTTCCAGAACAGGTGCAGTATCCAGCGTATCCGACAATTCATAGCCCACGATAAAGCGTGTATTCCAGTCAATCACTGCTGTGAGATACATATGACTTTTCTTCATGCTGATATAAGTGATATCTATCGCCCATACCTGATTGGGACGTTCAATCTTCAAATTTTTCAGAAGATACGGCATTTTTACTGCATTCTTTGCTGGCTTGGAAAGATTTGGCTTCGGATAAACCGTACACAGATTCATTTCTGCCATATATCGTCTGACAAGCTTTCTTCCAATCTGGATTCCGTCTTCTCTCCTCAGCTTTTCACGGATTCGCCGATGACCAAATACACAAAATTTTGTATGCCAGTAATCAATGCGTGATTTGATGTACTCTTCACGTTCGATGGCTGTTTCCGGCGGTTCTTTGGGCTTATAGTACAGCGTGGAGCGGTTAATGCTGAGCAGCTCACACTGTTCCTTAACGGTCAGTTCCGTATCATTCATGGTAACCATACTTCTTCTCCCAGCCGTCTCCGAGCAGTTCATCAGATTTTTTTTTTGAGCCAGTTAACCTGCACGGTTAAATGACCTATCGTCTTTATCAGCTCCTCTTCACGCTGCTGTGCCTGT